>NZ_JBBWUA010000024.1:0-49795 GCF_038181555.1 Desulfitobacterium sp. THU1 | reverse complement strand
GTAATAGGCGAAAAATTCGTCTCAATCCCATCCCTCCTTCGCATATGCTATTATTTGACATGTAACACTATTTTGCCCAATAACAAGAAAACCCAGAACTTATTCTTATAAATATATTAATGATTACAAAATATATATGAACATTATTAAATTTGTGATATAATTATTTTTGTTTTTAAGCTCGACTTACCATTAACAGAATATTTAATATATTTTGTTAATCTAAAAACTTGTCTTTTTTCTCCTATTGTACTATGCTGTACATGTGAGATTATGTTTCTTTATTATAAAAGGGATAGAGGAGGGAGTTTTTTTGCATTTTGTTGTCTGTCTAAAACAGGTACCGGACTCGTCAGAAGTTCGGATTGATCCCAAAACGAATACACTTATGCGTGAAGGGGTCCCATCAATCATTAACCCATATGATGCACATGCTCTTGAAGAGGCAATTCGCCTCAAAGAGAAAGTTGGCGGAAAAGTTACAATCGTAACAATGGGTCCACCTCAGGCTAAGGAAGCGCTACGCAAAGCCATGTCTTTCGGTGCAGATCGAGCTATTCTTTTAACTGATAGGGCATTTGGTGGCTCGGATTCTTTAGCAACAGCTTATATCATTACCCAAGCTATCTTAAAAATTCACGAAACCGATCCCGTAGATCTAGTTTTGGCTGGTAAAGAAGCAATTGACGGTGATACTGCTCAGACAGGGCCTGGAATTGCTACTCGTTTAGGCTTCCCACAACTTACTTATGTCATTAAAGTAACTGATATTACTAATGACACAATAACAGTTCATCGCAAACTTGAAACAGGGCGCGAAGTGGTACAAGCCAAATTACCTGCTCTGCTTACAGTAGAAAAGGAGCTCAATGAGTTGCGTTACGCTTCACTACCAAACATGATGAACGCTGCCGCTTATGAGCCTGAAATTATCACTGCTAATTCCTTTGAATTTGATGTTACTCAAATGGGACTCAAGGGTTCACCCACAAGTGTAAATAAAATTTTTGCGCCCCCGGCTCGTTCGGGCGGAGAAAAACTCGACGGGACAAAAGATCCAAAAGGAGTAGCTGCTCAGTTAGTTGAGAAAGTATTCCAAGAAAATATTATCATGGTTAGTCCCGATGGTAAGGGAGGTAAGCGCTAATGGCTGTTATCATCGGTCCTGGTTGTATCAGTTGTGGAATTTGTGTGGGTGAATGCCCATCAGAAGCCTTAGAATTAGGGGGTAGTGGCGTAGTCGTTGATGCCGCAAAATGTACAGAGTGTGGCGATTGCGTGGACGCTTGCCCGAGCAATATTCTCTCCTTACCGGAAGGCGCTGGCAAGAAAGCCGAAGCAAAAGTGGAGACTCCAGTGTCCGCTGATGCTGATGCTGCTCCTGCAGTAAGTGTTGCTAAACCCAAAACAGAGAAGAAATCAGCTCCTGTTGCTGGCGGAGATGTTTGGAGCGGAGTATGGGTCGTTATCGAATACAATCGTGGCGAAATTGCGCCTGTATCTTGGGAACTCTTAGGTGAAGGGCGCAAGCTTGCCAATGATATCGGTTGTGAATTGGCTGGTGTTCTTGTAGGCCACGATGTAGAGAAAGTTATTCCCGAGGCCTTTGCCTATGGAGCTGAGAAAGTCTATGTGGTGGATGATCCAGTTCTTAAAGATTATCGTTCCCAGCCTTATGCTCATGCAATTACGGATCTCATTCGTCAATATCAGCCTGAGATCATTCTCATGGGTGCTACCGCGATGGGTCGTGACGTTTTCCCGGTTATCGCTACCACGATGCAAACAGGATTAACTGCCGATTGCACAGTTTTGGGAATCGATCCGACATCCAAACACCTTCTACAAACACGTCCTGCCTTTGGCGGAAACATTATGGCTACCATTCTTTGTAAGACTCGTCGTCCCCAAATGGCTACGGTACGTCCCAGAGTTATGGCTATGCCTGAACGAGTGGAAGGTAGAACAGGTGAAATCATTCGCGAAGAGTTAGGTCTCGCTGAAGAAGAAGTTTTAACTAAAGTAGTGGACTTTATCAAAGGTGATGCCAAGAGCATTTTCTTGGATAAAGCTGAAGTCCTCGTGGCAGTTGGTCTTGGCCTTGGCTCTAAGAAAAACTTAGCCTTGGCAGAAGAATTAGCCGATGTGCTCGGCGCTACTATTGCTGGGACCCGTGGTGCTGTAGAGGCTGGTTGGATTACCCATGATCGTCAAGTCGGTCAAACGGGTATTACGGTTCGACCTAAGCTTTATATTTCGATTGGTATTTCCGGAGCAATCCAGCATCTCGTCGGTATGGAAACCTCTGATTTTATCATTGCTGTCAATAATGATCCCGATGCATCTATTTTCCGTGTCGCTAATTACGGAATTGTCGGGGATCTTAACGAAGTTGTACCGGCATTAACAGCTGAATTCAAAAAGCGCCTACAGCACGGCGTAGCAAAGTAAGGAGGGGCCAACATGGAAAATTTTGATGTAATCGTCGTTGGAGGCGGTCCAGCCGGCCTATCTGCCGCGATTAGTGCTGCTAAGGCTGGAATGAAAACTGCTGTCATTGAACGGGGAGATTATCCTGGTACTAAAAACGTCATGGGAGGGGTACTTTATACCCAAGCAACGAATGAAGTTGCCCCAGACTTTTGGAAGGAAGCTCCTTTGGAAAGACCCGTTATTGAGCAACGCTATGCTTTTCTGAGCAAAGATGAAATCCTGACTGCGGGTTATCGTGATCCGGCTTGGGGTCAAGCACCTAATTATAATGCCCACACAGTACTCCGGGTGAAATTTGACCGTTGGTTGGCTGATCAAGCTATTAAAGCCGGGGCAATGATTATAACCGAAACTCTTGTTGAAGATCTCCTCTATCATGGTGATGATGTAGTAGGTGTTCGCACCGGACGTAGTGAAGGAGACCTGGGAGCAAAGGTTGTTATCATCGCTGAAGGAGCTAATAATTTCTTAGCCTGTAAGGCTGGACTTGCTAAGCCTCTGCGCCCTGAGAATATGGCCGTCGTAGTTAAAGAAATTATTGAACTTCCTCCTGAGAAAATCGAAGATCGCTTTTGCTTAGAGCCCCATGAAGGAGCAACCATCGAACTCTTTGGCGATTCTACTGCTGGAATGATGGGAACATCCTTTATCTATACCAACAAAAACTCCATTTCCGTTGGGGTTGGGGCAATGGTTAACTCCATGTCTGAAAAGGGATGGTCACCTAATGATCTCTTGGAGCACTTAAAAGCTAAACCTTATGTTAAAAGATTGCTGCAAGGTGGAGAAACAAAGGAATACTTGGCTCACCTGATCCCAGAAGGCGGTTATAACACTATTCCGAAGCTTTATCGTCAAGGAGTTATGGTCGTTGGGGACACAGCGATGTTTGTCAACGGTTTGAACCGTGAAGGCTCCAACTTGGCTATGATCTCCGGGAAAATTGCCGGAAATGTAGCCGCTGAAGCTATTAAATCTGGGGATATCAGCGCCCAAGGTATGAGCGTCTATGAAACTCGACTCCGTGATTCTTTTGTCATCAAGGACCTTTACAAGTTTAGAAAGCTTATGCCTTTCATCGAGGCCAATCCTCATTTACTGGGCGAGTATCCTGAAATTCTTAACCAAGCAGCCCGTATGTACTTTACAGCAGATGGTACTCCAAAAGCAAAAGTCTTCAGTAATATTATGGATATGGCATTTAAGAAACGGACAAAGAGTGGACTTGTTAAAGATATGTTTAATGCATGGAGGGCACTAAAATGAAATTAGATGATAAATTGTATTTGGTGCGCTTTAATACAGACAAACTCAATCACATTAAAATTGCTAATGGGGAACTTTGTTTAAAGTGCAAGGATAAGGTATGTACTTTTATCTGTCCTGCTCATGTTTATGACTGGGATGAAGAAGAGAATCGTATCTCCGTTGGCTACGAAGGTTGTCTTGAATGTGGCACCTGTCGAGTTGCCTGCCCCTCCGGGAATATAAAATGGGACTACCCTCGAGGCGGTTTTGGAGTCTCCTGGAAGAACGGCTGAGCCATTCATTGTGTTCAGTGATGATTATGAGTTACTTAAAGGCAGTGGAGAATTCCACTGCCTTTTCTAACTCTAAGGATAGATTCTAGCTATGCTGTGATCACTTTTTTGACAATAACGGGCTTAACACTTTAGAATATATATGATGACAGTGATTATTAAGACCAGAGGTGTTAAAAAAAGGAGGGCTTACTATCCTCGAGCGTATTTTACGCGGGCTTCAAGAGGATCAATGGTCTATAGAAAAGGATTTGAATCAGTGGGTTTTAGCTCATAAAGAGGAAGAGGGCTTTCTTTTCTCCGTCTTAAAGAGGGGAGAACTTTTAGCTACACCACAAAATGTTTCCCAGATCGATTCTCCCGTAAGATATTGGGAAGCAATAATCTTTTGTCCTGAAGGACTCTCCTCTCAGGATTTAAAACAACCCGCTTTGCAAAAGATTCAAGCTTGGTTTATAGATTTACAAACAGGTTCTATATTTGCAGCCCCGGCGACGGAAAAAAGAGATCGCTTAAACCAAATTCTTTCCTATCTTGAACCAACTCCTTCTAGAGGGGCTACTCAAGGCAATTCGACAGATGTTCCGCTTAATTCAAGATTTGCTCCTGCTTCTAATGGGGTAATCTTCCGACCCTATCTTACCTATAGTCTTGTTTTCATCAACTTGTTTATATTTGCCCTGATGACTTTGGCTGGCGGTTCCACTAATACAGGTGTCCTTATCATGTTTGGGGCAAAGGTTAATGCCCTGATTATTCAAGGAGAGTATTGGCGCCTTTTCACAAGCATGTTCCTCCATATCGGAGTAATCCATTTAGCCTTTAACCTTTATGCTTTATGGATTTTAGGGCCGATTTTGGAAGAGCTGTTTGGTCGTATTCGCTATCTCTTCATCTATATCCTGAGCGGAGTTATGGGTTCTCTCGCCAGTTTTCTTAGCACGGAGGCAATTTCGGCAGGGGCATCGGGAGCAATTTTTGGAATTCTTGGGGCTTTAGTAGTTTACTCTCGCCGCAGACCCTCCCTTTGGAAATCCGGTTTTGGTAAAAATCTGGTGATTATTGTTCTGATTAACCTAAGCATCGGTTTTTTTCAACCGGGAATTGATGTTTACGCCCATATAGGCGGACTCCTTGGTGGCATGCTTCTTGCATCCATTCTTTCCATGAAATAACATTAATTTACTCGCATTCAATTTTCAATCCAGGACAAAATAATTACAAAGCTCATGGTTTCTTAGCAAGGTGGCCCAAAAGACCATCGATAGTTAAGAAAACATGGGCTTTTTCGGATTATTAATCTCACCGGAAAAAAAGAATGGTATAATACTATTATTCTAGATTATTTCTATAGACTGCGAGGAAAACATGTGAAACGAGGCTATTTTGTTCGAGAAAATGTTCTCTACGGTCTGCTCATCTTTATGGTGGTGGCGGTCGTGGGACGATTATTTATGCTTCAAGTGATTGATGCTTCCGAACTAAAAGCAAAAGGGATTGAGAGGAGAACCAGTAGTGCAAGCTTACTTCCTGAAAGAGGTAAAATTCTTGATGCTCAAGGCAGTGTTTTAGCCCAAAGCATACCTGTCAAAGAGATCTATGCGGATCCCCGTGCGATTAATGAGTTAATAGCTAAGAAGCAGACCTCTTGGACCAAAGAAGCTATGGCGGATAAGATCGGTGAACTCTTGGACTTAGATCGGGATAAGCTACTAGAAAAACTAAACAAAGATTTATCCTGGGTCAATATTGCTAATCAAGTAGATTTGGAAAAAGCAGAAGCAATCAAGGCCCTTAAGCTTCCTGGCATCGGTTATAGTGACCAACAAAGGCGCGTCTATCCTATGGATAATTTAGCTTCTGCTGTTCTTGGTATTGTTAATTTGGCAGGCCATGGTGCGGAAGGTATTGAATCTTACTATGATGAGGAGCTCTACGGTACCCCTGGTTATACTTCACAACAATTCATGCTCAAGGACTCAAAACTCAATGAACCGGCTTTAAAGGGATCAGATATTCAACTTACCTTGGATTCAACGATTCAATACCTTATTGAACAACAATTAGACCAACTCGTGGAGAGAACTCAAGGGAAGCGGATTGCTATTTTGGCCATGGATCCTATGACAGGTAAAATTCTTGGCATGGGCTCCCGACCTACCTTTAACCCCAATGATTACACATCCACAACCCCGGAAGAACGACGCAATTTGAATATCAGCATGTCCTATGAGCCGGGCTCCACCTTTAAAATCATTACTGGTGCAGCGGCCCTAGAGGAAGGCATCTTAAAGCCTGACGATGTTTTTGATGATCCAGGCTATATACGGATTGGACCGCGCTACATAACGAACTGGGATTCTGACTTTAGACCCCATGGAGAAATCACTTTTCAAGAAGGGATGATGATCTCTTCAAATGTGGTACTGGCCCAAGTAGGAATGGAATTGCGCAAAGAAGCCTTCTATACATATCTGAGAGCTTTTGGCTTCGGCGGAAGGACGGGTATCGATCTCACCGGGGAAGAAACCGGATTACTTATACCTCAAGATAAGGCCCGAGATATTGACATGGCAACCATGTCCTTTGGCCAAGCTAATCTAGTAACACCAGTTCAATTGCTTACGGCAATTTCCAGCATTGCTAATGGTGGGACCCTCTATAAGCCCTATATTCTTGAGAAAATCACCTATCCAGATGGTACCACGAAAACAATTAATCCAACCCCTGTCCGTCAAGTGGTCTCTAAATCAACATCCGAACAGATGACTGCCATCTTAGAGGCAGTAGTCAACGAAGGAACGGGTGCTGCCGCTCACATACCGGGAATTCGGGTAGCTGGAAAGACAGGGACAGCTCAAAAAGTGGACCCGGAAACTGGTGGCTATTCTTCAACCGATTTCGTGGCCTCCTTCGCCGCTTATGCTCCGGCGAATGATCCTAAGATTGCTCTCATCATTCTTATCGATACCCCCCAAGGCGAAAGCCACCAAGGGGGGACTTTAGCCGGGCCTGTTGCTAAAGCTATTATCGAAGGCGCCCTTCAATATTACGGAATTCCCGTAGCTCATGAGACTCCGAGTGAAGTAAGTAAGCTTCCTGAGACGAATTTTGAACGGCCAACCCCAGCTTCAGTAGCACCTGAACGGACACCGTTGAAGGGTGAAACAGTAGTTCCTGATCTTACAGGCTTAACAATGCGACAAGCCGGTGAAAAACTAGCTCAGGCGGAACTTCACGTGAATTTTTCCGGAACCGGACTCGTGAGTTCTCAAAGCATTCAGCCTGGAACGGTTGTCAACACGGGTACCATGATTGATGTACAATTTACTCCCCTTGAGGAAATATTAAAGCAAACGGAAGACCCACCACCGACGCCATAAGAGAATTGCAGATTTCTTACCAAAAAGGGTATCCTAGCAAAGGAATAGTCAATTGAATCAAACAGAATAGGGAGGAAACACAATGGATATTGAGAACCTTAACCAAAGAATTGATGGACTTAAAGATGAGATGATAAATGCTGTCCAAAGCTGTATCCAAATTAAGAGTGTCAGAGATATGGATTCTGCCTTGCCCGGAGCCCCTTTTGGACTGGGGATAAGAGAATGCCTAGAATGGACATTAAACTTAGGGCAAAGCCTGGGCTTTACGGTAAAGAATATTGATGGTTACGCCGGACAGATTGAGATGGGCACAGGGGAGCTCCTAGGGATCTTAGGACATTTAGATGTGGTCCCTGAAGGAGATGGATGGTCTTTTCCACCTTATAGTGGTGAGATAGCTGACGGAAAAATCTATGGCCGAGGGGCAGTGGACGATAAAGGCCCCACTTTAGCTGCCCTTTTTGCTATGAAAGCCATTAAAGATGCGGGAATACCTCTCCATAAGAAAGTGCGTCTGATTCTGGGTACCGATGAAGAGTCCGGCTGGGCAGATATGGATTATTACAAACAAAAAGAAGAAATTCCCGTGCAGGGATTTGCCCCGGATGCGGAATTTCCTCTAATTCATGCCGAAAAGGGCATTTTTCATCTCGAGCTGACTAAACAATTAAGTTTACCTCACCTTAAACAAATCCAAGGTGGGGATCGTGCCAATGTGGTTCCTGACACCTGTCGGGTCGTTCTCAATGGTCTGGCTCAGGACGTAGTTTCTCAAAAATTAACCGACTATTCCTTCCCTGAAGGGGTATCAGGTGACCTGGAAAATGAAGGTTCAGGTACAGGTGAGACTCTTATCCTTATCTTTAAAGGGGTGGGAGCTCATGGAAGCCTACCTCAGAATGGGAAAAATGCTGTCCTGCACGCCCTGCAGTTTCTTCAGACATTGGCGATCAACGAGGAGGAAGCCCAATTAATTCAATGGCTCACTACAAAAGTCGGTGGAGGGTTTTATGGAGAAGGCTTGAACATTGCCTTTGCTGATGAGCCTTCAGGAAGATTATCCTTGAATTTAGGCATTATGGATTGGTCTGAAGATCACCTTCGTTTCGTTTTAGATATACGTTACCCGGTTACTATTAATCAGGATCAGGTTTTAATCCCTTTGCAGGAACAAGCCGAAGCAATGGGTCTCCAGCTAAAAACCCTCAGTCATCAAAAGGCACACCATGTACCCAAAGACAGTCCTTTAGTTGGCGCTTTATTAAAAGCCTATGCCGACGTGACAGGCCTTGAGGCTTATGCCTTTGCTATTGGGGGCGGGACCTACGCAAAAGTTTTACCCCAAGGGGTTGCTTTTGGTCCGCTTCTTCCTGGTGAGCCTGAAGTCATCCATTGCGCCGACGAATACATAGCAATCGATAGTCTAGTCTTAGCCTGCAAGGTCTATGCTCAAGCTATTTTGAATCTAGCACGAGCTTAAAACAGAAAATATTTGTGATGAGGAGGCTGAATGTATTGAATAACGCGCAACAATCCAGCGCGAAGGATTTCTTAAAAAGGCTTTCTGAAAACTCAGGTGTATCTGGGTACGAAGAGAGCCTGACTCCTCTGGTGCAAGCTGAATTTCATCCCCTAGCTGACGCTGTTTATACAGATGCTTTAGGAAACATCTATGCACATAAAAAAGGTACCATTGGCCGCTATAAAATCATGCTTGCTGCTCACATGGATGAGATTGGCCTCATGGTTAAGGGCATTGAACAAAGCGGTTTTATTCGCTTTACCACCGTAGGAGGAGTAGATCAGCGAACTCTTCTTTCCCAGGAGGTTATTATTCATGGCCGAAAACCCGTCCTCGGCGTTATTGGCTCCATACCGCCCCATCTTCTATCGGACAATGGGGAAAAAGCTGTAAAGATTGATGAGATGGGGATTGATGTTGGGCTTCCCTATGACAAAATCCGCGAAGTTATTCAGGTTGGAGATATTATTACCTTACGACGTCAATGTATAGAAATGCTGAACCAGCTTGTGGCAGGCAAGTCCTTTGATGATCGTGCTGGTGTGGTTGTCATGAAAATATGCCTAGAAGAACTGCAAAAGATCCAGCATGCGCACGACGTAATCGCCGTAACTACAACCCAGGAAGAGCTCGGTTATCGGGGAGCAATCACAAGCTCCTATACCTTGAATCCGGATCTGGGAATTGCTATCGATGTAACGCATGCCTTGACACCCGATACGAAAGGGCAGGTGGATGTAGAATTAGGGAAGGGTCCAGCGGTCGCCATTGGCCCAAACTTTCATCCCTTGGTCTATGAAGAGCTACTTAAAAGTGCTCGCGAATGGCGTGTACCCTATCAGATTCATCCTGTACCGGGCCGAAGCGGCACAGATGCCTGGGCTATTCAAGTTACCCAAGCCGGTGTGCCCACGGGCTTAGTCTCGATTCCCTTACGCTACATGCATACTACTGTCGAAACCATAGATATGAGGGATATCGTCCATACCGGAAAACTATTGGCCTATTTTATAGCAGGACTTCCTGAGGACTTGGAGGGAAAAATATGCTATTAAAGACCTTAACCCAACTTAATGGCACCTCGGGGGCCGAACAGGAAATCCGCAAAATTCTCACGGAACAACTGAAACCTTATGTAAACTCCATACACACCGATAAGATCGGCAACCTCATTGTCCATAAGAATTCGTTAACAGTCGGCCCTAAAGTAATGATAGCCGCTCATATGGATGAGGTGGCGCTTATGATTACTGCGATTACCTCTGAGGGATTTCTTAAGTTTAAACCAGTTGGGGGCATTGATTCGAGAATCCTGGTCTCCAAGCCTGTGCAAATCAATGCTTTACTTGGTGTCATCGGAGCAAAGGCTATTCACCTTCAGAAACCCAAAGAACGTGAGCAGGCCTTAAAAATTGAACAGCTCTATATCGATATCGGTGCTACAGCTAAGGAAGAAGCTGAAAAGCATGTCAAAATCGGAGATTATGCTTACTTCTATACAGAAACCGAGCCACTCGGTGAAGGGTATTGGAAAGGTAAAGCGTTTGACGATCGGGTCGGCTGTACTCTTCTCACAGAGCTTTTAAAGAAAGATTATCCTCTTAACCTGATTGGTGCCTTCACAGTCCAAGAGGAGGTAGGGTTAAGAGGTGCTACGATAGCAGCCTACCATGTGCAACCGGATTTGGCCATCATTCTGGAAGGAACCGTTTCTGCTCATATGATGGAAGTAGAAGAGGGAGCCTGGGTTACGGAACCCGGAAAGGGCCCGGCACTTTCCATTATGGATAGGGCCACCTTATATCAGCCTAAGCTACTTCAACAAGTGATAGAACTCGCGGAGAAAAATGGCATTCCTTATCAATTTCGAAAAGGACATAGCGGTGGCAATGATGCCGGTTCTATTCATCTGAGCCGCGAGGGAATTCCCACGCTCGCCATCAGTGTTCCTTGCCGTTATATTCACTCTACCGCTTCGGTTATGGCTGAAGCAGATCTACAAAATGCCCTTGCCTTAGTAGATGCAATCCTGAAGTCTATTCCCAATGAATTTAAGTTTTAAAGGAGGACAAATCTTATGCCCTATGATCAGAATCCTCTGGATTATTCACTATTGGAACGGTTAACCCAAACCTTTGGGCCTTCAGGTATTGAAGATATAGTGACTACAGCTATTGCTGATGAGGTTCGGCCCTATTGTGATGAGATGAAGACAGATACTCTCGGCAATCTGATCGCCATCCGTCGAGGCACCGGCAAGAAGATCATGATTGCTGCCCATGTCGACGAAATCGGAGTTATGATAACCCACATCGATGAGAAAGGCTATTTGCGCTTCGCGCCTATAGGTGGTGTCTCCATACGAGAATTGCCCCATCGCCGAGTTCTCTTTCAGAACGGGATAATGGGAACCATTGGCGTCGAAAAATTAGAGAAGCCCATCGATCTTAAATTGGATAAGCTCTATCTTGATATCGGTGCTACTTCTCGGGAAGAAGCAAAAACTCGTGTTTCAATCGGGGAAAGTGCCGTTTTTGCCGGGAATTTCACTAAACAAGGAAAACGGATGACTTCCAAAGCTATGGATGATCGAGTAGGCTGTTTTGTTGCTATTGAAGTACTGAAACGTCTAAAGACAGATCATGAAGTATATTTTGTGTTTACTGTTCAAGAGGAGGTAGGGGTCCGCGGTGCCCAAACAGCTGCTTTTGCCCTCGAACCTGATTTAGCAATTGCCTTGGATGTTACGGGGACAGGGGATACCCCCAAAGCACACCCCATGGATGTGAAACTAGCTCATGGTGCGGCTATTAAAGTCTTTGACCGCTCGATGATTACCCATCCCAAAATCAAGGCTTGGATGGCTCATACAGCAGAGCAACATAATATCTCTTATCAGTGGGAGGTTCTCGAATATGGTGGTACTGATTCCGGAGCGATCCATTTGAGCAAGGGAGGGATTCCCTCCGGTGTAATATCTATCCCTACCCGTTATATCCATAGCCCCTCCGAGACCGTAGATCAAGGAGATATCGAAGGGGCTGTCCAGTTGCTTCTGGCTCTATTGGAAGGTCCTGCAGAGCTATCCATACTGTAAACAAAGGGCCTTTTTCAAACACCATACCTCATGAGAATGCCGGTTCTTGACCAAATTTATGGCAAAGAACCGGCATTCTCATGGTTTATTAAGAAGTGTGACTCAGGACACATCTAAATTAGGGTTGGATGGTAAAATGGATTAGAATGATTTAGTATATTGCAAGTGGGGGAAATAGTAATGACCGAAGAAGGTTTTGTACTCGAACACTGCCGTAAAAATTGCGTTAAATCTACGCAGGACTGGTCGTTGCTCTACGAGCAGCTCAATCAGCTTTTTCAGGATATGAATTTTTCAACACATTTAGCGACGAAATTTTCTTCGGTTCACTATCATCATCTGCCGAAAATCGGCTTAGCCGGTTGTCCTAATGCATGTTCGCAACCCCAGATTAAGGATATAGGTATTATCGGCTATCTATTACCGAAATTCACGGATGACCACTGTACCGGCTGTCAAGCCTGCATCCGTTCTTGTCAAGAAAAAGCCTTAACTTGGCAAGAGGGTTTAGTGTTTAATGAAGAGCTCTGTCTTGGTTGCGGGGATTGTATTCGCACTTGCAAGACAGGTAAGATAGTATCTGGAGAGTCTGGCTGGAATCTTTATTTGGGAGGTCGTCTCGGCAGGAAGCCTAAGTTAGCTCGCCTTTCTAAGGAGAAGTTTCGAAGCGATAAGGTTTATCAAAAAATTGGTTTACTACTAGAAGACTATCTGGAAAACTGCCTTCCCAACGAAAGGCTTACCCATTTTCTCGACCGTCGTACCGAGTTGTAAATGCTTAAAGGGAGTTTTGACGGTCATGAATCCATTCCTGTAGTTGCTCAAGACTAAGTACCGTGATGAGCTTTTTCTCAATCTTCAAGATTCCCAGGTCTTTAAGCTCACCCAGAATACGACTTACGGATTCTCGGGCTAAGCTACACATTCCCGCTAAATCTGTGGCAGAGAGGGGAATAGTAATATTTATTCCTTCGTCCGTCTCTTGTCCATGGACATGTGCCAAAGCAAATATTTTTGCACCTAAACGGGATCTGGCATCCCCAAGAGCTATATTCTTGATTTGACGATAGGCGCGGCGAAGATCCAAAGCCATATTTTGATAAAAAGGCCATAGGTCGGAAGGGTTTTCCTTAAGATACTGGAGAAGGATTCTCCGTTCTAACACAAATACCTCCGATGTTTCGGTAGTAATGACTGCATAAGGATATACCTTGCTATCAAATATGACCTCTGGGAAAAAGGCAGGGGCTTGAAGAATCCGAAAAATCTTCTCAGTAAATTCGCTCATCAATAAGATTTGCACTCGGCCTTTGAGCAAAAAGTAGACATAATTACCTTCCTCACCGGTGAAGAAAAGAAATTGCTTCGCAGCAAATTGCCTGATCCTTCCATGGGACGCACAGTATTCCCAGAATGATTCAGGTAGCTTTTCCCAAAGGGGATCCTTATGAAATATTTCGAATCCAGTTTTATTGACTGTCATGGGGAATGGGTCACCTCTTTTCAAGTAAATCAATGGCCTGATCGATTGTCTAATTAGTAAAAATTCGCTACGGACTTAAATAAACCCTCTTATGGATTACGATAATAACGGACACTAATAATATTTGATACGGATAATAACGGCAATATTATTAATGTCCTATTATTTTATTTCCCATAATGAAGTTTTAGTTTATAATAATAGTAACCCGAGCCTAATAGCCTAAGGGTTTTTCTATGGTGTTAGGCCGTTTCAGAATTCTGAAACCGGGGTGTGTTTAGAAATGAACATGCCTTCTGCATACGAAAAGGAGGAAAAATCAATGCAAAAGATCAAGATACAGGATGCCATTGGGGCTGTGCTTATGCACGATATGACTCAAATTATTCCCGGAAAGACCAAGGATGCTCGTTTCAGAAAGGGTCATGTAATCAAGGAAGAAGATATCCCGGTACTCCTTAGTATGGGAAAAGAACATATCTATGTATGGGACCAGAAACCGGGACTTATACACGAGGATGAAGCAGCAGAGCGTCTGGCGAAAGCCGTAGCTGGACCGGGGTTAAAATTTAGTGAGACAAAAGAGGGCAAGGTCAATTTGATTGCCGAACTAGATGGCTTAATCTATGCATCCGAGGAAGGTATTTACGCTTTAAATTCTATTGAACATATTATTCTTGCTACGTTGCACAATCATCGTCCGGTTAAAAAGGGCGATAAAATTGCCGGTACACGAGTTGTACCTTTAATGATTGACGAAAAAGTTATTCTGGAAGCAGAGGAAATTACTCGTCAGTTTAAAGAACCCATCCTCCAAATTCGCCCCCTCCAATCGAAAAAGGTTGGGGTGGTTACTACTGGAAGTGAAGTATACCACGGTAGAATTCAAGATAAATTTGGACCTGTGCTCCAAGGGAAGGTGGCCGAATGGGGTTCCGAGCTCTTGGGACAAACCTTTGCCGATGATAATGTGGAAATGATTCAAGAACGCATCCGTGAACATATTGCTCAGGGAGCAGAAATGGTCCTTGTAACGGGGGGAATGTCTGTAGATCCAGACGATTTGACGCCAACTGCTATCAAAGGACTAGGAGGGGAACTGGTGACTTATGGTACCCCTGTGCTTCCTGGGGCAATGCTTTTACTGGCTTATTTAGATGATATTCCCATCATGGGATTGCCGGGTTGTGTGATGTACTCTCGGAAAACGGTCTTTGACCTTGTCGCTACGCGGATTCTTGCTGGAGAGCGTCTGACCCGACTAGAAATCGCCAAATACGGGCATGGAGGATTGTGCTTAGAATGTCCCCAATGTACCTATCCTCATTGTTCCTTCGGAAAATAAACAAACACCCCAAACGTATTGCCAGGCAAGTATTTTATCCAGTTTCGAAAGGTAGGTTTATATGATGAACAGAAAAATTGCCATTCCGACAGAAGGGGAACTTGTGAACGCGCATTTTGGTCGCAGTCAAGCCTTTACTCTCTTTGAGATTCAAGAGGGAAAGGTTTCCGGCCAAGAACGCATCGATACAGCAAATTTTCAGCATCAACACGAAGGGATTGCCCAACTCTTAAAGTCTAAAGGAGTTGAGACCGTTATTTGTGGGGGAATTGGGCCGGGAGCTATCAGCGGCCTTGAAAATGCTGGACTAGAAATCCTTCGCGGAGCTAATGGACCGGCAAGCGCTGTCGCCCAATCCTATGCTGACGGAACCTTTGTTTCTTCTAATGCTGTTTGCAACCATAATCATGATCACGGACACAATCATGATCACGGGCATCACCATCACCATTGATTGATTTTTTCGCTCAAGGCAAAACTACATCAAAACTGCATATTGAAGTGAGAATATACTCAGAATAAGTATGGGTGCTCAAACTATGGCGTAGAAAGGGCGGATTTTGGCATGGGAAAACATAAAAAAGTATCGCGTCCCAAATCTCCTGTTACCGTGAGAGACCCGCATTATCAAGAATATGATATGCAGAAGGAACGGAACATCTACGACTATAAAGGGTACAGGCATCCTTAACTCATGGAGAGGGATCAGCGTAAGCTGGTCCTCTTTTTATATTTTGATGGGGAATCTTTTCTTGTCACCCATTAGCCTGCAGCTGAATACTATTATTGATGCAGGAACATTCCTTTGGAAAGGGGAGTCAATATGTCGAAAAATCCAGTGATTAGAAAAATGTTCCCCGGTGGTGTGACTTATCTTGGTTTTCATTCTTATTACAAGTACTTAGCTGATACTGATGCGACCCATATCTATATTATTAAAGGTGGACCCGGGGTAGGAAAGTCGACCTTTATGAAAAAAATCGGGGAAGAGATGCTTAAGGCTGGCTATGATCTAGAATATCATTGCTGCTCCTCTGACAATAATTCGATTGATGGGATTGTTGTGCCAGAATTAGGAATTGCCTTATTAGATGGTACTTCTCCCCATATCGTCGATCCGCAAACCCCAGGAGCTGTGGACGAAATCATTAATTTAGGAGAGTACTGGGACGATTCTTTAATTATCCCGCACAAAAAAGATATTATTGACTGCAACAAAGAGATTAGCCGTTGCTTTCAGAGTGCTTATTTTGCCTTAAAAGATGCCAAAAACGCCATGGATGAATGGGAGTTCTATATTCAACCGCATCAAAACTGGCAGGGAATCAATCAGCTTTACTTAAACCTTAGTCGTGAGCTTTATCAAGCTTCTTCCGGCCAAGGATCCGGGAAAATTCGTCGTTTATTTACTTGGGCGCACACTCCCCAAGGAAGAATTCAATATATTGACAGCCTTATCCTAGGCATGCAGACCCTCTATCTGTTGACTGGGCAAGCCGGGACAGGTAAATCCAGCTTCTTAACCCACATGGCAGAGGATGCCAAACTACTGAATTATGATGTGGAAATATATCACAATGCTCTCGAACCAGATAAGATAGATTTGCTCATTATTCCGGAGCTCAAAACAGCCTTAGCTGTATCTTCTGAACACTATCCCTATACCCCTGAGTTCTCCGGAGCTGTAGTTTCTCTTGATTTTGACCATTATCTCGATCGGTCGAGTCTAACGGTTTATGAAGAGTATATCGATGATTGTCGGAGTCGGGTAGAGCAAAGCATCCAGAGAGCCCAGACTCATTCCCAGAGAGCAAAGAAGCTACATGATGAACTAGAGAGATATTATATCCCGGCAATGAAGTTTGAAGCAATTGATAAAAAACTCTATTCCGTTCTCGAAAGGATTAGGAAAGCGATTCATTAAAAAGATCCGGATATAAAATTATCAATAATTACCATCAAGCAAAGCGAAATACTTTGCATTTTTTTTGCCTTATTGGTAAAATATAGATTAGTACTAATGAGTACAAATGACCAAAATTGAGGAGGGTTTTCCAGAATGAGCGTGCGAGTTGCAATTAATGGTTTCGGCCGAATTGGCCGCCTTTCCATGCGAGCTATCTTAGAAAGAAAAAGCCCTATCGAGCTTGTTGCTATCAATGATCTGGGGAGTCCAGACTTATTAGGTCATCTTTTTAAATACGATTCCATACACGGTATTTTGCCTTACGATGTAAACGTGACGGAAAACACCCTTGAAGCAATGAACCAGAAAGTACAGTTACTAGCTGAAAAAAATCCGGAGAACCTTCCGTGGAAAGACCTAGGGGTGGATCTAATTATCGAATCCACCGGACGTTTCACAAAGCGTGACCAAGCCGCTCTTCATCTTCAAGCAGGAGCTAAAAAAGTTGTTATCTCTGCTCCCGGAAAGAATGAAGATATTACAATCGTTATGGGAGTGAACGACCATCATTACAATCCTGCCGAGCACCATATCATTTCTAACGCTTCCTGTACTACCAACTGCTTAGCCCCCATAGCAAAGGTGCTCCTTGAGGAGTTTGGGATTGAACAAGGGATGATGACCACAACCCACTCAGTTACGAATGATCAACGTATTTTGGACTTAGAGCATAAAGACTGGCGCCGGGCGCGGGCAGCATATCAATCCATGATTCCCACGACCACGGGAGCGGCCAAAGCGGTAGAATTAGTCCTTCCTGAATTAAAAGGCAAGCTTAACGGCTTAGCCGTGCGAGTACCTACCCCCAATGTTTCCTTAATAGATTTTGTTGCGAACCTCACGAAAGCTACGACTAAAGAAGAAGTGAACGAGAAGCTTAAATCAGCAGCCGAAGGAAAGCTAAAAGGCTATTTAGCCTATACAGAACTGCCTTTAGTTTCCCATGACTATAACGGAAATCCCTATAGCTGCATTATTGATGGTCTGTCAACCATGATGCTAGGCGACCGTATGGTTAAAGTTCTCGCTTGGTATGATAATGAATGGGGCTATTCCAACCGACTCATTGATCTTATTGAGCTTATGGCAAGCAAAGGAATATAATACTCTATCTTTTTGCCCTAAAGAATAGTAAAATTTAGAAAGAATCCGAAAAGAAGCGGTGACCCGCTTCTTTATCGTATGTTTGGTCTTTACACAGCAAGGTCAAATCTTTTAGCGGAGGGAAATATATGCGCAGAACAAAAATAGTTTGTACGATCGGACCAGCCAGCGAATCCAAGGAAAATATCCATCAGCTGCTCAAGGCTGGAATGAATGTAGCTCGTTTAAATTTCTCTCATGGCACCCATGCTGAGCATGGCAAGCGGATTCGCACTTTACGGGAAGAGGCTCAAAAGCTCGATATCCATTTAGGAATTCTTCTTGATACCAAGGGTCCGGAAATCCGTACAGGTACGGTCCCTGATTCAGGGGTTCAATTAAATCGTGAGGCAATATTTATTCTTGATGGGGATCTTTCGACACTTGGTTCAGCAGAGAGAGTAGGCATCACCTATCCCGAACTTTGGCAAGAGGTCAGTCAAGGCACTCATATACTTCTTGATGATGGTCTCATTGATCTCGAAGTCATTTCTATAGCAGAAGAACAAATTACCACCAGAATCCAAAATGGTGGGCTTTTGAAATCGAAAAAAGGGGTTAATATCCCGGGAGTTTCCATTCAACTTCCTGCCATTACGGAAAAGGACCGAGAAGATATTCTTTTTGGACTACGGGAAGGAATTGATTTCATTGCGGCTTCTTTTGCTCGCAAGGCAGCCGACATCTTAGCCGTGCGGCGTATAGTAGAAGAAGAGGGGTCTAATGTAAAAATCATTGCTAAGATTGAAAGTCGTGAAGGCATTGATAATTTAGACGAAATATTAGAAGTCTCGGACGGGCTTATGGTTGCCCGGGGAGATCTAGGGGTCGAGGTCCCGGTGGAAGAGGTGCCCATCCACCAAAAGGATATGATTAATAAATGTCATAGCTTAGGCAAACCTGTTATCGTGGCCACCCAAATGTTGGATTCCATGATGCGTAATCCTCGGCCTACTCGAGCAGAAGCCAGTGATGTGGCCAATGCCATCTTAGATGGTACAGATGCAATTATGCTTTCCGGGGAAACTGCTGCCGGTCAGTATCCTATTGAAGCCGTTCAGATGATGAATAAAATTGCCCTCCAGACAGAAAAGCACTATCTTGATGGGCGTACCTTTTATGATCCACATATTAACATCGCTGAAGCGATCAGTCATGCCAGCTATACCATTGCTAGGGACTTAGAGGCTGCAGCCATACTTACCCCAACCCATTCGGGCTTAACAGCCCGCATGATCGCTAAATACCGACCCCAATCTCTGATCATTGCAGCTACTCCATTTGCACAGGTAGCACGTCAGCTCTCCTTATCATGGGGAATTAACCCTCTGCTCATACCGGAAAGCTCCGATACCGACCAACTCCTATCTGTTTCTGTTAATCAAGGGATTTCTCATCAACTCATAAAAACAGGGGATGTGGTCGTCATTACGGCAGGGGTTCCTGTTGGAAAAGTAGGAACCACTAATATCATTAAGGTTCAAGTGATTGGCGATGTGATTGCCAAGGGAACTGGGATTGGGCGCAAATCTTATTCTGGGTCAGCGCGAACATCTGATGCCGACCTTGATTCCTTCAAACAGGGAGATATACTTATCGCTCCTTATACCGATAAAGAAATGATAAGCTTAATCGCCAAAGCTGGAGCCCTCGTTGTCGAAGAAGGGGGACTTACTTCCCATGGTGCTCTCGCCGCTTTAAACTATGGAATTCCAGCCATCGTCGGGGCGAAAGATGTCATCAAGAAAATTAAGAACGGCCAAATATTGACTGTGGATGCCCTCGCCGGAGTCGTCTACGACGGGATAGTCAGCATTTTATAATTCTCGATCCAGACACAATTTTTTCATCTGGTGTGAGTAAAGCGGCTTGAAAGACTCATTAAAGTAAAACTACTCCCCTTGCTCGTTGGCTAAAAATAGCCAGCTAACACTAGGGGAGTAGTTTTTATTTCACTTTCAGAAAATATAACTTCGTTGCATACTTTCCTCCAGTATAAGGGCAACCAACGACTTCGCCTTTATGGAAGAGTGATGAAAGACTCGGCGAAGTCGGGTTTTCTTTAACATCTATAGTTTGCGATTTCCTAGGTTGACTTCTTCATTGTTCGGCTTCTGAAGATCCAAGGTATCCTTATCGATGGTGCTTTGGGTCCTGTCATTGAGTATTTCAATCATTCCTGCATCACTTAATTCGGTGGCGATTTCGAAGAGCGAATCTTTTTTATTCTGAGCAAGCTTATTGACAAAGCGATTAATTTTCACGGGAGGCACAAGGTTACGAAATTTTACTCCTCCATATTTCATGATGCGTTCAGGCAAGGCAATCCCTCCTCAAATATGTCGTCTAAAGTTAGTATGTATTCTTGAGAATTTAAAATACGTGGATTGCTTTGAAAAAATAATGGCCTGTCTACAAATACGACAGCGCTGACGTATTTGTAGGCAGGCTTTGGCTATTACAATTATTAATTTACTCTGTGATGTGAATCATTTCTAAGCTTAATCACCCTTGATTTGGCTGAGTGTATCATTGACCTGCCCGCGAATAAAACCTAGATATTCTTGGCGCAGGGCTTCTTGTTCAGCTTTTTCCCATTCCTCTAATCCAGTCGATCTTTGTTTCCGTGATAGTTCATTAATTCGCTCGATAAGGGTATTAATCTCCATCCATGCAACTCCTTTTCATAAAACAAACTGCCCACCGGGTAGCATAAATTTGCTTTTTTCTATGATTATTTCTCCGTGATTAACAGTGATTATATGATATAATAATATCTGTGGCTTGTCCAATGAGAAAGGAGGCTTATTAGTATTCTCCAAAGTATTAAAGGAAACATCACCAAGCTATTGGGTATGTTTTCCGACCCAAAAGCATCCCTTAGATCTCCCAAAATCGTCTTAGGGGTAATTGGACTGAGTGCAGTATTAGCCGGTAGCCTGTATTACGGAAGTACGACAACAGCATCCGTGTTATTCTTAAACGGCCAAAACATAGGTTATGTAGCTACCTCCGACGAAGGTGAACAACTCATTGAGCGTATCCTTGTTTCACGAGGGGAATCTTTAGGATTTGTTGCAAAGACTCATGACAAAATAGAGTTCCAAGATTTACGAGTCAGAAAAGGGGCTCTACAAGAGAACTATGTAACAGAAGGTAAGCTTGACAACTTAATACATACATATTTTGAAGGATATCAATTTTCCATCGAAGATAAACCTATTGCAGTCCTAGCTAGCAAAGAAGAGTTCGATAATATTCTTAAGTCCTATCAAGAAATCTATACAAAACCCAGTAAGAACAATCAGATTTCTTCCGTAGAATTTAGAGAAGCTATAACCACTCAACCCATCGAAGTCCAGTCAACTGAATTTAGCACACCGGAGAATGTCTTGGAATTATTAACAAAAGGACATGAGACTAAAAAGGAGTATATTGCCCAAGCCAATGATTCCTGGTGGCTCATCGCTCGTAAAAACAACATGCTGACCAAGGAAGTATTGGCTGGCAACCCAGGGACGGATGAAGACACCACCATCAAAGTTGGCGACAAAATCAATTTAGTCAAAGTAACACCTTACCTAACTGTAATAAGCAAAGGGATCTACACTGGTGAAGAAACAATTCCCTTTGATGTAATTTCTAAGACGGATTACAGCTTGCCTAGCGGTTCCTCGATGGTGCGCCAAGAGGGGAAGGATGGGAATAAAATAGTCACCTTCTCCTATGTACAGGAAAATGGCAAAAATATCGAAAAAGAAGTATTAGATGAAAAAATTACTCAAGAGCCAAAAACTCAAATCATTGCCAAAGGGCCAACCTATGCTTCTTCTTCCAAAGTTGCTCTTTCTCGTGGATCGGGAAAAGTATCCGGATTAAGTTGGCCTCTGCAGGGAGGACTTAACTCATATTACGGCTATCGTTGGGGTAGTTTCCATACCGGATTAGATATTGATGGTAACACAGGAGATCCATTCGTCGCCGCCGCAAGTGGAACTGTCACGGCTGCTGGATGGAGTGGAGGCTATGGCAATATGATCCTCATCGATCATGGTAATGGCGTCGCTACTCGTTATGCACATGCCTCTGAATTGTATGTTTCTAAAGGGCAGCAAGTGAGTGGAAATGAAACCATTGGCCTCGTAGGCTCTACCGGTCGTTCCACAGGAGCTCATCTTCATTTTGAAGTGCTTTCTAACGGTGATACCACAAACCCAATAACTTATTTACCCTGACCATTAAGGCGCCTTAGGGCGCTTTTCATTTTACTATCAGAATGTTATAAAATTATAGTGTAGCGAAGTCGGGTTCTTTATACTTATCGCCGGAAGAGATAGACAGGGTTAACTATAGCATGACTATAAGCTATTGATGGAATTTAAGGAGGGTATCTTATGTTTTTAACGAATCAGACACCAGTACGCGTCCGTTATGCAGAAACGGATCAAATGGGTATCGTCTATCACTCCAATTATCTCGTGTGGTTTGAAGTAGGACGCACTGAATTCTTGCGCAGCGCTGGCTTAGACTACACTACTTTTGAGAAGCAGGGGCTTGCTGTTGCAGTTGTCGAGGCAACATGCCGTTATCGTCGTCCCGCACTTTATGATGATCAACTCATCATTGAAACGAGCTTGGAAAGCTTTTCATCCCGAAAACTCACCTTTACCTATAAAGTCTTAAGAGATGATATACTGTTAGCCGAAGGAACTACGATTCATGTATTTGTGGATCGCACGGGAAGAAGCACCGATGCACGTAAACATCCTATTTGGCAAGAATTCGAAAAGATTGTCAATGAAAACAAAGATGAGTAGTATCTAAAAAAGATTCCTCGTAGATTAATTATTGAATAAATTCCTCTCGTTCAAAACGAAAGTATTGAAATACACAAACCGATATGGTATTATGTATACACAATACATTTTAGTTGATAGGGAGGAATCCTCATGTTTCTAGTCACGTGGATTGAGTCCGAAGAGGTCAATTATCGTTTGGTCATGAAACATGAGCTCACAAGCTTTATCGCTATTCATTGTATCAATAGTTTGGATAATCATTTAATGGTTCAAGAATTGAACTCGTACCAGAATTTCACTCATTGAATATGAGTATTTACACGCATCTTAACATAAACTAGTATAAGCCCATACCTATGGGCTTTTTTTTGTTTAGCGCTTTTACTATTTCGGCAGGAAAAATATGCGATTTTCACGAATATTAACCTACCAAGAATAAAGGAGCGTAATCGCATGAGTTTTGTTGTCCTTGTTGACAGTTCATCAGATCTTCCACTTGAACTATGCCGCATAGAAGGCATTGTCGTCGTTCCTATGCCTGTTAGTATAGATGGTAAAACATATAATGAAGGAATAGATATTTTCCCAAATGAGTTCTATCCTCGATTTACATCTTTCAAAGAGCTTCCTAAGACTTCACAACCCAACCCGGGAACACTGAAAGATGCTTATGAGGCAATCTTAGCTCAAGGCCATGAAGTTGTTGCGATTCATTTGTCCTCGGGATTGAGTTCGACCTACAACACCGCTCAAATCGTTCGAGACATGTGTTCACAACCGGATAAAATACATATTATTGATAGCTTAGGTGCTTCTTTAGGCTATGGACTCATCGCGTTACGGGCCAACGAGATCCTTAAGAAAGCTACCTCTTGGAAGGAAGCCGAGTCACAGATTTTGTTGGTTCGTCAGCAGATGAGATATGTGATTACCCTAGATACCCTGGAATATTTAGTAAAAGGAGGCCGCGTCAGTAAAACTGCCGGCTTTTTGGGTGGATTGCTTGATGTAAAGCCTATCTTACATATGACACCTGATGGTCGTCTCGAACCTATAGCCAAAGTACGCTCCCGTAAAGCTGCCTTAAAAAAATTGCTTGATTATTTACAGGCAGAAATTCGCAACCCGGAAAGCCAAGTGATTGGGATTTCTCACTCAGCATGTCCTGAAGAAGCTCAATCATTAGCAGAAGAGATAAAACTAACCGTATCCGTCAAAGATATTATCATCAGCGATATCGGGTGTGTCGTTGGCAGCCATACTGGACCCGGAACGATCGCTTTATTCTATCAACGCTAATAGGAGGAACACCATTGAAACGCGTCCTAGCTATCATCACATTACTGTTTTTACTTTTTCTTAACGTTCCGGTTATATTAGCCGATCCTAATGCTTCTCCACCAGAAATTAAAGGAGAAGCTGCCTATTTAATCGATGTTCAATCAGGGCAAACGCTTTTTAGCAAAAATGGGGACAAGCTCTTAGCTCCCGCGAGTACGACTAAAATCATGACAGGACTCCTTGCCATCGAATTGGGCAACCTTGAAGATACTGTTACAGCTAGTGAAACCATGCTAGATTATTCAATCGTCTATGGTACACGCATCTACCTAGAGCCTGGTGAGAAGCTCACCCTTGATGATATGCTTTATGCACTCTTACTTAACTCAGCAAATGATGCTGCTGTAGCTATTGCCGAACACATCGGTGGGGATTTACCAACTTTTGTCGGCTTAATGAATCAAAAGGCGGCGGAGCTTAATCTTAAAGGCACCCACTTTAAGAATCCTAGTGGGCTAACAGAAGAAGAACACTATACCACAGCACACGATCTAGCTCGAATCGCCCAAGCTGCCTATGCTAATCCAACCTTCCGCGATTATATCAAAACTAAATCTCATGTCATTCCACGGGAAACAGAGAATGTTCCGATTGAAATGTTCAATGAAAACAAACTTCTCTGGCAGGATGATTCTATAACCGGAATGAAAACCGGCTACACCGCGGTTGCCAAAAACTGCTTAGTGACTTCTTCCTCTCGGAATGGACGCGAACTAATTGCTGTAATTCTTAAATCCCCAGGTCGTGAAATATATACGGATATGCAAGCTTTACTGGATTATGGTTTTGCACAATTTGAAAATACCCTCTACAGTGAGATAGGAGAATCCCTAGGACAAATCGATGTCCAAGGGCAAACAATCCAACTCATAACAGATCAATCCCTCTGGGTTACTAAAAATAAGGATGGCACCCCGCTTGACCTACGTACAAATATTTTGCCCGTATCAGGAACTTTATCTGAGGTAACGGCAGGTCAAAGGATCACTCAATTGGAAATGTGGGAAGGGGAGGAGCGCATTACTGTCGTTCCTCTGACGGCAGATCGAACCGTGATGAAAGTTACCGAACAAAAGAAATCCTTTGCCTTATGGTTAGGATTAGGGTTTATGATCAGCGGTAGTACCCTCTTCGCAGTGATTCAACAAAAACAACATAACCAGCGTCGCAAAGAACGAGCGCGATTACGAAGAGAACGCTGTGAACATTTAAAGTGAGGGATATTTCTAAAAATGAGATAACCTCATTTTTTTTCGCTTTGATTTAGAATAAAAGTTCTAATAGTTCGTGAATTAACTTGCAAATTTAAGTGAATATTTGAACATAACGAAATATTGAAAATATTTAAAGGACTTTTTCGGAGAATACCGAATATAGTTTTTTATAGATTAGAATTCTTTTTTAAATTCTAGTATATTTGAGGACTATGGAGGTATTTTTGATGGGAAATTTTGATTTTCTTCAAGCCCGCGGAATCAATCGACGCGACTTCATGAAGCTGATGGCTGCTACGACCGCTGCCCTCGGACTGCCTGAAGTACTGACTCCACAGGCTGCGAAAGCAGTGGAGGCAGCATTACAGAAGCCCCCGGTAATCTGGTTGCATGGTATGGAATGTACTGGCTGTAGTGAGTCCTTACTGGCGACTCTTAATCCCAGTATTGAATCAATAATTCTTGACACTCTATCCATTCGATACCATGAGACTATTATGGCCGCCTCTGGACATGTGGCAGAACAGGCCTACCAAGATGCTCTTGACGAAAAGTTCGTCCTTGTTGTCGAGGGTTCCGTTCCGGCATCAAAAGAGACTGATTCCTACTGTATGGTAGGGGGTAAGCCCTTCCGCGAGACTGTCTTAGAAGCCGCTCAAAAGGCTCAAGCCATCATTGCCATTGGTAGCTGTGCTACAGATGGTGCAGGCATCCCCGGAGCATGTGAAATAAACCCTATTGGGGTAAGAGAATTGTTGCAAAAGAACAATATCTCCACTCCAGTCATCAATCTTCCCTGCTGCCCAGTCAAACCGAATACCCTTATCGGCACTATTGTCTATTATCTCACTTTCAACGCTGTGCCCGAGCTGGATGAACAGGCTCGCCCTCTCATATATTATGGAAAGCTCCTTCATGATAATTGTCCGCGTCGCGGCCAATTCGAAGCCGGCAATTTCTTAGCCGATTGGAATGATCCTTCCCAAAAGGATTATTGCCTAATTCTTAAAGGCTGTAAAGGTCCTAAAACCTATACAGACTGTGCTCAAGTTTGGTGGAATGACAATGCGAACTTCTGTATCAATGCCGGTTCTCCCTGCTCAGGATGTTCCGAATCGGATTTCTATGGTCAATTCAGCCCTCTTTATTCAAAACAAGAGAACTTCTCCTTGCCAGGTTTGGGTCAGATCAATGCTGATACGGTAGGAAAAGTTGTCGGTGGTGCTACAGTTCTTGGATTGGGTGCCCATCTTGTTGCCACAGTGGCCAGCGGAAGACTTAAAAATAATGACTCTGAGCATGAGAAGGAGGACTAAGCCATGGGTACAGTAATTATTGATCCCGTGACCCGAATTGAGGGTCACTTGAAAGTAGAAGTAGAAGTCACCAATGGTGTTATTACCGACGCCAAATCGATCGGTACCATGTATCGTGGGTTTGAACCCCTCTTAAGAGGTCGTGATCCTCGGGATGCTACCTATGTTACTGAGAGGACATGTGGGGTTTGTGCAGGCTCCCATGGCTGGGCTTCGTCCCTAGCTTTAGATCAAGCCTTTGGGGCAAAGGTTCCGGCAGGGGGAAGACTCATTCGCAATCTGATGATGGGTGCTATGTGGCTCCATGACCATCCCTTGCACTTCTATCACTTAAGTGCTTTAGACTACATAGATATCACCGCGGTTGCCAAATACCAGGGTCAAGATGCTGGTCTGCTTAAGGTTAAAGATAAAATTGGTAAGTTAATAGCTGCCGGTGATACGGCTCCTTTGACACCGCGTTATGAACCTGATGAATTCTGTGTCAATGATCCTGAACTTGTCACGCTTGCTGTTTCCCACTATTTGAAGGCTCTCGACATGCAAGCGCGGGCTAAGAAAATGTCGGCTCTCTTTGCCGGTAAACAACCACATCAATCCTCCATTGTTGTAGGTGGGGTGACCATCCTTCCCAACATTGAAGTTGTCGAACAGTTTCGTTCGATGTTGCTCGAGCAAATCGACTACCTTGAGAACATCTATTTGCAAGATGTTTTAACATTTGGAACTGGTCCCTTACTTCCTCTTGCCCAAGCTGGAGTAGGGGGTAGCTATGGTAACTACCTGTCTTATGGTGGCTTTGGTCAGGATGATGAAGGAAAAGACTTCCTCTTCAAATCCGGCATTGTCCTTGATGGCGATTTGAGCAAGGTTATGACTATTGATCAGAGCAAAATAACCGAAGGAGTAACACGGGCTTGGTATAAAGATAGCCCGAAGGGAGACCATCCTTTTGATTCGGACACCGTGCCTGATCTCTCCAGAACCGATGCGTATTCCTTTGTCAAGGCTCCGCGTTATGATGGGAAACCTGTTGAAGTAGGCCCCTTGGCTCGTATGCTTGTCCTTCAGCCCAAAGGATTGATGGATATTATTGCGAAATACAACATTAAGCCTGGTGCTGTTGCTCGCCATGCAGCACGTGCCTTTGAAACTGTTATATTGGCTAAAGAAATGATCAACTGGGTTAACCAATTAGAAGCAGAAATGGGCAAAGGCCTTAGAATCCATGATACGGACCATTGGAATGCCCCGGCAGTCGGTCAAGGAATAGGCTTAACTGAAGTTCCACGCGGTGCCTTGGGTCATTGGATTAAAATCAAGGACCATGTCACCGAAAATTATCAAATGGTTGTTCCTACCACCTGGAACTTCTCCCCTAAGGATGCCCAAGGGAATTACGGCCCCTTAGAAAAAGCCTTGATTGGTGTTCCTATTCCGGATGAAAATAACCCCATCAACATCGTCCGGGTTATCCGTTCGTATGATCCTTGCTTAGCTTGTGCTATTCACCTTATTGATCCGCAAACGAACGAAATCCGCAAATTTCGCATCGGTTAATAGGGTTAATAAGAACGAATAGGAAAGTGAGGGGAAAATATGGCTAATCCCGCAGAACATCCGTTATCTCATCGGATTACCCATTGGATTAACTTGATCAATTTCGTAGCCTTGATTACCACAGGCTTACTGATTCATTCTCCCTATGAGGGAATGCCTATGAATGCCATCCGCAACATTCATTTCTTCTTTATGTACAGCTTGATTTTCACAGGGATTGTTCGATTCTACATCTCCTTTTTTACTAAGGATAGAGATTTCAAGAAGTTTTTCCTCAACACACATGATGTCAAGGGTTTTATGCCTCAGATCAAGTATTATTTGTTTTTGCAAAAGAATCATCCAGATAACCCCAATGCCTATAATCCCATGCAAAAGCTAGCCTATATTGGTCTGCCCATTCTGGCTGTTCTGCAAATCATTACGGGAGCTTTGCTCTATTTACCGATGAAGTTTGCCTCCTTAGAGGCTACCCTAGGTGGATTGGCCGCTATTAGAGGATTCCACTTCGTCATCACCTGGCTGTTTATTGCGATTATTGCTGTCCATATCTATATGGTATTCACTGAAGCCATTGATCAATTATGGTATATGTTCTTTGGGATCGATCGCAAAAAGAAAAGAAGCGCCGCGACAGGAAAAACCTCTTCCGTGCAACGCTAATCAACACCGTTCCCTTGACGATGTGCTTTGGACAACGTAATATTCAAAGTAGATAAAGTCTTAGAAGGAGTCAATGGAATGCAGCAACATAAAATAATGGTTATGGGAGTCGGAAATGTACTTCTTTCAGATGAAGGACTGGGGGTTCAATTTCTCAATGTTTTAGCTCAAGAGCCGTTACCTGATTTCGTCGAGTTGCTTGAAGGTGGAACAGCTGGGCTTGAATTGGTCCATCTCATCAAAGAGGTAGACTATCTGATCATCGTTGACGCGATTAACGCGAAAGATGAACCCGGAGCAATTTTCAGATTTGAACCGGAGGATATTCGCGTGATGCCTTCTCAGTATGAGGTCTCCTTTCATCAGGTTGGCATTCTCGAAGTTTTAGCCATGGCCAACATCTTGGGAACCGCGCCTAAAACTCTCATCTTTGGTGTTCAACCCAAGAGCCTTGAGATGGGCTTAGAGTTAACTCCTGAGATTCGAGATGTATTGCCTAGAGTTAAGGATTTAGTTTTACAAGAGATCCAAAACATTGCCGAGAAAGGCGAGTTTCGCCGAATTAATCTTTAATAAATCCTAGTTGCTTCACAACATTCTTGACGATTATAGAATAAGGGAACCGGATGATCCGGTTCCCTTTGTACTGCTGTCTTAGCCTAAACTTTTTCCCGACCATTACCTAATTCGAATGTACCACAGTCAGTTGCTTCTGTTGAGCGTACTTCTCCATGATGCTTAGTTACTTGAATAGATCCGGCTGTACATTTCTTGGCAGCCTCGTTATACTTACACTCGACAACATTGCACAAAACTTTTGGACTATCCATCATGCATATCACCTCCATCATTAAGGATACCCAAACCAGATGGCTTCTACACATGCGAAAGTGCAGGTAAAATATAATTGAGTTTCAATTATTGCAGACTTGGCTACTATGTCTCTAAGTTAGAAATTTGTATTTTCGGTTAGAAATTCGGCTTGACTGGCGACAATAATTGAACTATGTTATCCTTTAAGAAGAACAATACTACTTTCAGGAGTGAATTGATCAACATGCCAACAGCGAAATCAGAGAAAAGGGTCGTCACTTTAGCATATGGCTGCCAAATGTCAGAGCGTGATGCAGATACCTTAACGGAGATCTCCAGCCAAAAAGGGTATACTCCTTCACAAGACCTGGAACATGCCGACCTTATCATAATCAATACCTGTTGTGTTCGCGAAAGTGCCGAAAATAAGATACTTGGTAAAATCGGCGAACTTAAACGTCTGAAAGCTATAAACCCCCAATTAAAAATCGCTATTTCGGGATGCATGGTTCAACAACCGGGAGCCTTAGAACGTCTAAAAAAGAGAGCACCCCATGTGGATATTTGGGCAGGCACCCATAATATCCATGAGTTTCAACGTCTCCTCGATGAATCTGACGAAGGAAAAGTGGCTGAAGTCTGGGAAAAACCGAAAGAAACCCTGGAGTCGGTGCCCCTCGCTGAAAAGGGGAAGCTGAAGGCTTTTGTGAATATCAGCTATGGCTGCGATAATTTTTGCACTTATTGTATCGTTCCCCATGTCCGTGGACGGGAGCGTAGCCGTCATCCCCAGGAGATCATCGCAGAAATAAATGCCCTAGTTAAATCCGGTTGCCGAGAAGTTACTTTGCTAGGCCAAAATGTCAACTCCTACGGCCAAGATTTGCAACCCCCTTATGATTTTGCTGATTTGCTGAAGGATGTGGACGCTATTCCGGGGTTATGGCGCGTACGCTTTATGACCTCCCATCCCAAAGATCTTTCAGACAAATTGATTGAAGTTATTGCTACCGGTCAACATCTCTGCGAACACATCCATCTACCATGCCAAGCCGGAAGCAATGATATTCTTCAACGTATGAATCGTAAATACACAAGGGAATACTATCTAAGTCGAATTGACGAAATCAAAAAACGGATCCCCCAAGCCAGTATAACAACAGATATAATCGTGGGTTTTCCCAGTGAGACAGAAGAGGATTTTGCACAGACCTTGGACTTGATCAGTGAAGTAACCTATAGTCAAGCCTTTACCTTTATGTATTCTAAACGTTCCGGCACAGCGGCTGCTCGGATGGAAGAACAGCTTCCGCTGGATATTAAGAAACATCGCTTGCAACGACTGATTAATCTTCAAAATGCCCAAAGTCTTGCTTGGCGGCAAAAAATGATTGGGCATACTTACGAAGTTCTAGTTGAGGGCCCAAGTAAAGCAAACCCTGACCGTCTAACAGGGCGTACCCGGGGCAATGAACTGGTGGTCTTCTCGGGAGAACCTAGGCAGATCGGCACCCTCGTTCAGGTTATTATTCAAGATGCAAGCGCCTGGACTCTCTACGGTGAGTTAACTGAGTAATTCCAATATAATTAATTTAAAAGTCGAAAGCAGGAATCAAAGAAAAAGTGTAGAATCAAACGAACATGGAGGTGTTGTAATGACGGCAGATATTATGGAAAAAGCCGAAGTCCTAGCTGCAGCGATCGCACAAAGTGTCGAACTTCAAAACTTACGCAGCACAGAAGGAGCAATGATGGCTGACGAACAAGCTCAACAAATCATTGCCGAATTTCAAAATGAACAACAGCGAGTATATGAGCTCCAAGCCGGAGGTCAAGAGTTAACTGAGGAAATTCAACAAGCTATTGAAGCTATGGAAGCTAAAGTAGAAGGGTATCCTCCTATCGCTGCTTATCTACAAGCTCAAGAGCAATTCACAAAAATGCTCGATACCATCAATGGTGTTTTGGCCCAAGCAATTGCCAATGATCCTAATGGTGGAGGCTGCTCTTGCGACTCTGGATGTTCCGGTTGCGGAGGAAGCTGTTCATAAACTCGCTATGATAATAGAAACCGTGGAAACATTTTCACCTATTAGGATTTAGCGAAAACGAGGGAAGAGTAAATACTCTTCCCTTTAGAATATTCACGATTGTTCATTGCACCCTCAGTTAGTCTGTTTTCTAAGGAGTCGTTGATTATGAGCACACCCATGATGCAGCAATATAAGTCCATAAAATCTCAAGTACCTGACGCCATTCTTTTCTTTCGTCTAGGAGATTTTTACGAAATGTTTGGCGAAGATGCTCAGACCGCTGCCCCTGTTTTGGAAATTGCCTTAACAGGCCGAGATTCGGGGGGAGGGCAGAGAACTCCTATGTGCGGTGTTCCTCACCATTCTGTCGAAGGCTATCTCGTGAAGCTGGTGAATGCCGGCTATAAAGTTGCCTTGTGTGAGCAAGTAGAAGATCCTCAAACAGCCAAAGGCATCGTGAAGAGAGAGATCACCCGCATTATTTCACCAGGTACTTTAACAGATTCCTTGGTAGAACAAAGGAATAACTTTTTAGCTTCTGTCTTCCATGAACAAGAGTGGGGTTTAGCTTTTGTGGATATTTCCACAGGCGAGTTCACCATTTTTCAAACCCCATCCCTTGATAACCTAATCACTGAGCTAGCGAGGATTCATCCTTCGGAATTACTGCTACCTTCGGAACTCATGAAATCAAAGCATTGGCGCGATTATTATCTTACGCAACGAGAGAAGAAAAGCTTTCAGCAGGCCGCTCTCGCGAAACGTTTTACCGAGCAAGTTGAAACCTTTCAGGAATTCCCAATAGCTATGAAGGCTGCTAATGGCCTGTGGCAATATATCTTAGAAACTTCACCGGAGATTGAACCCTCCCATATCTTAAGGATTAAAACTTATCGCCCCGAGCATTGGATGCTCCTCGACCCATGGACACGCAGAAATCTAGAACTGACTGAAGCCATTCGCGGTCAAGGAAAAAAGGGAACCTTGCTATCTGTTCTTGACTTTACTAAGACTGCTTTCGGCGGACGGTTGCTCAGGCGCTGGATTGAACAACCCCTGCTCTTACATAAGGAAATCGAAAAGCGCTTAGACAATGTGGAATCTTTGGTGGAGGATAGCTTTCTGCGCGGCGACCTTATTCAACACTTTAGCAAGGTATTTGATTTAGAGCGCCTCATCGGGAAGGTGTCTTATGGTACGGCTAATGCCCGAGACTTATTGTCCTTGTCTCAAACCCTCGGCTTGCTTCCCCAACTGCGGTTTTTACTGACGGAAAGTAGAGCCACTACCTTAAAACAATTTGTTCCTGCCTTGGAAGGGCTGGATTCATTAGCCGCAACTCTTGAACAAGCCATCAACCCGGAAGCGCCCATCTCACTTCGGGAGGGTAATCTGCTAAAGGTTGGGTACTCTCAGGAAATCGATGAATTACGCAGTATTTCCTCCGGCGGTAAAGCTTGGGTAGCAAAGCTAGAGAACACCGAGAAAGAACGTACCGGTATTCGCTCTTTGAAAGTTGGCTATAATAGAGTATTTGGGTATTATATAGAGGTAACCCATACGAATTCCCATCTTATCCCACCCGAATATATTCGTAAACAAACCTTAGCCAACGCCGAACGCTATATCACCCCCGAGCTTAAAGAATATGAGCAAAAAATCTTGGGAGCTGAGGAGAAGGTTATGCAGTTGGAATACCAGCTGTTTCTCGAACTCCGCGAAAAAGTCCGTCAATTGACCCCCAAGATTTTAGAAGCTGCTCAGGCCCTCGCTGAAATTGATGTCTACACAAGCCTAGCGGAAGCGGCGGTACGCCACCATTATAATCGCCCTGAAATGACCCTCGGCGGCGACCTTAAGATTATTGAGGGGCGGCATCCGGTGGTAGAATCCATGCTTCTGGATAGTTCCTTTGTCCCGAATGATACTATACTCAACCCTGAGAAACATCTCGCGTTAATCACCGGTCCCAATATGGCCGGAAAATCCACCTATATGCGACAGGTAGCTCTCATTGTCTTAATGGCTCAAATAGGTAGCTTTGTTCCGGCTCAACAGGCCATCATCCCTATCGCTGATCATATTTTTACCCGGGTTGGCGCTTCCGATGATTTGGCCTCGGGACAAAGCACATTTATGGTAGAAATGCACGAAGTCGCCCATATCCTTCGCCATGTGACCCCTAATAGTCTCATTATCCTGGACGAAGTAGGCAGAGGTACTGCTACCTATGACGGTCTCAGTATTGCCTGGGCTGTGGCTGAATATTTAGCCAGTCAGGAAATCCAACCTAAAACCTTGTTTGCCACCCATTATCATGAGCTAACAGATTTAGAAGAAACTCATTCCGGAATCTTTAACCTGCATGTAGGGGTTAGGGAACACGGAGAGGAAATCGTTTTCCTGCATAAGATAATTCCTGGGCGTGCAGACCGCAGCTATGGTATTCAAGTGGCAAAGCTGGCTGGACTTCCATCCCAGCTGCTGCAAAGAGCAAAAATCATCCTGCATGAACTGGAATCGTCTGCTCACGAGAGTCGCAAAGAGAAACTATATAATGGGGATAAAATATCCCAACTCTCTTTGTTTGAGGTCCAACCTTTAGATCCCTTATTACAGGAGCTCGTTGAGCTTTCTGTGGACGATTTAACGCCAAGACAGGCATTAGACTATCTTTTTGACCTTAAAGAACGGATAAAAACTTCTGAGTCACGGTAATAGGAGGGTAACTATGGCATACCAAGTGGGCATTGACGTCGGTGGGACGTTTACTGATGGGGTTCTTATTCATGAGAATCGACTTATCAATAAAACTAAAGTTCCAACGCAAGCTGATAATCTGTTGGGCACCTTGCTCCAGGCTCTGGATCACCTGGGTGTCTTTAACCAACCCGTCGAACAGATTACTGTCAGTACCACCTTGGTGACCAACGCTATCCTAGAGAACAAATTACCCCCTGTCCAATTATTCCTATTTCCTGGCTCCGGCATGAAGCTCGATGCACTGCCTTGGCCAGTTTCCTATCATTCCTTAAAGGGAGAGATTGACTATCGAGGGAGAGAAGTAACTCCTCCCGATGAGCTGGAATGGCGCCGAATCTGTCATCAGCTGGAGTTAGATTCAGAAACTCAAGTCGCTGTGGTCAGCAAATTCTCCCATCGCAATAAAATTCTTGAAGAGAGCCTAGCTCAGTTTTTAAGCAAGCGTTACCCCGAACTAGATATTGCCCTTGGTTATGAATGGGGACATGCGAATTTTTACCGGCGTAGTCTTACAACCTATCTCAACACTGCTTGCAAAAATCTCTATACGAATTTCTCTGCCCAGTTGCATCAAGCGGTAGAACAGCATGGATCACAAGCGAAAATTACTGTCTTAAAAGCGGATGGAGGGATCTTGCCTAGCACCCAGCTTCGGCCTGTCGAATCCATTAACTCCGGTCCTGCAGCCAGTATTATTGGCGCACTTGCCCAGTCTGACCCTCAGCAATCCTATGCGGTGGTAGATATTGGAGGAACAACGACAGATATCGGTCTTGTTCTTTCAGGGGAACCTTTATTGAGCACCCATGGGGCTCAGATCGGTCCCTACCTGACCCTGATTCGCTCCCTGTCCACGCGCTCGATACCTATCGGAGGGGATTCTGCCATCCTTTCCTCAGCTGATACTCCTGAGGGCTTCATTATTGCTCCTTATCGTCTAGGACCGGCCTATTGCTTATCCGGCAATTGCCCCACCCCCACGGATGCTATGCGCTACCTCAAGCGGATCGATTACGGCGATTGGGAACGTGCGGCACAAGGGTTAGCTACCTTATTGCCACCGGAAGCACGCCATCCGCAATCCCTGCACGATTTAGCTCTCAAGATCTTAGATCAGTTTGCGGCAAAGGTAACTGAGACCTACGCGAGTTTATACAAGGAGTGGCGAGAAGAACCAGCCTATAAGGTCTGGGAGGTTCTGCACCCTCATAGCTCAAGAGATTTTTATATCTGGGTCAGCGGGGGAAGTGCTCAGGGGATTGCGCCATCTTTAGAGGATAAAGTAGGTCTGCCCGTTCGCTTTAGTGAACATGCTGATGTTTCCAATGCCATCGGTGCAGCCCTTGCTCGACCGACCTTTTCTTGCACCCTTCATCTGGACACCACCATGCGCTCTTATCGGATTGAGGAATACGGGGAGCAGGGTGAATGGTTTGGTGCAAAGCGTCCTCATAAAGAAGTACAAGAATTTCTGATGGGGATCGCTCGAGAAAAGGCCACAAACATCGGCTTAAACCTCAATGAGCTCGAACTCAAAACCCAAGCCTTCGATTTCTTTCCTGTGGTTAAAGGCTATGAGACAGTTGGACAAATAATCCGGGGTTCCGTGGTTGTTCCCCCGGGTGTCGTCGGGAGGCTTAAGGTATGAAACATACAGGATTATTGTTTTTTCCGGCTTTTGACTGGTCCTTAGGTGCTACCCATCCTGAACGAGAGGAAAGGCTCCTCTACACTCAAGAGCAGCTGCTTGAAGAGGGGATTATGGATTTACCCCATGTCAAGCAATACTCACCTGGAGTCGCCTCTCTAAAGGATGTTCTGCGCACTCAAGGAATATTTCCTTCGCCTGAAAGCCATGATTTAGCTGCCCATCTCATTGCCGCAGGGAGTTCGTTGGTGTTAGGAGAGGCTTGGGCCAAAAAGGAGATTGACAATGGCTTCGCCTTAGTAAGACCTCCGGGACATCATGCCGGTGCTACGGTTCAAGGCAATCGAGGCTTCTGTACTCTTAACAACGAAGCCATTCTTATCAATTACCTGCGTACTTTTTATGGTATTAAAAAGGTAGCTATTGTTGATACGGATGTTCATCATGGGGACGGGACTCAGGATATCTTTTATCATGATCCTAACGTGCTCTTTATTTCCCTTCATCAAGATGGCCGGACACTTTACCCAGGAAGCGGCTATATCTATGAAAAGGGGGGACCTAATGCTTGGGAGACGACCTTGGACATTCCCCTTAATCCCGGAACCGGGGATGAGGATCTGCATTATGTTCTGGAAAATTGGGTTTTACCTCGGCTTTACGAGTTTCAACCGGATTTGATTATCAACTCAGCAGGCCAAGACAATCATTTCACCGATCCCTTAGCCTCGATGAATGTTACTGCCCGCGGTTATGGCCGTATTACCGAGCTACTTAAACCGGATTTAGCTGTCTTGGAAGGTGGATACTCCATAGAAGGGGCCTTGCCCTATGTGAACTTAGCTATTGTTCTTGTTTTAGCAGGAGAAGACTATAGTGGAGTTATCGAGCCCCAAAAACCTCGTCACCCCCAAACGGGTACCCATGCCTTCAAAGGCTTTATCAAAGAGCTGAAGGAACAGTATCGTCGGACCAAGCCAGACTGGATGATTCGCACGGAGAGCTTTCTTCCTCTCGGCCGATGGATTTACTATCCTCATTCAGTGTATTACGATACAGAAGGCTTCCAAGAGGTTCGCAAGGACTGGATTCGCCAATGTAATCACTGTGGTGGGACGGTCCTGATCGAAAGTCAAAACACCTTAACCGGCAAGGAGTCGGCCTTGGTGCGGATTCCTTTTGAAGCATGTAACCAATGTACTCAAGCCGGATATGATTTATGGGAACAGCTTAAGGGACGGAACATCCCGGTATTACTTCAAGATCAGCTGAATAATAAAGTGGACTTTTGGTCTAAGGAGAAGGGGGTAGCGAGCTATTGACCGCCAAAATCAAGATACTTGACACACAAGCTTCCAATCAAATCGCTGCCGGTGAAGTGGTGGAGCGTCCCGTATCTGTGGTAAAGGAACTCATCGAAAACGCTCTAGACGCTGGTGCCACACAGATTGAGATCACAATTGAGGGCAGCGGAATAGAAAGAATTCGTGTGCAAGATAATGGTCAAGGTATACCCGCCGAAGAATTGCCTCTGGCGGTATTGCGCCATGCTACCAGTAAGATACGCACCATCGATGACCTTATGCAACTACAAACCCTTGGCTTTCGCGGGGAAGCCTTGCCGAGTATAGCTTCTGTCTCAAAATTAGAGATTATCAGTCGTCCTCCTACCGAAATCTCCGGGCGTGTTCTGAGAATTGAAGGAGGGGAGCAGCTTGAGTTCGACCATATCGGCAGCCCTCCGGGAACCACGATCACCGTCGATGATTTGTTCTACAATACACCCGCTCGACGAAAATTCCTCAAATCCAAGAACACCGAATTTGGTCAAATCTCAGATGTCATTGGACGACTTTCCTTAGCTCGGCCTGATGTCTCCTTTATCCTCAAGCATCCCAAGGTGCTTGTTCTCCAAACTCCCGGCAGGGGACAGCTACTTGACAGCATCGGCGCCGTACTGGGGCAAGCAACTGCCCGTCGTCTTCTGCCCATATCCTGTGCTTCCGGGGATTGGCAACTTAAGGGCTATATCAGCCCACCCGATCTCGTGCGTTCTACCAAGCAAGGGGAGGCACTTATCGTGAATCAGCGGATTATCCGCTCTAATAGCATTAGTCGAGCCATTTTAGAGGGGTATCATACTCTGATTCCGGCTAAGGTTTATCCCATTGTGGTTTTAGATTTGCAAATTCCCCCCCATGAATATGATGTGAACGTGCATCCGACAAAAATGGAGATTCGCTTTCATAAAGAAAAAGAACTTATGGAATTCATCGCCGAATGCGTGCGAAGGACCCTGCTCGAAGCCCATCCTGTGACCCCCTTTGAGAAATACTCAGCGGATAAACGCTTTACGGGAATAAACTCTAACTCGAGTGCACAGAATGATTTTAGACAAGGCCAGGATAGTAAAGAATTAACTTCTCGAGAAGCAAAGTCTGCACAGTATACTTTTGGTTTCTCCCCTAAAGACCCTCAAAAATTGCCTCAGTTGAATCTGACCCCAACTCCCGAGGGATCCGCTGCAAAGCCCCCTGCAAACTTTCTCAAGGAAAACAGAGCTCATTGGGAGCCGTTCCTAAACCCCTCGCCAAGAGTAACCGCTGAACACACAAAGGGTATTCTTGAACCAGTGGATACCCAAGTAGCACCTCCTGAAACACAATCAGAATTAGCTTGCGAAAAAGAACCCTATTTCCTCGAAAAAGAGTCCAATTTCCCAAATCAAGCAAGCACACAACAAAGTCCTCTGCTTGCTTTAAGACCGATTGGTCAGGTCTTTGACACGTATATTCTGGCCAGTAATGGTGAGCAGCTGGTGATTTTTGACCAGCATGCGGCTCATGAACGCATTAATTATGAGCGATTATTAAAAGAGCATCAAAAGAATTCCGGAGATTGCCAGATGTTATTGATTCCTCTTCCCATGGAGTTTACCCCCGGAGAGGAAGAGGCCCTTCTTGAACATTTCCTATTACTTAATGATATGGGTTTTATTCTAGAGCAATTCGGCACACGAACTTACCTCCTACGCGGGATTCCGGCCTATAGCGGACCCTATCAAGGAGAAAATCTACTTCGGGATTTCCTTGAGCAGGTTATGTTGCGTCAAATTCCACCCTCCATGGATCAACTACTCGAAGAATGGATCTATATGCTGGCCTGCAAGGAATCCATTAAGGCTAAAGCAAACCTGAACCATATGGAGATGGAGCAGCTTATTGTTCAACTGAGTAAAACAGCTAGTCCATATACTTGCCCCCACGGACGTCCTACTATGGTCCAGCTTTCTCAAGAAGAGCTTGAGCGACGCTTTTACCGTAGCTAAAGCTGGGGTTGCCGTAGATACCTAGTTAAAAGTTCTTAAGACACAAAGTGCTAGAGGTGCAAGCACTGGAGAGACGAAGTACTCATCGATAAAATAGTTAATAAATAGAAATAGCTCGGAGTGGCGTTAATGATAGGCTCAACAGTAATTCTTAACCTTACCCATCCCAAGGATCCCCATTTACTTAAGCAGTCAGCTTGGTTTTCAGAACAACCTGGCATCACAATTTTACCTTCCGAAAAAAGGTATAGTCGACCTAGGGATAGAGAGCTCTACCCAACTCTCCACATTACCCGCAAAGGGACATTTTTGGAAGCCGGGGAGCATCGTATCATGTTTCACCCTAGTATGGCTCTATTGAGAGTTATCCAGATTCTCAGAGGTGAACCCGATCGATTCCTGAAGGCAGTCAATCTCCAGGAAGGGGATACCTTTTTAGATGCCACTTTAGGCCTCGGAACGGATGCCTTGGTAGCTGCTTTTCGAGTCGGAGCGCGGGGCCAGGTTATCGGCATCGAACACTCAGCCATCTTATCCGCTTTAGTTCAGGATGGCTTAACTTCTTTAGCTCAAGGAAATTACCCTCAAGCAGATAATCCAGATAAAAATCGAGCGTGGCTGGCTTTGTCTGAAGCGGCCCAACATATTCAGGTCCAATGGGGTGACCACCAAGAATTACTGACCCAATTCCTCTCATCCTCGGTGGATGTTGTCTATTTTGACCCTATGTTCCGTCATACTCGAGACAAAAGTGATTCCATCCGCCCCTTGCACCAGGTTTCCAATCCCCAAGCCTTAAGTCAAGAAGCGGTTGCTGAGGCCTACCGTGTAGCAAGAAAGCGCGTTATTCTAAAAGAGCGCAAAGAGAGCCCGGAGTTTGCACGTTTGGGTTTTTCTGTTGATGAGGGTGGGAAATATAGCCATGTGGACTATGGAATGATCAGAAAGGAGGGAGCGGGGGATTGAAGCCCTTGGTTATCATTGTGGGACCGACCGCTGTGGGAAAGACTGCACTTAGTGTTGCCCTTGCCCAAGCCCTCCAAGGTGAAATTATCTCTGGGGACTCGGTGCAAATCTATCGAAAGCTGGACATCGGATCCGCTAAACCAAGCCAAGAGGAGCAGGGTAATGTTCCGCATTATTTGCTGGATGCCCTCGATCCAAGGCAGCCGTTTACAGTAGCTCAATTTCAAGCCTTAGCCCAAAAAACTATCCAAGATATTAGAAGCAGGGACAAAGTTCCGATTGTCGTGGGAGGCACAGGACTTTATATCCGTTCCTTGCTTGATCCTTTTGGTTTTGCCGAACACGGCTCGGAATCCATTCGCAAGGGTTGGTACGACTTCCTTGCTCAACAGGGAAAAGAAGCCCTGCACCGCGAATTAGAGACAAGGGACCCACTCAGTGCCCAACGTCTTCATCCTAACGATACAGTGCGAGTTATCCGGGCGCTGGAGATGTGCCAACTAACTGGCAAGCCATTTTCTGAGATCCGCGGCGATCAAGACACCCACTACTCCAACTTAGATCCTTCCACACTCTATGTGGGGCTCACCGCTCCCCGAGAAATTATTTATGAGCGGATCAACCTCCGTTGTGAACAAATGTTAGCCTCAGGGCTCATCGAAGAGACGCATAGCTTACTCAAAGAAGGGTATTCCCCTCGTCTTAAGCCCCTGCAGAGTATCGGATATCGGCATGCCTTGCTTTATCTCTATGGTAAGGTGACCCAACAAGAAATGCTCCGCATCTTTCAAAGAGATACCCGGCACTTTGCCAAACGGCAGCTTACCTGGTTTCGTAGAGACCCGCGTATTATTTGGCATGACACTTACAACGAGAAAATGTCAAATATTATTGAATCTTTGATTGACACTTGCAGTGCGATTGAAAGTCGTGTAAAATAGGAAAATAGAAATAGATGGTGGTGGAGGTAAAAAAATGAACAAATCGCCCATCAATTTGCAGGATACCTTTTTAAACCAAGTCCGAAAAGAAAATATGCCAGTCACGATTTATCTAGTGAATGGCTTTCAATTAAAAGGCTTAGTCCGCGGATTTGATAATTTTACAGTCGTCCTTGAATTTGAAGGTAAACAGCAAATGGTTTACAAACACGCTATTTCAACAGTTATGCCGATTCGTCCGATTAATTTAGTAGCCGCATCACAATCCTCTGCCGAGGACCGTTAAGAATAAGGTCAATACTTAAAAGCCTGATTCATTCAGGCTTTTTTTTGTGTGTGAAGGATATAAGTGGTTTCAAGTTTTGTCAATATAGGATTTGGTCTAACCAATAGTAAATTTAATTTTATTACTAATTTTACTTATTGTAGAGATAATAATGGCATGGTATATTTAAGTTTGTGGTAATTTTGAGTCGAGAAAGGGAAGTTTTATGAAATCGATAAATATTCGCAATATCGCAATCATTGCACACGTTGATCATGGCAAAACAACACTAGTTGATGCCATGCTTAGACAAAGCGGAACCTTCCGCGCTAACCAAAACGTTGTGGAACGTGTCATGGATTCGAATGATTTAGAGCGGGAGAGAGGGATTACCATTCTCTCCAAAAATACTGCCGTTACTTGGCAGGGCACAAAGATCAATATCGTTGATACCCCAGGTCACGCCGACTTTGGTGGTGAGGTGGAACGTGTTTTAAAAATGGTCAACGGGGTGCTCCTGGTTGTCGACTCTTTTGAAGGGCCGATGCCCCAAACTCGTTTTGTTTTAAAGAAAGCTTTAGAATTAAAACTAGTACCCATCGTTGTCATTAACAAAATTGACCGTCCCGACGCCCGCCCGGCTGAAGTCGTCGATGAAGTTCTTGATTTATTTATCGAGTTAGGGGCTGACGAAGACCAATTAGATTTTCCGGTGGTATATGCCTCAGCTCGTGATGGTATTGCCGGCAACGAACCTGATCAACTTACAGATAATTTAGAACCTGTCTTTAAGGTTGTACTTGATCATATTCCTGCCCCCTATGTGGATCTTGATGCACCCTTGCAGCTCTTAGTTACAACTCTTGACTATGATGACTATGTAGGCAAGATCGTCATTGGTCGAATTGTGCGCGGCAAGGTCAGTCAAGGAGAAAACATTACCTTAATTAAGCGTGACGGAACCTTTGAGCGGGCTAAAATCGGTAAAGTCTATACCTACGAAGGGTTGAAACGGAGCGATGTACCCGAAGCCGGTGCAGGGGAGATTGTCGCCTTAACCGGTTTAACCACTGCGAATATCGGTGAGACAGTGGCCGATGCCAGCAATCCGGAGGCTCTACCGGTTATTGAGGTTGATGAACCAACTCTAACTATGAATTTTATTGTTAATAATAGTCCTTTTGCCGGTCTGGAAGGAGAATTCGTTACCTCCCGCAAGCTCAGAGAACGTTTGTTTAAAGAGGTTGAGACCAATGTCAGCCTGCGTGTTGAAGAAACGGATTCTGCAGATTCCTTTAAGGTGTCCGGACGTGGTGAGCTTCACTTATCCATTCTCATTGAAAACATGAGACGGGAAGGTTATGAGCTTCAAGTCTCTAAACCTGAGGTCATCTATAGAATGATTGATGGCCAGAAATGTGAACCCATCGAATATTTGAACTGTGATATTCCCGAAACTGCCATGGGTACAGTTATCGATCTGTTAGGTAAGCGGAAGGCTGAGATGGTCAATATGTCCCACATATCGCAAACCCAAATGCGTGTGGAATTCAAAGTTCCCGCTCGGGGCCTTATTGGTTTCCGAGGAGATTTCCTAACCGAAACCCGCGGCGAAGGAATTATGAGTCATATCTTTAATGGCTACGAGCCTTATAAAGGTGACATCCCCGGTAGAAGTCGCGGAGTCTTAATTGCCTTTGAAACGGGTGAAGCTACAACTTATGGACTTCATTCCGCTCAGGAACGTGGCATGACCTTCATTGAGCCGGGAACCAAGATTTATGAAGGAATGATTGTTGGCGAAAGCAATCGTGAACAAGACATTGAAGTGAATGTAGCTAGGAAAAAGCACGTGACGAATATGCGCGCCAGTAATTCCGAAGAAGCTTTGCGTTTAGAAAAAGCTAAGATCTTTACTTTGGAACAGGCTTTGGAATATATTGATGATGACGAATTGGTGGAGGTAACTCCCAAAAGTATTCGGTTACGCAAAAAGCATCTCGATAAAAACGCTCGGGTACGCTATGCTAAATCCTTATCTTCTAACAGCGCAAAATGAGTCTATAATTTTAGGACACCTTTCCCATCTTGCTGCGTATAGTAGTAAAGATGGGAGGTGTCGCATCTTATGGCAATTCGTATTACCTTTCGACCGGAAAAGAACCAACCTCCGATCGTTCAAACTTCGCAGGTTCAACCCCTTACCTCGGGAGCAGATTCAATTCAAGAGCCCCAGCGTGGGCGAAAGGTAATACATAATGTAGCTGAAAATAAAGATATTGCCGAAATCCTTGCCGAACTGGATGCTTTGGTAGGCTTAACTACAGTTAAACGACTTATCAATGAGATCCAAGCGTATATAGAAATTCAAAAACGGCGAACACGTGAAAAACTAACCGCCGAGCCCCTGGTCCTCCACATGATTTTTCGAGGAAATCCTGGAACAGGGAAAACCACGGTAGCCCGACTTATTGGCAAGCTTTTCAAGGAGATGGAAGTCCTCCAAAAGGGGCATATTATTGAATGTGAGCGAGCCGATTTGGTGGGAGAATACATAGGTCATACGGCGCAAAAAACCCGGGATCAGGTCAAGAAAGCTTTGGGTGGCGTTCTATTTATTGATGAAGCCTACTCTTTAGCTCGTGGTGGCGAAAAGGATTTTGGCAAAGAGGCCATCGACGCTCTGGTCAAAGCCATGGAAGATCATAAAAATGAACTCATTTTGATTTTAGCTGGCTATAAACACGAGATGGAATGGTTTTTACAGACGAATCCCGGTCTCAGGTCACGCTTTCCAATCCATATTGATTTTCCGGATTACTCAATCGATGAACTTTTAAGGATTGGCGATTCCATGTTGAAAGCTCGTCAATACGAATTTACACTCGAAGCTCGGGACGCCTTTCGCTTTATGCTGCAAGGGGTTCTAAACTCTCATCCTTATGCGGGAAACGCCCGCTTGGTCCGCAACATGGTGGAAAAAACTATTCGCAAGCAGGCTGTACGACTCTATCAAAAATCCTCCTCATCCCGTGAAGAGTTGATTCGAATTTTACCTTGTGACTTAAGTCTGGATGAAGAGGACTTAAAATAACAAGATGAACTTAAATCATCATTTGGAGGTTCAAATGGATATTCTCGGTGATATCGCTGGAATCCGTGGAACCCAGCTTAAGGCTCTTAAAGAGTTGACTGCGCTCCGGACAGAACGTCCGGGGCTTATCCATTTTAATTTATTAGAAGGTATTTGCACGCTCACCAGTCAATGGAATAAAGAAATTGCGCTTTATATAAACCGTTCGGGGATCGTCAGTGCGGTAGCTATCGGCCAACACGCTACTGTTAAGCTACCTCCGCTACCCGCCCGTCAGGCGGGTCGTTTGCGTTGTATCCACACTCATCCCGGCGGGAACGCGACTCTAAGCCCTATGGACTTAAGTGCTTTAAGCTCCGCGGGTTTAGAAAGCATGAGTAGTATAGGGGTTAAAAACGGTCAGATCACTGGGATAGAAATTGCCTTCCCAGGAGATTCAGGGCATGAAATCCTTAACTTAACTCCGAAGGAATTTGAGGATTTCTCCTACGATACCGCCGTCAACGACTTTCGTGCCCGTCCGGCTGGCCAAGTCTCGAAAGTTAGCGATCAAGAGAAAGCCTTCTTAGTAGCCCTAGAAGATGAAGATCCCGGTTATGAACTTCTTTCTGAGCTTGCCGAGCTGGCCTTATCTGCCGGTGTTGAAGTGGTAGGACAGCTTCTTCAGCCCAAGCGCTTTGGTAGTCCTGTCAGCTACATAGGCAAAGGAAAATTACAGGAATTAACACAGCATCTTCAAAACAGTGGCGCGAACGTTCTCATTTGTGACGATGAGCTTTTACCTGTTCAGCAACGCACTTTAGAACAGGCGACGGGTATCAAGGTCCTGGATCGAACCACCCTAATCCTAGATATCTTTGCTCTACGTGCCAAATCAAGAGAAGGGAAGCTCCAGGTTGAATTAGCTCAGCTCAAGCATCTTTTACCACGTCTTTCCGGTCAGGGTATCAATCTTTCTCGATTGGGAGGAGGAGTTGGGACCCGTGGTCCTGGGGAATCCAAGCTGGAAATGGATAAACGCAGGGTGCGCAAAAAGATCAATCTTCTCGAGACTGAACTGATCGAAATCCGCAAAGTCCGCACTACGCAAAGACGCCAGAGAGAAAAAAGCGGCATCCCATTGATTGCCTTAGTGGGATACACGAATGCAGGAAAAACTACCTTTTTGCAAAAAGCTATGGAACAAACCCGTTCTAAAGGTGAGGTTATTCAGGGTGAGGACAAGCTCTTTGCGACCCTCGATCCGATCGTGCGGGGGATAAAACTCAACCAAAATACCCATATCTTACTTAGTGATACGGTTGGCTTTATTCAAAAGCTACCCCATCAATTACTTCACGCTTTTCTTGCTACCCTTGAAGAAGTTCAAAATGCCGACATTTTGATCCACGTCTTGGATGCCAGCCATCCTCGAGCCTTAGAACGCGCCGATACGGTACACAGCATCTTAACGCAGCTGGAATCCAGCAATAAGCCGCGTATTACCCTGCTTAATAAAACCGATAAAATCAGTCATCCTTCGGATTTAAATCGTTTAGCTCAAGAATTATCCCATCCAATTCCCATGTCCTTAACTCAAGATAGCACACTGGCTCCTGTATGGAATAAGGTTCTTGAGCTCCTTTCAATAGATAAGGATGAAACGAACTAGGAGGTCTCACCATTGTTTTTGGATCATTTACCGAGTCAAATACAAAAAGCCAAGGTTATGGCCGAACAGCTTTTGCAGCAGCAGGAGCACTCTATTCTGAAAATTGCTGAGTATAATCACGCCAAAGTTCTCGAAGCCTTTCAGGAGGAAAGAGTATCTACCTATCATTTACAAGGCACCACGGGCTACGGCCTCGGCGATAGCGGCAGGGAAACCTTGGATCGGGTTATGGCTCGCATCCTCGGGACAGAATCAGCGCTGGTACGGGGACAATTCGTCTCCGGTACTCATGCTATAGCAGCTGCTTTGTTCGGTGTACTCAGACCTGGAGATCATTTTATTTCCGTCACAGGCGATCCTTATGATACACTAGAAGAGGTCATCGGCATCCGCGGAACAGGGCAGGGGAGCCTGAAGGATTTCGGGATATCCTATGACTCGATTCCCCTTGATGAATCGGGAAATATCCAGAATGACTTATTAGGGCAAGCCCTTAAGCCAAATACAAAGATGTTAATTATGCAGCGCTCACGGGGCTATGCATGGCGCAACTCTCTCAATATGGAGCAGATTGCTGAATTCGTAGGTTTTGTTCGCCAACATCATCCTCATCTCATTATCTTTGTAGATAATTGCTATGGCGAGCTTGTGGAGAAACGAGAGCCCGGGGATGTCGGGGTCGATCTTTTTGCCGGTTCCCTGATTAAAAATCTGGGCGGAAGCTTAGCACCTACCGGAGGATATATCGCCGGTAAAAAGGAATTAGTCGAACAAGCCGCTTGCCGCTTAACAGCTCCGGGGATTGGCGGAGAAGTAGGAGCCACCCTCCAGTGGCAGTTGCTGTTTTTCCAAGGACTATTCTTTAGCCCGCTGACGATCAGCGAATCCATTCGTGGCGCCGTTTTTTCTGCGGCCTTTTGGCAGGCTTTAGGCTTCGAGGTCAACCCGTTGCCGGAAGTTCCACGTACCGATCTTATTCAGGCAGTTAAACTTAATTCGCGCGAACGCATGGTTGCTTTTTGCCAGGGTTTCCAAAAAGGATCTCCCGTTGATAGTCATGTACTACCCATTCCCTCGGGAATGCCGGGCTATGAGGATGAGGTCATCATGGCCGGAGGGACCTTTATTCAAGGAGCTACCAGCGAATTCTCTGCTGATGGACCCATGCGCGAACCCTATATTGTTTACCAACAAGGAGGGGTTTCCTTGTACTACGTCAAATTCGGAAATATCTTAGCGGCACATAGACTTTGGGAACAGGGATTACTAAAGTGAGGTGTACAGTGTGGAAGATGAACGCTATATTAATAAAACCGAGAGTAAACCTGAGAAAAGTACCCTGAAATTTATACTAGAGATTGTAGAAATTGTCATTATTGCCTTTGCCTTATCTTGGCTGATTCGCACCTATGTTTTAGAGGCCAGAATTATTCCTACCGGCTCCATGCTCTCTACTATCCAGTTACAAGATCGCGTCATCGTCGATAAGTTATTCTTCAAGTATTTTGGGGAATTTGAACGAGGCGATATTATCGTTTTCCATCCACCTTCAAGCGCACACTCTTCCGATGATTTTATTAAACGTATCGTGGCGTTACCGGGGGATACTATTGAAATCAGCAAACACAAAACTTATATCAATGGGCAGCCTATCGAAGAGCCCTATGTCATGGAACCTCAAATCAAAACGCTTGAGTCCCTCGTCGTTCCGGAAGGCTCAGTATTTGTCATGGGGGATAACAGGAACAATAGTGCTGATTCTCGGGAATGGGGCTTTCTGCCCATTGAAAATATCTCAGGTATGACGTTATTTCGTTATTGGCCCTTGAATCGTTTCGGTGCAATTGATTAAGGAATGAGTCGATAATTACTTAAGTGATATTGATTATAGATTTAGTAGCTTTTTTATGGATTTGCATATAGTATAGAGTAATTAAAAATCTGAGCAGAGAGGATGGGTACATATAATGACAAGGCAAAGAATAGTTCTTCTCTTTGGAGGCCAATCCGGAGAGCACGAGGTCTCTCTGAATTCTGCCACTTCTGTACTCAAAGCAATAGATTCCGAAAAATACGAAGTTCAAACCATCGGAATAACCAAATCCGGTCAATGGCATTGGGGAGTAAACCCCGTAGATTGGCAACGCGATTCCTCTATTCAGGGTATTCAAGTCAATCTCATTCACGACCCCTCGAACCCGCACTTTATAGCCCTCGATGGCAGTCCGCTTCCTCATCAGGGGAAGTTTGATTTCATTTTTCCCGTCCTGCACGGACCGTTCGGCGAAGATGGTACCATCCAAGGATTATTTGAAATGGCCAATGTACCTTACGCTGGCTCAGGAGTCTTAGGCTCAGCTTTAGGTATGGATAAAGACCGCATGAAGGCAGTTTTCAGCGAAGCCGGCCTGCCACAAGCTCCGTATCTCACCATCCTTAGAGAGACATTGCATAACAACATGGAAAAAGCACTTGAAAATATTGAAGAATCTCTTGGCTATCCCTGCTTTGTTAAGCCAGCTAATCTGGGCTCCAGTGTCGGCATATCTAAGGCAAATAATCCTGAAGAGCTAGTAACGGCACTTAAACTAGCGGCTGAATACGACCGAAAAATTGTGGTTGAGAAAAATATCGTCGGGCGAGAAATTGAACTCAGTGTACTTGGCAATGATGAGGCTCAAGCCAGTGTTCCCGGAGAGATTCTTCCTTCTAAGGATTTTTATGACTATGAAGCCAAATACATCGACACCGGCTCACGCTTAGTGATACCTGCAGAGCTTGATCCTCTAGTGGTCAGCAGTCTGCAAGAGAAAGCTGTGCAAGCCTTCCATGCCGTTGAGGCCTGTGGATTAAGTCGGGTGGATTTTTTTGTTACCAAAGACAATCAGATCTATATCAATGAAATCAATACCATGCCTGGCTTCACCCAAATTTCTATGTATCCCAAGCTTTGGGAAGCGAGTGGAATCCCGTACTCGGACTTGATCACTCGTTTAATCGAACTAGGCTTTGAGCGCTTTAAAGATAGCCGTTCCCGCAAAATATCGGTTTAAGGTGGTCTCCATAGGTAGAGAATATAGTCCTGATGACAAATGGACACAAAGAAGAGGGGTTTAGGCCCCTCAATTTTTGTGTCCATTTGCTATTAAACAAGAAATAGGCGATACAAAATGTGTGATATCAATGCAAAAGACGAAATACGCCAATCACTTTACCTAAAATCACGACGTCTTGAGAATAAATAGGCTCCATGTATTGGTTTTCGGGTTGTAGACGGATCAAAGTTTTTTCTTTATAGAAGCGCTTAACCGTAGCTTCTTCACCAATCATCGCAACAACTATCTCACCATTGCGGGCAACTTGTTGTTGGCGGACTAAAATAAGATCCCCATCCATGATTCCGGCATCAATCATGCTTTCACCT
>NZ_JBBWUA010000023.1:0-50821 GCF_038181555.1 Desulfitobacterium sp. THU1 | reverse complement strand
GTTACTTTGACGACATTCTTCCACTAATGCTCTTTTCTCCAGGCTGGTCACAACAACAATACCTCCTATCACTATGTTTATAGGAATATTGTCTCATAAATCAGGAGTGCTGACGATGCACCCTAAGATTAAGCGCTTACGCTAATTCCTCAAGGGTAGCTCCTTCAACAACCTTACCACCCTGTTCCTGATACATTTTGAGGATCGTGTCTGAACCTTTTGCTTTTTCAAGAGTGTTTTTATCTCCAATCATGAAGGCCATTGCTCTTTTTTGCTTCAATACTTCTTGGGGAAGTCTGGCATATTTAGCTTCTATGGGAGAGGTCTCATCGGCAAAGCGTTTGCCTTGGAGATTCACCATAATCGAGATGCTCTCATCAGGGAAAAGGTAATTAATCCACATGGGAACGAATGGACGCCCACCACTGATTCCCGGTAAGGTTTGAGGATCACCAGCACGTTTTGCTTCGTATTCTGCTGGGCTATCTTCAACTGCTGGTCCCGGTACGATACCGGTAAACGTCCCCGAAAAAGTAGAGAAGTTGCCTTGAGTCATAGCTCCCACACCTTGGGCCATAAGCATGCCGCTTCCGGTATTATAAGGAGTTCCCATATTGCGGGCCACATCACCATTTGGTCCGATGTACTTGGCCATCAACCCTTTATTGGATTGGAATCCACCCGTAGCTAAAACTACCGCTCCAGCCTTAATAAAAATAGCCTTGGCTTCACCATTTTTGATAGCTTGAACACCGCTAACTACCCCACTTTCATCGATGACAAGGCGCAAGCCACGTGTTTGGAGCATAATTGTACCACCCTTGCTCGTGATGAAATTAGCTAAAGCATCAAAATAAGCTTTATGCTTAAGATATCCGGCTTCACCGGAACCTAAGGCCCAGTCATTGTTGAAGCCCTTGCCACCGGGATGCTTCTTAAGCGGAATTCCATTCTTTTGTAACCACGGAATATACTCCTGTCTAAAGGTTTCCACATACTTCTTAGCAAGGACGGGATCATCCAGGTCCTCAGTATGTTCTTTGTATTTCTCCCAAGTATCTAAACCCCAAGAGTGGATGGTTCCACCGGAATAGGCGGAACCGCCACCTAGAAATGCACTAATTTCACAGAGGATAACCTTCTTACCTTCTTCAGCTGCGGCAGCGGCTGCACTTAACCCACCATTACCTCCGCCAATTACGACGACGTCAGTTTCATGATCCCAAGCTTCAGGAGTTGACGCAGGTGCAACTGCTCCAGTGGTATTACATCCGACTAAAAAACTGGACCCAGCCACTACAGCAGCACCCGCTGCGGCGCGTTTAAGAAAATCTCTTCGGTTAATTGTCATAACTATTCCCTCCTAGAATTTTTTTTGACTTGCCCTTAAGGAGCCTGACGGGGTAGTTGCCTTTTTCCCTCCTTGTCTCTTTTAAAACTATGTATTTTCTGTGAACACTAAATAATAATGCAATATCCGTGCCATCAATAACGCGGTAGGATGGGTTTGTTAAACATAGCACTTTCACTAAGTTCTGCCCACCCTCCTCCCATAAGTCTATAATGGAACTCATTGTATAAATTTTTCACAAGACGTTTTATGATCAATTTTGTTACAGATAGTTGTTACATCAAGATACAAGCCCACTTCTATGTCAAAAAGCGTGCTCAAAAATGAGCACGCTTTCTTTTTTCCTGTTATTTACTTTCGCTGTCTTCTGCTTCTTCTTTACTCTCAGCAACTTGTTTTGGAGTTTCCTTCTTACTCTTCTTACTATCATCATCTGAAAGATCTGTCGCATCCTTAAACTCTTTAAGCCCTTTGCCTAAGCCCTTGCCCAATTCGGGGAGCTTACCCGGTCCAAAAAGAATCAGTGCTATCACTAAACCGATGACTGCAACAGTAGGGGTAATCATAGCAAATGTAGCCATATCTTCACCTCATGTCATTATTTCATATACAAGCATTATATACATATACCAATGAAAAAATCCACAAAAATCGTGATATCTTTTTCTCTTACCTTAATTCTACTACGGTTACGCCGAGATCTCCTTCACCATGCTGACCGATGCGGAAGGATTTGACATGATGATGTCCACGTAAGAATTCATGAATGCCATTCCTTAAAGCTCCCGTCCCTTTTCCATGGATGACATAGACCTGACCTACCCCTGTGAGCACTGCATCATCTAGATACTTATCTAACTCAAAACTGGCTTCCTCTACCATCATCCCCCGCAAATCGATTTCCGTACGGATGGTTTCAGCCTTCTTCATTCCTCCCTTGCCCTGACTATTAACTGAGCGAGTGGAGCGAGTTGGTTTTTCTTCTTTTTCCAAGCGTATTTCACTGATGGGAACATTGAGCTTGATAACCCCGGCTTGAACGAGGATTTCTCCTGAGCTATTAGGTAGCTTCAAAACCTGCCCCTTCTGACGGAGCTTGGTCATATAGACCATTTGTCCCAGCTTAATCTCCTCAGGATTGACACCATTCGAGGTCTTAGGTTGGCTATCAGGAGTCCCTACTTTACTGGATAATTTGCGGATTCCCTGGCGAGCTCGTTCTACTGCCTGCTGATCCTTGCGGTCCTCTTTAAGGGCAAGCCTGAGCTCATCAATCAATCGTTCCGCTTCGCGTCTTGCTTCGCGGACAATCTCCGTAGCCTGATCCTTTGCTTTTGCCATGAGCTCTTGGTATTCATCCTCAAGCTTTTGGGATTTTTCTTTCAGACCCAGGCTCTCCATCTCAATCAACTGGCGTTCCTCGCGGGCACGCCGCTTTTCAAAATCAATCTCTCGTTGGGTATCCTCGAGATTTTCGATTAAATCCGCAACCTGCATTTCCCGTTCCGTGACAAAGGTACGAGCTCGCACCAAAACCTCTTCCGGCAAGCCTAATCGACCGGCGATATAAAAGGCATTGCTCTTGCCAGGGATCCCAATCAATAATCGATAGGTAGGTCTTAAGGTCTCTGAGTCAAATTCCACCGAGGCATTTTCTACCCGTGGTGTATTATAGGCAAAATTCTTTAAGGCCCCATAATGGGTGGTAGCCACAATTCTCGAGCCCCGCTCATGGAGCTCTGCGATGATAGCCATGGCTAGGGCCGACCCCTCGGTGGGGTCAGTTCCCGCTCCCACTTCATCGAGGAGAATCAAGGAACGCTTATCGGCCTTCTGCACGATCTCGACGATATTTTTCATATGGCCACTGAAGGTACTTAAGGATTGTTCTACACTCTGCTCATCCCCGATATCCGCGAAGATCTGCGTAAACACTCCCACGCGAGAATCGGATTCAGCTGGGATATGTAAGCCGCACTGGGTCATCGCTGCCAAGAGACCTATCGTCTTGAGGGCAACGGTTTTCCCGCCCGTATTGGGACCGGTGACCACGACCGTATCGAATCGCGTCCCTAATTCAATGGTTAAGGGAACGACCTTCCCTGTCAATAACGGATGTCTTGCTTGAATCAGGCTAATCTCTTGCTTATCTGTAAGAATCGGCGCTCCGGCATTCATCTCTTCACTCAAATGTGCCTTAGCTAGGATAAAATCCACCCGTGCCAAAGCTTCATGAGCCTCTGCGATGGACTCCGCCTCACCTTCAACTCGCGCCGACAGAAGCAAGAGAATTCGTTGTACTTCCCGCTGTTCCTTGAGGATAACTTCCCTTAATTCATTACCCAGATTGACCACGGTCATGGGCTCGATGAAAAGCGTTGCCCCACTGGCTGATTGATCATGGACAATCCCTTGGAAGGATTGACGATATTCCTGTTTAACCGGCACAACATAACGTTCCGAGCGCTGCGTTATGATGGGATCCTGAAGGATTTTCTGGTAGGCGGGATTGCGAATAATGCCCTCTAGGGTTTCCCGAATCCGGCTCTGCAAACGCCCAACTCCTCGCCGTAACTCCATAAGCAGAGGAGAGGCTTGATCGGCTACCTGCCCATCCTCTGTGATACAACGAGTTATTTCCTCTTCAATGCCCTTGGGCAACAGGACACTTTCTATAATTCCTTTGAGGTGAGGTGTCTCCACCTTCCCTTCTGAAAGACTTTGTTTAACATAGCGTGCTGCCTTTAAGGTGTCGCGGATCTGTAACAATTCATCAGGAGTTAAAGTACCTCCCCTGAGACAACGCTCTAGTAAAGGACGTATTTCCTTTGCTCCTCGCACTGAAAACAGCGGGTTGACCCGCAGAATGCTCTTACCCTCTCCCGTCTCCTCCAAAGCTTCCCGGACAAGATCAAGATGAGCATAAGGCTTCATATCTTCAGCTAATTCCCGCGCCCGAGGCAACAAGCATAGCCGTGCCAGTCCCTCGAGAATCTTATCAAAATCGAGTTTTCTCATCACTCGTTCTTCAATTACCATCTTCGACCCTTTCCCTCCCACGTTTGGGATAAAGGTGAATCAAGGGGACAGGTCCCTTGATTCATCATCATCTCGACATTCATTGTTTTTATCACTGAACTAACGCCAAGCCCCCACTGTCCTACTGAGCAAAGCGAAGTATCTTTCCCCAATTTCTAAAGGACTCCCCGGAAGTAATGCCCTTTAGTAAACCCTTCCGGGAAACGTTCCTCTAGGTAAGCACTAACCTTTTCTGCCTGCTCTTCTGAGATTCTCTCCCCATCAAGGGCTCGTTCCCAACCTTCAAGAAAGACCCTGATGGTATCGCGAATCTGGACAGGAGTAGCTCGATCTAATTGCAAACGAACTCGCTGAACCCCCATCTTAGCAATCGCACCTAACTCCTTATAGAGGTTCAAGCGCTTTACATTATATAGATGCATCCGACAATCCAAATCTGTCTCGATCGGAAAATCATATTTCATTCGATCCCTAAGGTAGTGAGGTTCCTTCACACAGGGCACACTGCATTTCGAACCCTTTTTACCACCGAGTGTCGCACCCACAGGACAATACTCACTGACCATCATCTCCAAATCCCCGAAGACAAAGAGCTCGGTCTTCGGCCAGCGGGCCAAATTCTCAATCTGACTGTGCTCAAGCTCTGTGGATAGAGTAACTCCCCGGGCACCCAAGCGAAGAAAATGCGCAATGGCAGCCTCATTAAATAGATTCACAGGATAATCTACTTCAAAAGTCCAGTCTGAATCAAGGACCTTGAGCATTTCCAGCTCACCCAGGTTTGAGATCATGATGCTCGGGCGGTCCTCCCAGTCCCTGATTTTCTTTAAATTCTCCTGCCACCATGCACTTTGTTCCTCATTGAGGATACGAGGCAGGCGCAAAAGGCAGTCCGCTCCTTGTTCCTTACAAAGCTTAACGGCCGAGCGGATATCTTCCAGGCTCATGCCCTTCCGGGAACGCCAACGCTCCCCTCCTAGGGCAATCCGCCTCGCCCCTGCGATGATTGCCGCCTTCACTCCTTCTAGATCGCTGATCGCCACCGTCAAGCTTTTAGCCGCCACCAAACCTAGATCCCGATGTGTATGCCCTTTAGTTTCTCTAGTCGATGATGCTCTATGTTGCTGAATCTGTTTCTCTTGCTCCCCTTGTAGCCTATCCTTCCAATCCTTCAGACGCTGACGATAAACTCCGCGGGTGATGCGCTCATATGCGTGTGCACTTTGGAGCAGCCCTTCTACAGCCAATCTTCTCATTTCATTGAGCTCACTGACCGGAAGCATCACACCGTCCTCTACCTCAAGCTCTAATTCCTCAAGCCAGAAAGGCGTCGTCCCCAAGCGACCTAGCTGTTGAAAAGCATACTCCTGAGTTAAAGGACGCTTCATTGCCTGCTGAGCCGGAATGGAGGAACTTACTTTAACTTGCTTATGACGATCCTCCACTTCTAAGGTCATAACCTCGCCAATGGAACCCATCAAGCGCATCTTTAAGGGACGCTTCCGTTGTTCTTTTCCCTCTTGAAAGCTCTGACGGGCCTTATCCATCAAAAGCTCATCATGAGTCTTAAATACTCGATCCCCAGGATGTGATTTGCCCACAAAGTCAATCTGAACGATGTCTCCAGGATTTCCTACCTCGATTTCGTTTTTACCACGGCAAACCTTATTGACCGTGATTCCTTCGCGGCCTCTGCTCGTCCAGATTTCTATCCCGTCCCCGGGTCTAAGATAAGCCTCGAGCCTTATCTCCAGTTGACTGCCGGTATTCTTTGTGATTCGACCTAGGCGGATACCGCGATTATTAGGACGGGCATAGCTCATCAGCTCTGCCCCGGGATGACCATGGAAGTATCCTTGGGAAAAATCCCGATTGAAAATCTGCAGTAGTTCAGTCTTTTCTTCCTCCGTGACCCCTGATCCAACACCCTTCTCCTCAGAAAGCACCTGATCTAAGGCGCGACGATAGACGCGAATGACCGTAGCCACATACTCCGGCCTCTTCATTCGTCCTTCAACTTTCAGAGAATAGACTCCACACTCTTGTAAATTGCGGATCTCCTCCACAAAATTCAAATCCCGTGGACTGAGCAGATGATTGCCCAGGTTGGCCTCCGCCAATAAGTCTGTCTTGTCCTCATTCATAAGCTGATAGGTTAACCGACAGGGCTGAGCACAGCGTCCCCGATTCCCGCTCCGACCTCCGATATAACTGGACATTAAGCATTGACCAGAATAACAAATACAAAGTGCCCCGTGCACAAAAACCTCAATATCTAAAGGGGTCGTGGCGGAAATCTTCTTCATCTCTTCTGCTGTCACTTCCCGAGCAAAAACCACCCTTTGAAAGCCCAACCTCTCCGCATGACGAACACCCCAAGTCGTATTAATGGTCATTTGCGTACTGGCGTGGCGCTCCATCTCCGGCAAGATGCTCTGTATCAGCTCAGCTACGCCGATATCCTGAAGAATCAGGGCATCCACCCCAATATCATACAAATCGTAAAGATAATCATAAAGCTCCGGAAACTCGCGATCCGCGATCAGAATATTCACTGTCACATAGACCATTGCTTCCCGCTCGTGGGCATACTGAACCACCTTACGCAGCTCATCCAAACTAAAATTAGCGGCATTGGCCCGTGCATTAAAGCTTTGGCCGCCCAAATAAACCGCATCAGCCCCATTTTCCACCGCAGCCTTAAACGCCTCAAAGCTCCCCGCCGGAGCCAAAAGCTCCATCGGGACTTGGCTATGGCGAGCATATTCATTTTCCCCCTCAGAAGAAAGCTCACACTCTATTTTCTTTGACATACTGTTCCCTCGTTCCTATATGACACAATAAGTTAATTTCACTTGCACTCTTATCGATTTATTCAAAATCCCTTTATTTAAATCCCCTATAAAGAAATCCCTTGAAAGAATACCCAAGGATTTTGCGTTACAAGAGTGAACGCCTTCTAAGCGAGCAGGTAACTGTTCTTCGCGAAAGCAGGCAGCGGAGTCAGGTTGGAAACAGGACGTTTCCAACCAGCTACGAGGCAGGAGCCGATTTAGCTGGGAACCTGACGGAGCGGAGTGCTTGAGCGACTAGAACAGTCCGCGCAGCTTACTGAGTAAACGGTGTAACGCAAAATCCTGGAGATACACATACATAAGGCAATTGTATAATAGCTATGTCAAAATCATCCCCATAATCCCCGGCGTGACATCCTCCAACCGCACCCACTGGGGCCACTCCACTTGTCGATTGGACCACCCTAAAGCAGGCACTGGGTTCTGCGTATGACCTTTGACACAAAAATCCTCGAAATTACCATGATCGCTGGTCAACAGCCAAGTTACATCCTCATGGCGAACGACGCTCATCAAGCCACCGATAAATTCATCAATCTGCTCCATTAAAGCAATCGACTTTTCCCAATCCTGCTTATGACCTCGCACATCCGTCTGGAAGAATTCATAAAGGGTAAAATCATGCTCAAGGGTTATGTGGCCGAGGTTCTGCCCCGCTTGATAAGGCGAGAATAACGGGATATCTAATTCGGGTTCCATTTCCCTGAGAATCACATTAGTCATATCATGATAGATTCCCTTTCCCGCAAGCAGTTCAGGGGCTTTTCGCAAGCGCACTCCACCGGCTAAGGCGGATAAGGTGGAAGCAGTATGCCTCCTCTTTCCCGAAGCGACCATCTGGTCATATTGATCAGTGAAGGCATTAGCAAAAGTGACCCGCTTGCCACGATCAGCCAATTGCTTAAATATCGATCTTTCGTTAATTATCGACACTAATTTTTCGTTAGGATAAGCATTAAGATGAAACCCCAAAGCCTTGGCTCCATTGACCCCTGTCCATAAGGTGGTCTGTCCCGTCGCACTTTGCGGAATCCCGGGGACATCTAAAGAGGCATCTAATGGCCTAAAAAACACATGCTCTGTTTGAATTTGACGGTCTTGCCCCCAAAGATTATGTCCTTCCAGTAGTTTATCTAGGTTCGGGGTGTGGGCCGCAACTATGGGATTATCCTGCTCTCTCCCCAAGCCAAATCCATCTAAAAATATCATAACAAAATGCATTCTTGAACTCCAATCTTTCGGGACTCTCTCAAAACAATCAACGCGTTTCACGCACTCCTTTTAGTGTATCCAAAAAAACCTGAAAAAGCCAGTTTTTACTCGCCTTCACGTTCTCATCCCCACTATAATCCACTTGCTCAAACCCTTATTCAATAAAACCTTTTGAGTGCATTCGTTCAGGATTACGAAATACAGCCATTCCGGTTTTCATTTTTCTAAAATTGAGCTTTCCATAAAAAGCTTCTTTTCCAGGTGTAGCAAACAATATGACATTACAGTCGGGTAAGTTTTGCATGATGTTTTGTACGATTATACGTCCTACACCTTTTCCCTGATACTCCGGTTTTACCGCAATATCATAAATCGCTGCTTCATAAGCACCATCCGAGATTGCACGGCCGCATCCAATCAATTTTACCTCATCATAAATAAAAACCACTACATAACTATTTTCAAATGCTTTTTTGCGTACATCGCTTGGAAATGATGCCAGTCCAACTTTTTCAAGTATTGTAGCTACATTTTCCCAATCAACATTGATACAATCGTTCTTGATTATTAAATTCAACGCTCATCATCTCTTCTTCCATCCTGAATACATTATTACGATCTTCTATCTCGTCACAAAGGAAACCAGCATTTAAACGTTAAGAGGGTTTGAGACGCCGGGTTTATACCTAAATATTCCACTCCGATGTCGCAAACCCTCTATTATTATCCGATGCCGTTTGCCTCAAATTTGGAGACAGTTAATAAGAAACGATGAAACCTTTCCCCTCTAAAAATTTAACTGCATCCTCTAGAGACACACCGTGTTGCTTTAAGCCTTTGATGACCGGCATGATTTTACCGCCGGTTCTGCGCATTTCCGGATGGATAACACCCTCTAAGCCCATTTCAAAAAAAATATCAATCAGCTCAGGATAATCCTCTGTCAGATCAAAAAGCGTCCGCTGCAGGTCAATAGTTTTATTTCCCATCACAATTCCCCCACTTTATAGAATCATCATAGTAATACTATTTGCAACTATGTAGCTTATTATTAAAAACTTTACTGAAGAAAGATGAACATTAGGAGCACAAGTCATTTAGTCATTTTTTTATTTATATAGTACACCATGAGAACGCAACTTGCATAATAAAACGAAAGCGTAGCAACTTATGCTACGCCTTAAAACATGTCTATCACTTTCCATTTTAGTCTATTCTTCCGGACTCTCGATAAGCTGCAGGAGTGTCTCCTGTTCTTCCCGGAGTTTTTCTAACTCATCGGCCAAATTCAAGGCAGCCAGAATCGCAATTTGATGAACAGCCAAACGTGGCAGCCGCTGGGCAATGAGACGCATTTTCTTGTCTACCTCATGAGCAACCTTTAGGATGTAATCCGGGCTTTCCTTACCGCGAACCACATGCTTTTCCCCGTAAATCTCCACAATGACTTTTTCTTGTTCATCAGCCATATGAGACACCCCCCAGATACTATATTACTTTCTCCAGGCAGCTCCAAATTCCTTTTCTATTCCGTCAAGAACTTGCTGATTTAGAGCATTTACTTCTTCATCCTTCAAAGTTCGATCTAAGGATTGATACTTCAAGGTGAAGGCTAGGCTTTTGCGATCTTCGGGGATAGGTTTGCCCATATAAACATCGAAGATATCTACTTGCTCGAGGAGCTCTCCTCCCAGTACTTTGATTCGCTTCATAACATCTTGAGCAGAGACCTCCAGAGGAACTACCACCGCTAAATCTCGATGCATCGCCGGAAACTTAGGGATCGAGTAGACGCGAATGTTCATATTGCTAGCAGCCATCATGGGTGCAACAGCCAGTTCAAAGATCAGGGCTCTTTCCAGCTCCCACTCTTTACCCAGGGCAGGATGAATCTCGCCCATAAAACCAATCTTCTCGCCCTTGAGGAAAATCTCCGCCGAACGTCCCGGATGGGTAAGCTCAGCCTTTTGGGGCACACGATACTCCAACTCCAGGCCAAATTCACGGGCGATTTCCTCAATAATCCCTTTGATCGTATAGAATTCATACTCTGTGACGGGAGTGGTCCAATGGCGCGGGGATTTACCCCAGATGACGCCGGCGCAATGGAGCTCCTCTTGAGGAAGGTGGACTAAGGGACGTTCCTTGCTCTTATAGCTACTCCCCAGTTCAAAGAGACGGATATCCAGGTTACGGCGCGCAATATTTCGAGCGGCAATCTCCATAATGCTGGGCAGCAAGGCCGTTCTCATAACGCTTAGCTCTTCCCGAAGTGGATTCAACAAGGGAATAGCTTGCTCCACATCTCCAAACTTCCGATCGGCATCCGGTCGAGTGAAGGAGTAAGTCATCACCTCATTTAACCCTAAGCGAATCAGCAGGTGACGGAGCTTGCGTCGGAACTCTTGTTCAGGAGTTCTGCGTCCTTGGGTTTGATCTCCTTGCGGAAAGGTGGTGGGAATTCGATCATACCCAGTCAAACGAGCGACTTCTTCGATTAAATCTTCTTCGATGGTAATATCGGCACGATAGGAGGGAATCTCCACCTGATAGGCTCCCGCCCCTCCTTGATAGGAAAAACGAAGACGCTTTAGCACCTGAGTAATTTCTTCTGCCGTCAATTGGGTACCTAGGAGGGTATTGGTTTTCTCTACCGTCAAATTCACCACTGCTGGCTCGGTGAGCTGGCTGATTTGCTCCACAAACCCTACCGGTTTGCCCGCTCCCAGCTCAATCACCAACTCAGCAACACGACCTAAGGTTGCTGCCACGCCATGAGGGTTGACTCCTTTTTCAAAGCGGTTGGAAGCCTCGGAACGCAGTCCTAAACGGCGACTGGTCCGGCGGATACTTACTCCGGAAAAATGTGCAGATTCCACAAACAAACGCTTAGTGGAGTCGGTAATTTCACTATTCAAGCCGCCCATGACCCCGGCCAAGCCAAGAGCCTTCTCATCATCGGCGATTAAAAGCATTTCTGAGTCGAGTTCGCGTTCGGCATCATCTAGAGTCGTCAGTTTCTCACCAGGTTGAGCACGACGCACATGGACGGCACCCGCAATAGCGTCCCGATCAAAAGCATGCAAGGGCTGTCCCATTTCCAGCATGATGTAGTTGGTGATGTCCACGATATTGCTGATCGGGCGTACTCCAGCTGCTTTCAGACGTTTTTGTAGCCACGCCGGGGAGGGTTCGATTTTAACATCTTCGACGACTAAACCCGCATAACGATGGCAAAGCTCCGGATCATCAATGATAATCTTGGCTTGGGGATCGATAGGATAGTCGGGGCCTTTTTCTGTTTCTGCCCAAGCCGGCAGATGAAGTTCACCCCCGGTCAAAGAAGACACTTCCCGAGCGACGTTAATCATACCTAAGCAATCCGGTCGATTGGGATAGAGCTCTAAATCCAAAACGCAATCGCCTTGGCCGACGAGGGTATCCATGGTTGTACCTAGGGGCGTATCGGCAGGTAAAATCATAATCCCGTCTTCGCTGCGCGGGTCTCCCGCGTCGGCATCCAAGCAAAGCTCTTCTGTGGAGCAGAGCATTCCTGAGGATTCCACTCCCCGCAGCTTGGAGACCTCAATATGCACCCCGTTCGGTAAGGTTGTTCCCGGCAAAGCAACTGGGATGCGATCTTTGATGAGCAGATTTTGGGCCCCCGTTACGATGGTCGTCTTCTTATCTCCTAAATTCACTTCACAGATCCACAATTTATCAGCGTCGGGATGATGCTCCATGCTTGTAATCTCGCCGACGACCACTTTTTCTATCCCTTGATTCAAGTAATCTATGCCACCGACCTCAATCCCTCCTCGGGTTAAGATCTCTGCTAAATCTTCGGCAGATTGATCCACATCTACTAATTCACGTAACCATTCCAGACTGACTTTCATTCCCCTGCCTCCTTAAAACTGTTGCAAAAAGCGCAAGTCGTTATCGAACATAAGCCGCATATCTTCAATACCGTATTTCAGCATCGCAATCCGTTCCACACCCATCCCAAAGGCAAAGCCGGTCAGCTCTTTAGACTCATAGCCACCCATTTCCAATACCTTAGGATGGACCATACCTGAACCTAAGATCTCAATCCAACCGGTACCTTTGCAGATGCGGCAGCCGGAGCCACCGCAAAGCATGCAGGAAACATCCACTTCCGCACTAGGCTCTGTGAAGGGGAAGAAGCTGGGGCGCAGACGAATTTCCCGTGACTCCCCAAACATCATCCGCGAGAAGTTGAGAAGGATTCCCTTAAGGTCGGACATCCGAATACCCCGGTCCACCAGCAAGCCTTCCACTTGATGGAACATAGGTGAGTGAGTAGCATCATCGTCCTTCCGATAGACTTTTCCCGGGCAAATGATTTTTACTGGAAGTTGAGGACGCTGCTTTTCCATGGTGCGAATTTGCACTGGCGAGGTCTGAGTCCGCAGAAGAATCTCTTCCGTAATATAGAAGGAATCCTGCATTTCCCGAGCCGGATGCTCCTTGGGAAGATTCAGCGCTTCGAAATTATAGTAATCGCTTTCAATCTCCGGACCTTCCGCAATCTGGAAGCCCATGCCTAAGAAGATTTCTTCAATCTCTTCAATAACCTTGGTCAGGGGATGCTGATGACCACGGGGTAGGCTCACACCCGGTAAACTAATGTCGAGCTTTTCTTCTGCCAGTTGTTTTTGGAGAGTGGCGTTCTCTAACTCTTCGGAACGGCGAACCCAGGCTTCCTCGAGAATATCCCGGGTTTCATTGACCACTTGACCAAAGATCGGGCGTTCCTCAGGGCTTAAGCCTCCCATTTTTCGCAATTGCGCGGTCAGAGAACCTTTTTTGCCGAGAACTTTTACTTTCAGCTCCTGAAGCTCCTCCAAAGTGGTGACCCTCTGAAGCTCGGCCAGTGTCTCTTCTTGAATACGTTGAACTTCCTGTTTCACGATAACCCTCCTAAAGATTTGATCAAATCCTTGAATATTAACTAAAGAACTAAAGAAACGAACTAAATACAAGAGACGAATAAATACAAAAAAATCCTCATCCCTAAAAAAAGGGACGAGAATTATACTCCCGCGGTACCACCCTGGTTCGGCTCAAAAGAGCCACAGCTTCATTCTCCAATAACGGCGGAAACCGGGCTTGCCTATAATGATACCTTCAGCAAACCACTCTCAGGGGAAATTTAACACCTCAGCCCCAAACTACGGGCTCAAGATGAGGCACTCTCTTGGCTAAGCTTCCAGTCTTTGGCTAAGCCTCCCTGTAAAGAAAATAACCTTTTATCCTGATCATTGCGTTTTCTTAATGGATTGAATGTTAAAGATTGCATACTGCTTATAAAGCAAGTAGGCGTTAGGGGAACCGGTTACCTCAAAAATCTTCCAAAACCACTCTGCGGGAAACATCGCTTCGCCCACCTTTCGGCCTGGATTCCTTAAAACCTGTTCACTGAAATTATAGCACCACCCCGCAAGGTTTTCAAGAAAACCCGGTCCAAACTGGCTTTTTTAGAGATTTTTAGAGATTTCCGCAAGTTAGCGAGAAGTTTTAGCTCTCTTTACGCCGTAACTCGTAGAGGATGATCCCCGTGGCCATGGCCACATTAAGTGATTCGACACCATGACTCATAGGAATTGTAATGCGGTTTACTCCAGGCCCCCGAAAAGCCTCCGAAGGCCCATTACCCTCGTTACCTACTACTAAGGCTAAGGGCATGGACACATCTGTCTCATAGAGATCCGTTCCCTGGATATCTCCTGTATAAACAGTGATCTTATGTTCTTGGCAAAAGCTCAGAATCTCTTCCGGTTGACAGTTGGTAAGGATCTTCAAAGAGAAGATTGTTCCCATGGTACTTCTCAGGGCTTTCAGATTATATAAATCGACTGTCCCTTCTGTCAAGCACACCTGTGTGACACCGGCAGCTAAAGCTGTCCTGAGTATCGTTCCACAATTACCGGGATCTTGGATCCCGTCAAGAATCAGGAGGACGGGCAAGTCTTGTGGATCTTGGTCCTGTAAATTTTTCGATGCTTGAGCTATTCTGATATCCTTCCAGCTCCACTTTTCCTGCCTCACGATAGCAAGAATTCCCTGAGGATTTTCTGTATCGCTCATCTTGCGGAGTACTCGTTCCTCCACTTCGATTACCGGTACTTCTTTTTCCTTCAGCGCTTCTTCTAGTTGGGGCCATACATCGTTGTACCGCTCTGGGCAGACAAAGACCTTGGTAAGGTTTGCACCTCGAAGGACTCCCTCTTCCACAAAGCGCCAACCTTCGATGAGAAACTCACCCGTTTCCTCGCGAAACTTCCGCTTATGGAGATTCACTACATACTTCACTTGTTCATTTTGTAAGGAGGTTAACATCCTATCACCCCGCGATAACTCGAATCTTATGTCAATGCCCTAAAGAGTATTCTTACCCCACGTTGTTTTTTCAATCCTATATAGGTTCATCACATTAAGGTCTCGTTCAATCGGTCACGGCCTTTATAGTACCTATGTAAAAAGGGTGCCTAAGCACCCTTTTATGTTTCAACTTATTTCGCGCTTAATTGAGTTTTAGCCACATTGACTAATTCAGTAAAAGCAGCAGCATCATGGATAGCCAGATCAGCTAACATTTTGCGGTTGATGGATACGCCGGCCTTTTTGAGACCATTCATCATGCGGCTGTAGCTTAAACCGTTTAAACGGGAAGCAGCATTGATACGAGCAATCCATAATTTACGGAAATCACCTTTTTTATCTTTGCGGTGAGCATAAGCATACGCCAAGGATTTCATTACTTGCTCATTAGCTGGACGGTAGAGTTTACTTTTTGCTCCCCGGAAACCTTTTGCAAGCTTTAATACTTTTTTATGACGTTGATGCTTCGTTACCCCTCTTTTTACACGGGCCATAGCGAAGACCTCCTTACAGTTAATAATTTCGTCTCTCGATCAAAGCCTTGATCCTTCAGACCTCAGGCTTCTGACCTCCGACCTCTTTAATTATAGATAAGCGATCATACGGGCAATGCGTTTGGCATCAGTTTTGTGCATAATGGTCCCTTTACGAAGAGCACGTTTACGCTTTGGAGATTTCTTCTCCAGAATATGGCTGGTAAAGGCATGATGACGAACAATTTTACCGGTACCTGTCTTCTTAAAACGTTTCGCGGCACCGCGATGTGTTTTCATTTTTGGCATTGGGATATCCCCCTCTCGTTTAGTCGTGTTTCAGAGGCGTTAAAATCATAATCATATTGCGCCCTTCAAGCTTGGGATCACGCTCTATATTAGCCTCAGCTTTACAAAACTCAGCTAGACGCAGGCACAAGACACGTCCTAACTCCGGGTGGGTAATCTCCCGACCTCGGAACATAATCGTTACCTTTACCTTATCGCCATCATTTAAAAAGCGTTGGGCATTGCGTGCTTTGGTTTCGAAGTCATGGTCCTCAATATTAGGACGAAGCTTAACTTCTTTGATTTCCATGGTCTTCTGTTTTTTACGGGCTTCCTTATCCCGTTTGGCCTGCTCATACTTGTACTTGCCATAATCCATGATCTTACAAACAGGCGGTTTAGCAGTTGGGGCAATTTCCACTAAGTCCAGAGATTTTTCCACAGCCATCTGTTGAGCATCTCTAAGTTGGATAATACCCAATTGCTCTCCCTCTTCCCCGACAAGGCGAACTTCCCGGGCCCGGATTTCATCGTTAATCCGTAAATCCTTACTAATAACGAACCACCTCCATATAAAATCAACACAAAAAAGACGGGCAGAGTTCCACCCGTCTTCAATAACAAATCATGAGCAAGCAAATTAAGCTCAGGACCCGAAGATACCTCATCGACTTTGGCCATGAGGTGAGAAGCGGATGGCTTCTACTTGAACATTATTATTATAGTGAGTTTTAAAGCTCTTGTCAAATATTATTTTTAAAATTTAATCGGACAACCATTTATTCATGATATCCTGATAAATTTTTTTAGCCCTGTTCTAAAGATAATTGTATGTATGGATTAATACGGTTTAGAATAGAGGCAAGGAGGAATCGACTATGAATAAAATTAAAATCGGCATTGTGGGTTACGGAAACCTTGGAAAAAGCGTTGAGTTAGGTATACGCCATAATAAGGATATGGAACTTGTCGGAGTATTTACAAGACGTGATCCTTCAGCGGTCAAAACCGTCATGGAAGGGGTTCCCGTCTTCACGATGGATGAGGCTCAACAGATGACTGATCAGATTGATGTTATGGTGCTTTGCGGCGGAAGCATGTCGGACATACCAGTACAGGGGCCTGAATTTGCAAGCCTCTTCAATACCGTCGATGGCTTTGACACTCATGCGAGAATTCCAGAGTATTTTTCAGTCATGAATAAAAATGCTTTAGCGGCCAACAAAGTTTCCATTATTGCCAGCGGCTGGGACCCAGGAATGTTCTCAATCAATCGACTCTATGCCGAGGCAATCCTACCTGAGGGAAATACCCACACCTTCTGGGGAAAAGGAGTCAGTCAGGGCCATTCCGATGCAATCAGAAGAGTTAAGGGCGTCAAGAATGCGAAACAGTATACTATTCCCAAGGAAAAGGCCATTGAAGCCATTAGAAGAGGAGATATGTCGGAGCTTGCGACAAGGGAAAAGCATTGGCGAGAGTGCTTTGTGGTGGCTGAAGAAGGGGCCAATAAGGAGCAGATTGAACACGAGATAAAGACAATGCCCAATTATTTCGCGGACTATGACACAGAGGTACATTTTATTACAGAAGAAGAATTAGAAAAGAATCACCCTGGTCTTCCTCATGGCGGCTTAGTTGTTCGTCATGGACGAACGGGTCTTCATGAAGAGCATAATCATGTCATTGAATATCAATTGGCTTTGGATTCCAACCCCGACTTCACAGCAAATGTCCTCGTTGCCTTTGCAAGGGCGGCATACCGCTTAAATCAGGAAGGAGTTGCGGGTGCCAAAACAGTAGTGGATATTGCCCCAGCTTATCTTTCAAGTAAATCGGCCGAAGAGCTTAGAAACACAATTATTTGATGATTTAACAGAGCTTCTCGATGAGCCCTCGCGAAGCGTTACGGCCCAAATATCGAAAGGGACAGGTCCCTCTTTTTGCAAATTGGGACCTGTCCCCTTGATTCATTCTGTCACCTTATCACACCAATTGTTTCTTGTCTTTAATCTCTTCTTGAATCATGGCAATAAACTCAGCCACTGAGAGTTTTTCTCCGGCGTTGGATTGACCATAGCGACGGACGGCTACAGTGTCTGTCTCCGCTTCTTGATCGCCGACCACCAGGGCAAAGGGGATCTTATGGGTTTGTGCTTCCCGAATTTTGTAACTGATTTTCTCGCGACGATCATCTAATTCAGCACGAATGTCTAGGTCGTTCAAACGACGGAGGAGGTCTTGGGCATATTCCTCATGACGGTCGCTGATGGGCAGGATACGAACTTGAACCGGGGCCAGCCAGGTGGGGAAGGCTCCCGCATGGTGCTCTGTGAGCAGGGCAATAAAGCGTTCAATACTTCCGTAAACCACCCGATGAATCATGACCGGACGGTGCTTTTGTCCGTCTTCGCCGATGTAGGTAAGGTCAAACTTCTCCGGCATTTGGAAGTCCAGCTGAATGGTTCCACACTGCCAGGTCCGACCTAAGCTATCCCGGAGATGGAAGTCGATTTTCGGTCCGTAGAAGGCTCCGTCTCCTGGGTTGATTTTATAATTAATCTTCTTCGCGTCTAAGGCTTCCTGTAGAGCGTTAGTGGCCATTTCCCAAGTCTCATCCGCTCCCATGGAGTCTTCAGGACGTGTGGAGAGCTCCACATGGTACTCGAAACCAAAAACCTTATAGAAATGATCGACGAGATCAATGACACCACTGATTTCATCTTTGATCTGGGAAGGAAGCATAAAGATATGGGCATCGTCTTGGGTAAAGTTGCGCACCCGCAAGAGTCCATTCAAAGCTCCCGATAGTTCATGACGATGGACTAAGCCCAGCTCGCCCATTCGAATAGGGAGATCCCGATAGCTTCTGAGTCTTTGCTTATACATGATCATCCCACCGGGGCAGTTCATGGGCTTGACTGCAAAATCTTCCTCGTCAATCTTAGTGGTATACATATTGTCTTTGTAATGATCCCAGTGTCCCGAGTTTTCCCATAGTTCGCGGCTGAGAATGATCGGAGTCTTAATCTCCTGATACCCCCGGCGGCGATGCTCTTGACGCCAGAAATCTTCTAATTGGTTGCGCAGAATCATCCCTTTAGGATGGAAGAAGGGGAAGCCCGGTCCTTCATCATGGAGGCTGAATAGATCCAGCTCCACACCCAACCTGCGGTGGTCACGGCGTTTTGCCTCTTCAAGCTTGAAGAGGTAATCATCCAAGTCTTCCTTTTTAGCCCAGACCGTACCATAGATCCGTTGCAGCATTTTGTTCTTCTCGCTACCCCGCCAATACGCACCGGCTAAATTCATCAGCTTAAAGGCCTTCACCACCCCGGTAGCTGGGATATGGGGACCGGCACAAAGATCTGTAAAATTACCTTGTGTATAGAGTGAAATAACCGCATCATCCGGAAGACCTTCGATCAGTTCGACTTTATACTTTTCGCCTTTGGCACCGAAGTATTCGAGAGCTTCGCTACGGGAAACCTCCTTGCGCGAATAGGCATTGTTCTCTTTAATCAGGCGGCGCATTTCGGCCTCGATCTTTTCCAGATCATCCGGCGTAAATACATGTTCAGAATCTAAATCATAATAAAACCCGTTGGCAATAGCCGGCCCAATACCAAATATCGTGCCGGGGAAAAGATTCTGCACTGCTTGAGCCATGATATGAGAGGTCGAGTGGCGCAAAACCTCTAAGCCCTCCTCACTATCGGCTGTGATGATTTCCACCTCTGCATCCTCTTGCAAGGGGAAGGATAAATCCTTCAGCTTACCATCCACTTTACCTGCTACAGCAGCCTTCGCTAGACCTCTGGAGATAGAGGCTGCTAATTCCATGAGGCTCTTGCCGGCTTCGATTTCGCGAATCGAGCCATCCTTTAAAGTAATCTTTACCATCTTCGTTAACTCCTTTTTCAAATTTTCTAACCCATTTGTCGAAGATTCTTTAGTCAAATATTATCCTACAGTCCTATACTCTTGGAATTAATACAAAAAGCCCTCATCCCATATGGGACGAGAGCATTATTCCCGTGGTTCCACCCAAGTTAAAGCCTCCGGACCGACGAATCCCTTGTGGGGCATTCACGGCCTGATACTTTCTCTTTGCTCCCTTAACGCGGGCAGACGTCCGAGCCTACTCAGCTTCAACTCAGCACTCCGGGGTGGTTTTCTTCCGCTTCTTCATGAGAGACGCTTTCAGCCACGGCATCTCCTCTCTTACATAAAAACAAAGCAAAATACTTTCCCCATCATTGTTTTAAATAATTATATCGACCCTGAAAAGCTTTGTCAAATCTTCTCACAGATAGAACAGCTACCACTGCAATAGCTGACACGTCCTGCAAAAACTTGGCAGATGGTTTGCAAAGTATCCTGATACCCTTCATAACGAATATGCAACACAATTTCCCGCGGAGCCACAGCGATTAAGGCACTGACAAGCATATCTTCATAGGTCAGCTCTTGCGAAGAATCCATGAAGAACAAATCATCCATGGTCTTCTTGGTCATCCTTTTGCCTTCTTCATTATAAAGGTTGAATTTGCCTTGCTTTGTAATGCCCACATGCAAGGTATGAATACGAGGCTCTTGAGAATCTACAAAGTGTTTGAGCAAGTTGATGAACTCCACATACTCGGTGGCGATAACATGCTCATTAACTACATAGCTGACTGCTTTATTGATTTCTTCCTTATAACCCTTAGCCCGGAAGCGCAAAAAACCTTCCATATCGAAGAGGGGCTGTGCCTCCAGGCATTTTACGATTTGATTGACTAAGGACGCTTTGCGATGGATCCGGTAGCCCTTCCACTCTCGTGATTCTTCGTTGAGGTACTGGAGAGCTTTTTCAAAGACCTGCACGACTTCTTCTCGTTTCATTTTAAATTTTCTTCTTAATAACCAGCGTATATGATCCTTTTCCCAGTGGAGTAGGATTGTTTCAGCGATGGCATTAGCTAAATAGTAGCTATGAATTTTTTGGGTGATCTCTTGATCCCTTTCATCCTCTATAGCTTCCATTTGAAACTCGCAATCAATTAACCAGCGCTTCCCTTGCTGATACTCGTGAAGCACAACCGGTAGGTTCTCTTCCTCTTGGAGCTGACGAAGGCGCTCGTAGATGCTTTCTCGATAATATTGTGTACCAACCTGAACGGAGTGTTGTTCCAACCTAGCATCCCCTCCATAGTAGAGTATATGAGCAAGGTTTGCTCATATTTCGGCTTCAAACGAAATACTCTAGCTATTTCGAGAAACCATATATTCCCTACTATTGCCAGGTTGTGACATCCTTATTCCTTCATCTGATTATGCCAGAGGAATGCATGCATCGGGGTTATACTATCTGACAATACAAAAAGGCCTGACAGCAAATTGGCAAGCGCTTGCCAATTTGTGGTCAGGCCTAAACATTTTTATCTTGTAATGCGAATAAATTCTTTAATTCCAAAATCACTCTTCAGAATATGATCAAGTACCCAGTCGAAAATAAAATTCAAAAGCTTGCGCGTATGTCCATCTTGGTCGTGGTCAATAGCATCTAAATCAATGTTTTCGATCTCTTTGATAAAATCATCATGGGCAACTTTCTGCTTGAAGTATCCCGGATACTTGATTTTCAACATATAGTCTTCTTCAGTTTTAAAATGGTAAATGGTATAGTCCTTGAGCTCTAAGATAATTGTCACGATCTTGTCGTACTTATCCGGTAGCAGGTAGTTTTCTAATAAGTCATAGATTTGATTACCGATTTCGAACAATCGCACATGTTGTTCATCAATCTCCGCTACCCCAATCGAATACTCCTCTTTCCACTTTAACATAGAATCACCTCTTCACATTTTTCATTGCTTATGTACGGAAAAACTTATGTAGGGAATGGATTACCCTTGTGTGATTATGCATTAAGTACCAAGTTGTCTATAACCACTATTCTACATCATTTTTAGCTTAGTAAGCAAATACCCTCGACTCCAGCACCAAATAATATGCGCCAAGAGAAGAGGGTAAAAAAAGATCCGCTTAAACCGATGTGGAAAAAGTTTTTATCTTTAGTCTGTCGCACTGGCTAAAAGTTCTTTCACATAGGTGGGTAGGGCAAAACAGCCCTTATGAATCTCTGTATTATAGTATTGAGTCTTGATACCTAAGTCGTTCCAGGCTTGTTCATCAAGATCCTTTAAAGGATCATATTTTTTCGAAGCAAAGCCAAAGAGCCAATGCCCTGATGGGTAAGTGGGAATATGCGCTTGATAGACACGGCACACGGGGAAGAACTCCTTAATCCGCTTATGAGCGCGACCCATGTTCTGAGCATAATCTTCATAGTAAGGGCTTTCATGCTGGTTGACGAGAATTCCATCGTCCTTAAGGGCCTTATAGCAGTTACCATAGAATTCCTTAGTGAAAAGTCCTTCTCCCGGCCCAAAGGGGTCCGTGGAATCGACAATCACTAGATCATAGGCATTCTCCTTGGTCCGCACAAATTTTAACCCATCCTCAAAGAACAGATTGACCCGTGGATCCTCCAGCTTGCAGGCAGTCTGGGGCAGATATTCTTTGCAGACTTCTACCACAAGTTTATCTATCTCCACCATATCGATGTTTTCAATGGAGTCATAACGAGTCAACTCTCGGACCGTTCCTCCATCCCCAGCGCCAATGACCAGGACATTTTTAATCTTGGGATTGGTCGCCATAGCCACATGAACAATCATATCATGATAGATGAACTCGTCCTTCTCCGTCACCATCATCAGCCCATCCAGGGTAAAGAAGGTACCAAACTCTCGGGATTTAAACACATCAATCCGTTGAAATTCACTCTCGCCCGAATAGAGTTGTCGGTCTACTTTAATTGAAAAGCGAACATTTTCCGTATGCTCTTCTGTATACCATAATTCCATAGCTATTCCTCCACGACTTTGATGTTTTCAACAGCCATATCCTCTGTGCCTGTCAGGAAACAGCCTTTGACCTTAGAGTAAGCGATATACTCAATAATATCCTCGGTAATTCTCTCCCCAGGTGCCAAGATCGGAATCCCCGGTGGATAAGCCATCACAAATTCTCCGCTGATCTTGCCCCTGCTCTCCTTGATCGGAACGGAATAACTCTCTGCATAAAACGCGCGCTGGGGACCCATGACCACCACAGGGTTGATGTATTCATGATCGAACATGCCCGCGATATCCTTTTGATAGCGCCGCTTAATCTCCGATAAAGCCGAAACCAGGCGTTCCAGAGCTAAGGCCCGATCCCCTACCGAGATAATCGCGAGAATATTGCCGATATCCCCAAACTCGATTTGAATATCGTAATCATCCCGGAGAATGTCATAGACTTCGATGCCCGCTAGCCCAATTTGCCGGGTATGGATCGAGAGTTTAGTACAATCAAAATCATAGACCGAGTCCCCATTGTTTAATTCTTTGCCAAAAGCATAATAGCCGCCAAGCTTATTCACTTCATCCCGACCATAATTAGCCAGATATAGAGCTTTATCAAAAATGCGCTTGCCATTTAAGGCTAGGTTGCGCCGTGAAATATCTAAGGATGATAAGAGTAGATAGGAAGCGCTGGTGGTTTGCGTTAGATTAATCATATGTCGAACCCGTCCAACATTCAAGCGCTCACCGATTAATAATATGGAACTTTGAGTGAGACTTCCACCCGTTTTATGCATACTGACAGCGGCCATATCTGCACCTGCTGCCATGGCACTGATGGGCATATCTTCGCCAAAATAAAAGTGGGTGCCGTGTGCCTCATCCACCAAGACCAACATACCATGTTCATGGGCAAGCTCAGTGATTCTCTTCAGATCAGAACAGATGCCATAATAGGTTGGATTGTTCACTAAGATGGCTTTGGCCTCCGGATTTTCAGCGATAGCTGCTTTGACATCAGCTACAGACATGCCCAAGGGAATCCCGAGCTCACGATTAACTCCCGGATTCACGTACACCGGAATCGCTCCGCTGATGATTAAGGCATTAATAGCACTGCGGTGAACATTCCGCGGCATGATGATCTTCTCACCCTGTTTGCAGGCACTCATAACCATCGCCTGCACAGCCGAGGTGGTTCCGTTCACCATAAAAAAGGCGTGATGGGCCCCAAAGGCCTCAGCTGCCAACTCTTCCGCTTCTTTGATCACAGAGACAGGATGTCCAAGGTTGTCCAGTGGTTTCATGGAGTTAACATCCACGGAAAGACATCTCTCTCCCAGAAACTCTGTCAATTCAGGATTTCCTCTCCCCTGCTTATGCCCGGGCACATCAAAAGGCACCACCCGCATGGACTTGTACTTAAGCAACGCCTCGTAGATGGGAGCCTTGCTTTGCCGTGATGAACGCATGACACCACCCCCTTTATTTATACAAAATATAATGATACAAAACATCGGCGCAAAAGTCGATAAAAACTCATTTTGCAATAATTATGATTCTGTTATACATTTCCCAGCTCGTAGGGTTTGATAAGACCATAAAGAGTCTCAATGGTGGGGACTTGAAGGTTATGGCGACGAGCCAGACGAATCGCACCGCCTTGGAGGCTTTCCACTTCCAAAGGCAAGCCTTTGCGCTTGTCTTGGTGCATGGAAGAGGTCGACCCCTTTTGATATTTGCTTAACCCGGCCAAATTTTGATCAACGAAATCTTCGCTTAAGACTGCACCGGTGGCAGTGGCTATACTTTTCATTTCTTCAAGGGCATGACGATAAACGTTACGTGATGCCTCATGGGCATCGATCAGATCTGTCGTTAGATCGCCAGCAGTCGTTACCCCAGAGAATACGCTGATAAAGGCATATTTCGCCCACGCTTCATCCCAAGCTTTTTCACTATAGATTGTTTTGAAATTCGCTTTGGCCAAGACTTGTTCTAATCGCTGACAAAACTCTTTACTTGAGGGCTCTAATTCTCCAAAGATGATCTGAGCTAGTTTGCCCGTATGTATCACGGTACCCTCAGCATCGAGAGTGACAATAATTTTGCAGACTCCACCCAAGACGTTTTCACGACCGAACTCCTTTTGGAGAATCTCAAAATGCTCCACCCCGTTAAGGAAGGGTAATATTTTTGCGCCGCGCTCCACTAAAACCTTGAGCTGAGGAAGACTGGCAGCCAAGTGATAATTTTTAAGTCCCACGATGATCAGGTCACAGGCCGGTATATCCTCACTATTCACGGCGATCTGAGGTTCAGCAATGTTGATGTCCCCTATAGCACTCTTCACCACTAGACCCTTGGCCTTCAGCTGAGCCGCTCTATTTTCACGAACTAAGAACGTGACATTAGCTCCGCTTTCGGCCAATCTCGCCCCAAAGTATCCTCCGGTAGCACCTGCGCCAAGTACAGTTATATTCATACTTCACTATCCTTTCATTATAAGGTTTCTTCTATCTATTCCCTATTTTACAACAAAAATTACTGAAGGGAAGACTGAATGTTGATGAACATCCCATTCGCATCTTTCTAGCTCCCAGGGTCTTTGTTTTACTCGAATGGAATAGCGTGTCATACGAACGTCTGCAGGAATGGTCCCAACAGGGTATTCTAGCAAAGCCACTAGAACTTGCCCGTGCCATGGGTTTAAACGTAGTACGTCACCATCAAAAACAGTTGGATATTCTAGAGAATCAAATGGATATTACTATTTGACAAGGCGTGCTCAGGATCATGTTCATCAAGCACATGAAATGATCGAGAGTCTCAGAGAAGCCTACCAAGCAGCCATTGATAATCGTGCTAATGATATTATGAAGCTGTTAACGCTTTTGGCGACCATACTGTTACCGATTACACTATTGACTAGTTTCTTTGGAATGAACTTTCAGGAAATGCCTCTCATTCATACCCCGTTCGGCATTTGGATTTTTTATGGACTATCTGTCCTCATAGCCATAATCGTCATAGCATTTTTCAGGAAGAAAAAGTGGCTTAATTGAGGTAATGGGCTAAAATTATCCAAAATCCCCGGTACGGCTGTCCGCCAAGACCTCCTTGAGTTCATCATGAGGATTATCTCCGGCCATCTTCACCCCTGAACGGTAAGCCGCCCGGCAGATGACATGGGCCCCCACCGGAGCTGTCAAGAAAATAAAGAAAATCCCCAACAGCAAACGAATGCTTATGTACCCATCTACAAAAGCAAAATACAGGAACACCCCGATCAATACCAGAAGGACTCCCAGCGCGGAGCTTTTCGACGCCGCATGGGACCTAGTGTAGACATCAGGGAAGCGCAACGCCCCAATCGCACTGATTAAGGCTACCAAACCGCCCAAAATAATCATGACCGATACTAAAACCTCACCCATTCTGATCATAATCAAAGACAATGCCCCTTTCGATGAATTTGGAGAATGCGACCGTCCCGACAAATGAGAGCATCCCCAGTAACAAGATTGCTTCAAAAAAAGCATGAGTCCTCAGTAGCACTGATAAAATCGCCATGATGGAAATGAGATTGATCCCGATTGTATCCATGGCAATGATGCGATCCGGTACGGTCGGACCCTTGATCGCCCGATACAGAAACAATAAAGTTGCAAAGGAAAACAAAAACAGCGCCAGTAGCAACACCTTCTCAAACATCCCGAGTCACCTCCATAATCGCCTTTTCTAAAGCATGAATTGATTTTAGGACGGTATCTTTCACATTAGCCAGATCCATGGCATGGATATAGAGTATTTTTCCATCAGGCGAAACCTCTAGCACCACCGAGCCAGGCGTCAGCGTGATCAACAAGGACAATAGGGTGACCTCCCCATCGCCCTCCAGCTTCGTATGCAGTGCGAAGATCCCCGGCTTAAATTCCATATGAGGTTTAAGCACCAACTTCAGGACGAAGATACTTGACGAGATAATTTCTCGAATCGCTACATACAAAAACTTCACCATCGCCCAGAGCTTAATAAGATAAAAGGGCGTCTTGAAAAAGCGTTTCATAATAAAGATCAAGGCCAGCCCTACTAGGTACCCCATGAAAAAATCCGCAACACTCCAAGTATCCTTGAAAAGCATCCATAAAAACGCTGTAAATACATTCAATAAAAGCTGGATTGCCATTAGATCACCTCGCTCAGCACAGCTTCAATATAGACCTCAGGATGCATCAGTCCATTCCCTGCTTGCTCAACATAAGGATAAAGCACTTCCGCCCCCACCCCTAAGAATATGCTCACAGCCAGCAAACCCGCGCAGGGTATCAGCAATCCCTTGATCTCTTTCTTTTCCCCGCTCCGACTCACCCGAGCCTCCCCCCAAAAAGCCAAGATAAAGATCTTGATTAGGGAAAAGAGCACCAATAAGCTGGATAGCAAAGCAAGGCCGGTCAACCAGTAAAATCCAGTAGCACTCGCACCCAGAGCCAAGCCCTCCTGAACGATCAGCACCTTGCCCAAAAAGCCGCTTAAAGGTGGAATTCCACCCAAGGCCAAGGTCGTCAGCAGGAACAGCCACCCTAAGACAGGGTAATTGCGAATCAACCCACCCATCTTCTTTAATTGATCTGAACCTGCCACCAGAATGATAATACCCCCCAGCAAAAACAAGAGCGCCTTCACCACCATATCATGGAGGAGATAATAGATGGCACCCATCAGCGCCTCTTGGGTGAAAATAGCCAACCCAGCAACAATGAAGCCCACCCCGATAATCACGTTATAACCTAAGATGCGGTGAATATCTCGATAAGCAACAGCTCCCAACCCACCTAGAAGCATGGTCAGAGCGGCCATGACTGCTAGCAGGGTATGAGTAACCTCTGGCTGATGATAAAACACCAAAGTAAACATCCTAAACAAGGCATAGATCCCTACCTTGGTCAACAGTGCCGCAAAGACCGCTCCTACCGCAGTCGGAGGCGCACTATAAGACCCCGGCAACCAAAAGAAGAGAAAAAGTGCCGCCTTGAGGCTAAACACCACCATAAAGACCAAGGCCACCGCCGTTAAGTAGCCACCCTGACCGATCTCGGCAATCCGTACCGATAGATGAGCCATATTCAAAGTCCCCACCACGGCGTAGAGATAGGCAATCCCCAAGAGAAAGATCGTCGAGGACAAACTATTGATAACCACATATTTGATGGTCGCCTTCAGCTGCCGCTTTGTTCCCCCAAGGGAGAGCAAAACATAGGAAGAGAAGAGCATCACCTCAAAGAAAACAAAAAGATTAAATAAATCCCCGGTGAGGAATGAACCATTGACCCCCACCAACAAGAACTGGAAGAGGGGATAAAAATAAAACTGCTCCCGCTCCTTGCCAATGGATCGAAAGGCAAACAAGATACAAGCCGTTGCCACCAGAGAAGCTGTCAGCACCAACAGCAACGAAAACATATCCGCCACCAACACAATCCCAAAGGGAGCCTGCCAACCGCCGACGGCCAAGGTCTGTATCCCTTCATATCTTACTTGCTGCACCAGCTTCAGGGTAATCCCAAAGACCAACACCATCGAAACAAGGCTCAACACCCTCTGAATCCCAACATTTCTGCGCAGCATCGCCATCAACAAGCCCGCCAGCATGGGGATTATCAAGGGTAAAACAACACCATTATTCATCCTCTAAACCCCTCATCTGCTCCATATCATCCGTCCCGACACTGACATAAGTTCGATAGGCCAAAACCAACAAGAAAGCAGTCAGTGCAAAATTAATAACGATAGCCGTTAAAATCAAAGCCTGGGGAATTGGGTCAGTATAGGAAGCAGCATCTCTCTCTAATAGAGGTACCTCCCCCTTCTTCAATCCTCCCATGGTTAGAATTAGCAGATTCGCACCATGCGAGATCAAAGAGGATCCCAGAATAATTCTCAGCAGATTGCGGGAAAGCAGGAGATAAACCCCGATAGCAAACAAAAGTCCAATGACCACCGACATTAATGCTTCCATATGCTAATATCCTCTCTAATGTCGTAAATAATAGTCAAGGCAGTCCCCAAAACAGCCAAACCCACCCCTACATCAAACAGTACGGCCGTCGCCAGTTCCGTCTCTCCAAAAATGGGCAAATCAAAGTAACCAAAGGTATGGCTTAAAAAAGGTCGACCAAACAGGAAAGAGCCCATCGCTGTCAGCAGGGCAATCAAAACCCCACTTACCGCCATAATCGGAAAATCCAAAGGGAAGCCTGCCCGCACCGTCTTAAGATCAAAGGCTAGGAATAACAAAGTAATCCCCGAAGCAAATACCAAGCCCCCAATAAAGCCACCCCCCGGATTGTTGTGACCGGCCATGAATAGAAAGACTGCAAAGGTCAAGATAATAAAGGTCATCACACGGGTTACCGTCTGCAGAATCACATCATTATTTCTCATCTCGGACTCTTCCCCTCCCCATGTAATTTAATCAGGGTATGAACCCCTATGCCTGCAATACAGAACACCAAGATTTCAAACAGAGTATCAAAGCCCCGGAAATCCACTAAAATAGCATTAACAATATTTTTAGCGCCGGCTAGCTCATAAGCATTCTCGTAAAACCAGGAAATTGGCTCAAATGCACGATTTCCTTGCGCTGATAACGCCATGACCGTCACCATAAGACCCATCCCCACCGCGATCACCAACTCCGGAATTCGCCAGCCCACTTTCTCGGCCCTTCCCTTCCAGCTGGGTAGGAAATAAAAGCAGAGCAAAAACAGCACCGTGGTCACGGTTTCGACGACTAATTGTGTCAAAGCCAAGTCCGGAGCTCGAAAGATGACAAAAAACACCGCAACCAAATAGCCTGCGATACCCAAGCCGATAATCGCCGTCAGTCTAGTACGGCTCCACAAAACCAACAAGGCCGCGCCCACTAACACCAAAACCAAGACAAACTCGAAGAGCGCGATCGGACTATTGCCAGCCGGGTCAAAGGCAAAGCCCCCATTGATCAGCATACTTCCGCCACTTACGGCGATGAAGATAGCAAAAATATAAAGAAGGTAATCCCGTAGGCTCCCCGTCATATAGAAATCTGTAACCCGCGCCGCAAAACCTTCGGCCTTAGCCAAGAAGCTATCATAGAGAGCACTCCAAGTAAAACGAGCAGGCACACGGAACATAACACCCGGCCGCTTACGGACAATAAGAAAGATTACCGTTCCCATTCCTACGACCCCCAGAGTCATCAACAGTTCCGGTGTCCAACCATGCCAAGCCGCAAGGGTTCCTAAGCCGGAGTCCGCCGCCACAAAGCCCGGTAAAATAGCCGTCATGGCCGGATAGAGGAGATATTGGGCCAAGACATTGGGAAAGAAAAAGAACAGAATAACCAGTCCCGCCAAAACCATCGGCGGCAACAACATCCCCCACGGAGCTTCGTGAGTCTTTTTCTCCAACTTCTGGGGCTGATACTTCCCCATGAAGGGACGCAGGACAAAAATCAGGCAATATACAAAAGTGAAAATACTTCCCACCCAAGCCACTATGGGAAGAAGCTTACCCCAGGTCTCCAGCTGGAAAATACTAAATTGTGACGCGTTGAGCATCCCGGTAAAAAAGAGCTCCTTACTCAAGAAGCCGTTAAAGGGAGGCAGTCCTGCCATAGAGAAGCTACCGATCACCGCTAAAGTAAAGGTAACCGGCATGAGATTCATCAAGCCGCCTAGCCGACGAATATCACGAGTACCCGTCTCATGGTCAATAATTCCTACCACCATGAACAGGCATCCCTTAAAGGTTGAATGATTTACTAGGTGGAATACTGCAGCCAAGATTGCCGTCGTGTAGAGCGCTCCTGCCTCAGCTCCCCCAAAGTAGAGAGCCGCCGAACCAACTCCCAACAGACTGACGATAATACCCAATTGACCAATGGTCGAATAGGCCAACATGGCCTTCAAATCTGTCTGCTTGACCGCGACAAAGGAGCCCCAGAACAAGGTAATCAGTCCCACCCCAGTGACCAACCAGAACCAGACCATACTCCCGCCGAAAATCGGGGTCAATCGGGCAATCAGATAAATCCCCGCCTTCACCATGGTCGCTGAATGGAGATAAGCACTAATCGGGGTCGGTGCTTCCATGGCATCAGGGAGCCAGATATGAAACGGAAACTGAGCCGACTTCGTGAATGCCCCCAGCAGAATCAAGACCATCGCAGGGATAAAGGTGGCTTGATCTTGGATCAATCCTAACTGGGCAATCATCTCTCTAATACTGAAAGTCCCCGTAACATTTGCTAGTAGGAGTACTCCCGTCAACATCGCTAAACCACCCGCGATGGTAATCATAAACGCCTTCTGAGCTCCATAGCAGGAACTCTTTCTTTGATACCAATAAGCAATGAGCAAGAAGGAGGAGACACTTGTCAGCTCCCAAAACAGGTAGAGCACAAGAACGTTCTCAGCAAAGACCACACCTAGCATCGCACCCATGAAGAGCAGCAAGTAGACATAGAAATTATGCAGAGCTTCTCGCTCCTTAGACAGATAATATATTGAATAGAAAATTACTAGAGCGCCTATACCCGTGATGATCAAGCCGAACATCAGGGATAGCCCATCCATATACGTCGTAAAATTTATCCCCAGAGAAGGAATCCAAGGAAGCTCATAACTAAAGGTTTCCCCCTTGGCTACCGGAGAAATCCGTGTGGCCAAGCTGACAAACAAAAGCACCGGCACAGGCAACACAAACCAACCCGTATGTATATGACGGAGGCCTTTATAAAGAAAGGGAACAAGTATCGTGTATAAAAATGGTGTAAGAATAAGCAGATGTAACCAGGACACAAACCAGCCCCCTTTCCTATAATCTGGGAATATTGTCTTAGAATTGTGGATAAATACAATTCTCCACTTGAAATAATTAAATAATAAGATATATTAGATACTATATAATCAGAACTATATAATCATGATGTAAAAATCGGAGGAAAAGTTTAAAATGAAAACCTTAAGAACACGTATGGATGAAGGCATCCTCGTCTGCGTGTATTATGGCCCCAATGGTGAACGTTTAATTCGCCGCGGATGTAAGATTGCTAGCATGTTGGATTGCCCTCTCTATATCCTCACTGTGGACCCGTTGCCCTTTGAAGAATTCGATGCGGAAAAATCCGACTATATCAATCGTTGGAAGCAATTAGCTAAAGAGCATAATGCTGAAGAATATATTATAAGAGATAATGAAAAACGGCCCGTTACCAAGGTCATTGCCGAGGTGGCTAGAGAAAACAACATCACCCAAATCATCCTTGGTCAGACTGCCCAAAACCGTTGGCAAGAGATCACCAAGGGCTCCATTATCAACGTTCTCCTTCGCGAAATCCCCTTTATTGACCTACACATCATCTCTGAAGCTCGAGCTATCGAAGACAAAGAAGGTTATTTCCAAAAGGGTGTCCGTGCTTATCTCGTTCAAGAAGGCGAAAAATATCGCCTCAGCTTTGATTACACCAAGGACGTCACCTACGAGGGTATCTTCTTCAAAGAAACAGGCACTGACTTCAACAACGGTGTTTTCCGCTTTATCAACGAACAGGGAACCATCCAGATTCATGTCACCGACGACTACGCCCACTCTATGCAAAACGTCAATATCACCGGGCCCGGCTCCGAGTCAGAAATCTGGGATAAGGAATAAACTGGGTAAGCTAAGAATTGAGCAAACAAACGAACATCAAATAAATATATAAAATGAACAATAAACGAATTAACTTAATAGATAGATAGATGAATTGAAAGCCACAAAACTGCCGTGCTTACCAACACGACGTTTTGTGGCTTTATGCTTACGAGGTTAGCTGTCGGGTTAGGAGTAGCTGCCCCTTCTATGTAGATTAGATTCACCCCAAAAAGTGGTTCCCCCGCTTCCTTACGAATTCAGCGCCTTATGATAATTCATATAAAATATATATATTTACTTTACCATAAATTATCCATTAAGTCCATCGAAGAACCGAAGACCTCGAAAACACTCTCAAAAGGCCCCTACGCAGATAAAGAAAACTCGGCTTCGCTAGGCTTTTTTTATACTTGCATCGGTGAAAGTGTTGGTTGCCCTTATGCTAGAGAATAGTATGCAAGGTCGTTATACCTTCTGAAAGTGAAATGATGATCCACCCTAGGCTTGTAGGATTTTATGTTTAACCGTCGAAGTTATTACTAAGAAATGATTACTAAAATCAAAGGAGCCACTATCATAGAATCACACCACTATCTTAAAACATAAAAGTGAATAGCAACATCTTAAAAAGGCAAGATTTAAAAGAAGTAACTTGAAAAACGAGCAAAGGAGTGTCGACATGTCAGATAATAGATTGCTCATAGCCAAAGGAGCTAGCGAACAATATCTCCTACCCCCAATGGCCAACCGCCATGGTTTGATTACCGGTGCCACGGGCACAGGGAAAACCGTCACCCTTCAAGTCATCGCCGAATCCTTCAGCTCGATTGGTGTACCGGTATTTCTTTCCGATATTAAAGGGGATCTGTCAGGACTCTGTGAAGCAGGGGAAGATAAACCCAAAATGCAGGAAAGAATCCAGAAGCTTGGTTTAGAGAACTTTTCCTTTCAAGGCTACCCCGTTCAGTTCTGGGATGTCTTCGGGGAACAAGGCCTACCCGTTCGGACGACGATTTCCGAAATGGGACCTCTTCTCCTCTCTAGATTACTTAATTTAAATGAAGTCCAAAGCGGAGTCCTGAATTTGGTGTTCCGCATCGCCGATGACATGGGCTTACTGCTCCTTGACATCAAAGACCTAAAATCTATGCTGGCTTATGTAGCAGAGAACGCCCAAGAATACACGGTGGAATATGGCACAGTGTCCAAGCAATCGATCGGCGCCATCCAACGTTCTCTGCTAGTCATTGAAGAGCAGGGTGGAGATATCTTTTTTGGCGAACCCGCCATGGACATCAGGGATTTAATTCAAACCGACGCCCATGGTTTAGGCACGATCAATATCCTAGCCAGTGATAAACTATTTTTGGCCCCCGCTCTTTATTCTACCTTTTTGCTCTGGCTTCTCTCGGAGCTTTTTGAAGAGCTTCCCGAGGTCGGTGATCTGGAAAAGCCCAAGATGGCCTTTTTCTTCGATGAAGCTCATCTCTTATTTGATGATGCTCCGAAAATACTACTGGATAAGATCGAGCAGGTCGTCCGTCTCATCCGTTCCAAAGGGGTTGGGGTTTATTTCATCACCCAAAATCCCATCGATATTCCCGATAGCATTCTCGGGCAATTAGGAAACCGAGTCCAGCACGCTCTGCGTGGTTACACCCCCAAAGATCAAAAAGCCATCCGAGCCGCCGCAGAAACCTTCCGCCAAAACCCTGATTTCTCCGTAGAGCAGGTCATTACCGAGTTAGGTGTCGGAGAGGCTTTGGTCTCCTTCTTAGATGAAAAGGGCCGACCCTCTGTGGTGGAAAAGGCCATTATCTTGCCACCCCACAGTCTGATCGGTCCGGTTTCCCAACAGAAACGGGAGAAAGAGTATGCCAAATCCCCCCTGAGAGATAAGTATGAAGAAGCCGTTGATCGAGATTCCGCTTACGAGCATTTACATAAGAGAGCAGAACAAGAAGCTAAACTGGCAAAGGAGCTAGAGCAGGACGAGGAAGAGGCTAGGCAAGAAGCAAAAAAAGCCCGAAGCACCTCTTCTCGAACAAACTCCAGAAGACGCACGACCTCCGGTCGCAGGCCCGCTTCCATGATCGAAAAAATGGCCAAATCTGCCGCAGATACTCTGGGACGCCAAGTCGGCAGAGAATTGGTCCGGGGCATTCTCGGCTCTATTCTGCGCGGGGGAAAATAAGGTCTGAAGGTGTGTGTACGATGTGTGTCTAGGAGATGTGCCTAAGAAGTGCATCTAAGGGATATGTCTATATGGTGTGTCTATGAAATATGTCCGAGCGAAGGGTTATCTAAGTGGAGATATATCTATGCGAATATCTCCTCTAATACTCTCCCGTCACAGTTCTTCATCCCTACCCTTAAGATTCTGCCGATGGTAGGAGCTATGTCGACCATCTCTATATCCCCCAAGAGGTAATCGTCTTTAATACCAGGACCGGAAGCAACAAAGACACATCTATAGTTTTTCTTATCGGGTGAATAGCCATGGGTTGCATATTTGATGTTATTTTCCCGTAGATCAAGCAGGATAGGATCTTCCAGTATGTCCTCAAAGCTGTAACCAACCTTAGCTTCAACCATCGTGTTGATAGAGCCCTCTACATGGAGGCCATCCAACTCTTGTCTGGAAAATATGCGTTCAATTCCGTATTGCTCCTTCGCCATGGCCGCTTGCAAAGTGGTTATGGCGATTTTTTCTGCTTCCTCATCGCCTTCCTTCACATGGAGATACGCCGCTCCCCCTGTACTTTGGAGGTAGGCTCGCCACTTCATTTCACCCTTTTCTGTATAGATTAGCCCCTGCTCTTGTAGCAGCTTATTTAAGCGAACTTTATAGTCCACATTAAATTGGCCATGATCCCCAACGACCAGGATCACCGTATCCTCTTGAATCCCCGCTTCCCCAACGGCTTCCATGATCTTACCCAATCTTTGGTCCATGCGTAAGAGGGTCGCCTCGACTTCCACACTGTCCGTGCCTAAGCTGTGCTTGATATCGTCCAGATTGATCAGATGCATAAGTAATAGGTTGGGTTTTTTTCTCTTGATGGTATCCGTGGCACATAAGGTTGTAAAGTCATCCAAGTAGGGTTGCTGAATGCCCTTTCGATAACGACCATATTTCAGCTCGAGGCCGATGCCAAACAGTGGGCTGCCGCTTCTTAAGACCTTTAGGCCAAGATTTTCGTTCGGGAGGGCATGCACCTCCGGCAGGTTATAGTTGATATCCGCTTTACCCGACACAGGCCAGAGAAGTCCTGCTGTACTCATCTTATTTTGCCGAACCGCCTCATAAATTGTGGGAACCTTGATGGCCTTGCGATACCAGAACCACTCCTGCTCCTTTTCCTTCACAAAGGGCTGGAGAGGATTATTATGAAATACACCATGCTTATCCGGATAAACTCCGGTCACCATGGTGGTATGGACCGTATAGGTAAGGGTTGGGTAAACACTCCTTAGCTTCGTGCTGTAGGACCCAGCTTTAATTAGCTTGGCCATATTAGGCAAGGTTTTAGCCCTTTCCCAATTCTCTTCGGAAAAGGCATCATAAGATATGAGGATCACATGTTTGGCGAGCATTACAGCACCTCCATTGGGTCTTTAGGCAAAGTCAGGAACACCAAAAGTCCGGCGACGAAAAGAGGAACCACTGCAAAAATGCTGTAGCGGGGGTTTCCCGTCAGGGTTGTGGTCAAGGCCATCATAAACGGTCCAATGATAGCAGCAAACTTACCAAAAATATTATAAAAGCCAAAAAACTCATTGGAATTCTGCTTAGGAATAATTTTGGCATAATAGGAGCGACTGAGAGCTTGGATTCCTCCCTGGGCAGAACCAATCAGAGCGCCGAGGATAAAAATATGCCACACCGAGGAAATGAAATACGCAGCAAAGCAGGCAATAATATAGGTCGTAATGCCGACGATAATCATAGTCCGCGTGGAAAATCTTTGGGCCAGATTCCCATAAAGAATAGCACAAGGAAAGGCAATAATCTGGATCACTAACAATATGCCCAGTAAAGTAAAGGTATCCAGGGCATTGTTGCCTAAAACTCCCGTGGCATAAGGTACAACCATTTTTATAATAGTATCTACCCCATCAATGTAGAGAAAATACGCCAGTAAGAAAACAAAAACAAGCTTATGCTGTCGAATGTTCTTAAAGGTTACCCCTAGCCTTTTAAAGCTATTAAGAACCGGTCGAGGTTCAGGCTCAATAAAATGGGTTTGCCTAACGTTGCGGATTAACGGAAGTGTTAATAGACCCCACCAAATGGCCGTGATGATGAATCCCACCTGATAGCCCAAGACTTTATCCATTCCCAACAAGAAAATTAAAGCCAGACTGATACCGAAGGGAATAACACTGCAAATATAACCAAAGGCGAAGCCTCGGGTCGAAACCTTATCCATACGCTCATCCGTGGTGACATCCACTAAAAATGAGTCGTAAAAAATATTCGCTCCGGCAAACCCAATAGCGGAAAGGATATAGAATACCGCCAGCAGCTGCCATAGTCCGCTGGCCGGAGGTACAAAGGCCAAAGAGGCGGTAAAGAGCATACCCAGAAAGGCAAAAAAGATGAAAAAGCGCTTCTTCTTATCCTTATAATCAGCGATAGTTCCTAAAATAGGGCTCAGCACCGCCACCAGGATACTGGCTATGGAATTAAAGTAACCTAGGTCCATGCTGTTATTCACATTATTAAACATGCTAAAGATCACCGGTAACAGAGCGGTAGTGACTGCCATACTATAGGCCGAATTGCCACAGTCATATAAAATCCAGGATTTTTCCTCTTTGGTAAGTTTCATAGAAACCTCCGTAAATTTTTATTCTACTCGAATATCTCTTTTTAATTATTGTTATAACCTTCTGGAAAAACATACCTTTATTATATCTTAACCATAGTAAACTAGTATTATAGAATGAAGATCTTTTTATTAATTTTTCATAAAAGGCATCGGAACATTCGCGACTTTTTCTTGACCCCTAAATGGAATTGATTGCTCGCCCTCGTCGAGACTTTCCGCAGATAAAAATAAAGAACCATGTAATCCGTCATGGAATTACATGGTTCTCGAAGTTTTTCCTTATGGTGGGTTTGAGAGGACTCGAACCTCCGACCCCCGCGATGTCAACGCGGTACTCTAACCAGCTGAGCTACAAACCCAAAAATAAATGGTGCCGATGACCGGAATCGAACCGGTACGGTCTTTAAGGACCGCGGGATTTTAAGTCCCGTGCGTCTGCCAGTTCCGCCACATCGGCAAAATTGGTTAAATTTGGAGGCGGCACCCAGATTTGAACTGGGGATAAAGGTTTTGCAGACCTCTGCCTTACCACTTGGCTATGCCGCCAAATTAGTGGAGCGGGTGACGAGATTCGAACTCGCGACTTTCACCTTGGCAAGGTGACACTCTACCACTGAGTTACACCCGCATGAATGGTGCCTTAGGACGGAATCGAACCGCCGACACGAGGATTTTCAGTCCTCTGCTCTACCGACTGAGCTACCAAGGCAAGAATGGCGACCCCGATCGGACTTGAACCGACGATCTCCTGCGTGACAGGCAGGCATGTTAACCACTACACCACGGGGCCGTACAATGTTGAATTTGGTGGGCGATGACGGGATCGAACCGCCGACATCCTGCTTGTAAGGCAGGCGCTCTCCCAGCTGAGCTAATCGCCCGCGTCAACTGACGAATTTTAGTATACACAATAAACGCCTTGATGTCAAAGGTTTTTCGATTATTCCTAGCTTAACTTATTTTAACAAAGCTTAAAATTGCCTCGCGCACAATCTTAGCTGCCAATAGTGCCGTACGCTCACTCGAATCCGTAAGCGGTGAGACTTCCACCAGATCAAAGCCGACCACATCCAGCTCTCCAAGGGCATGAATCGCTTTAATGATTTCTCGGGAGGTGCAACCTCCAGGTTCTTGAGTTCCTGTCCCCGGAGCGAAGGCAGGGTCCACTACATCGATATCTAAAGTCACATAGACAGGCTTGCCCTTGAGCTCTGGAAGCACTTCTCTTAGAGGCTCTAGAACCTCTTCTACCACCAGATGGTTATGTTGCTTGGCATAGAGGAATTCATCCTTTGTGCCGGAACGTATACCAAACTGGTACACGCGCTTCGGTCCCAAATCTTCCGATATTTTGCGCATGACCGTGGCATGAGAATTGGGCTCACCGTAATAATCCGTCCTTAAATCGGCATGAGCATCAAAATGAATCACCCGCAGCTCGGGATACTTTTCCATGAAGGGCTTAATTAAAGGATAAGTTACCAGATGTTCCCCGCCTAAGAAGACGGGAAACTTTCCATCCTCCATAATTTGGCGCGAGGCTTCTTCAATCAGCTGCAGAGATTTTTCAACATTTCCAAAAGGTAAGCTTAAATCTCCACAGTCACAGTACTCATAATCTGTGAGATCACGATCCAAATAAACACTATACTCTTCGATGCCCATGGAGACATTGCGGATCGCCAAAGGACCTAAGCGAGTTCCCGGGCGAAAGCTCACAGTGTAATCCATAGGAATACCTAGAATCACCGCAGCTGCTTCTTTATAAGGGGTATCTCCCCCCATGAAGATTCCCGGTTTTTCCGTCATCATCGCGATTTTCTCCATCACCATGTGTTTCACCACTTTCATTACCTGTTTATAGAGGTGGTTCATTTCGTGTTTAAAAAAGACTTTGCATATGAGAAAGAGATCTCTCAACATGGAGATCTCCAGCTTAAAATTGCCTAGTTAGAGGAAACCTTCTTCTCCCTAACCACATCATCATACTTAATCGAGCGAGTATGCTTGGTATGGGACCAGGATTTATCCTTACGATTGATAAATCCTAAGAAAACGATGGGAATCCAACTATAAATAAAGATTGGATAAAGAATTAAGCCCGCATATGCTCGCCAAGGCAGTCGTTCAAGGGCTAATGCAGTTATGGGATAAACCAGCTGAATCGCTGAAAGAATCTGCCACCCGGACCAGGGCATCACAGCCGAAAAGACTTGGGTATAGGGTTGCATTCCGGAAATTAAGTTAGCAAACATAAAGAAGGTTCCAATCATAACCAAGGCCGGTTGGAACAGATGAACGGCTGCGTCAAAATACATAAGCTTGCGTTCCTTGAAGGCTTTGTAGATGAGTGGGAAGAAGTAGCGTCCAGCCACATCCACTTGTCCTTGAGCCCAACGCTTCCGCTGGTTCCAAGCTTGTACAAAGGTTAACGGCTTCTCATCATAGACAATGGCATCATGAGCCCAGGTTGTCTTAATTCCGCAAATCAAGGCCTTCATCGTAAACTCTAAGTCTTCTGTCAGGGAGGTTGCACCCCAGCCCAAGTCCTTTAATACCTTGGTAGAGATACACATACCCGTTCCACCTAAGACATTATTAAGGAAACCCGTATTATAGCGGGCCAGCTGGAGAAGACGATTGGATAACCAGAAGGTAATGGAGAAGGTATTGGTTACCCAAGTATCATAAGGATTCTTAGAATCTAAGTAGCACTGTACAATTTGATGCCCTTGGCAAAGCTTACTGTTCATTTCAACAAGGAAGGTCCCATTGACCAGATTATCGGCGTCGAAAATGATGACAGCATCATATTGTCGTTCGAGCTTAAATAAGCGATGGAACATCCACTCCAAGGCATAACCTTTTCCCCGTTTTTCATTGTTGAAACGCTGATGAACAAGAGCCCCAGCATTTTTGGAGATTAAGGCTGTTTTATCTGTGCAATTATCGGCAACGACGAAGACGTCGTAAAGCTCTTTTGGATATTCTAAATTCAAAAGATTATCAATCAGGGGACCGATGACCGCCTCCTCATTATGGGCGGCCACTACCAAGGCAAAGCTTTTCTCAGGGGTAAGAATCTTCTGCTCAGTTCTCCGAAACAAACCGAACATGGAGAGTATAAAGTAATAAAACGTCATAAAAACGATAATAACCTGTACTGGAATCATGATCACATTGAACAAGTGAGAACCGGTAACACCAGACATGAAATCCACGTTCCCAACCTCCTTTTAACCTAACAATGATATCATAGCCTAATTTTTGGCGCAAGGAGAAAGATGTCAAATTTTAAAGAATTAATTCAGCTTGTCCTAATCATCTATATGCAAGGGGTTTTTACTTTATGCTTACCGTTCATATTCTTATACTCAAATGTTATCTTCGATAACGACTCTTTAACCAGAGCAATACCACTAGAGATGCTGAAAAAAGAAGAAACAAGCAGCTTGCTTTGAGAGCAAACCCGATCGAGGACCAATAAATCGTCCCCACTGAAGTTCCTGCAACCCAAGGGATGGCTGCTCTAAATACCTTAGCAATTCCTTGTCCAATAAGTAGAAAAAGCCCTAAGCCCGAGAGCAGGGTAATGATACCTGCTACTCCTATAGGAGTATCCAACTGCCAACGTCGGATTATTACTTTCTTCATCCAGTAAAGTTCGATTCTTAATTCGCGAAGCAATCGATTCAGCATTATCATTCACCTCTTGCTAACAGAATATGTCATAGTTGCACATTAGAGAATTTGACCTATTCCGTATGATAATACCATTTTTTGGGCAGGATAGTTCTAAGGAGGTGGATCCCTTTGCCCAGATTTTCAGAGGACGGTAAATTCGTTTATTGCACTTTCTGTAACCAAAAATTCCGTTTTGAGTTTGATGCTGCTTCCCATGAAAAGGAAAAGCACCCTGTAGACAAAATCTAACTGACATTAATTTTTACACAAATAGGCATACATGAATAGGCAAACAAAGGAAACCGCCCCATCTGCAATAGATGGTGACGGTTTCTTTCATTACATTCGGTTAGCCAACGAAGGCCATAAGCGTGAATACAGTGACTGCGAGTAGCGCCAGAACGAAAAATCCTGATTTTACGTCCAGATGCAGCTTATCGAGCATGTAGGTCCCTCCTCTTCTTACATAATGGGGAGTTCGGAACATGTTGACAGTGTTGCAAGAGTCGTTATGAGATCTTTCCTTTTACATCTCCTAGTACGTCTATTGCCGCGTTGTGGTATATTATTATATTCGCTAAGATTCCCAATATTCCTTCTTTACCGAAAAATTCTTAATATTATTATTTTTTCTCTACTTTTAACTCTATAAGCTCATTTTTTCTTATCCGCACGAGCTAATAGTCCAAATAGAACTCCGATTACAACCCATATCAAACCAGAAGTCAAGTTCCCGTTTACACCTTTATAAATTCCAGCCGCAATAAAAGCAACGCTCACTAAAATATACCATATATTAAGATTCATTAAATTCGCTCCACTCCTTTTATAGGTTACCTCAATTCTACCCGACAAACTTCGATCTGCCAATATAATCTACCCATATATTTAATCAATATATTCTGTCATTTATAATGAGTAAAAAAAAACTGCCAACAACCTCATCATAGATAAGATAATTGGCAGCTTTTCATCACCCTCATTAGGTGAGAGTCATAAATAAAACGACTGCAGCAACGGCTACAACAGCCAAGATAAAACCGATAGATTTCGCATCAAGACTAGATTTGCTTTCCACACGAAATCCCTCCTTCCCTGCCTAATTGGGGTAGGAGATACTCGGGGTGCTAAAACACCATTTTTGTACTCTCGCGATGACCTTAGCCACCCTCCTTTATTTGAATTTAGTCCAGTTAACCCGCTGGGCTACTTTTAGGCCGTCTAAACTACGACAGCATCCCGATTAGGTCCAAACCTCATGACACTACATAATTCGTGACGAATTCCTAAAAAACCTGCCTCAAAATAGAAAATCTTTCTAGGTTTCAGAAAATTAATAATTGAGTCTATGCTCCCTTTATTCAGTTTTGTCTAAACCTCCTTGAATTTTATTGTGTATCCTTGTTGTATTTTATGAGCCTATCTTGAAATTGTGAACCCTTTCTTTCATGGAAAATTGTGTAAGATCCGTTGTCCCTATGGCCGTACTCGCTGGACTTGGTGAATTGTTTGGAGGCTTATTGTTTGCCGCTGGCGTATTCATGCCTCTGGCTTCACTTTTAATCGTTGGAACTATGTTCGTTGCTATTGTCATTGTTACCGGTAAAAATGGTTTTGCCATTACAGCGGGCGGATACGAATATAACCTGACTATCATTGCCGTTGCAGAAGAACCGGGGCAATTCACAATGCCCCGGTTCTTTTCTATCTGTTCAATTTCTTACCCCTTAATTGTTGTTTTTACAAGTCAATTCTTTCTAAAGGCTTTAACGTCGGCCCTTCAAGCGGATTGCCATCCACATCGTAGCGCGATCCATGGCAAGGACAATCCCAAGACAGCTCCGCATCATTCCACTGCACTTCGCAACCCAGATGTGGGCAGGTAGTGTCTACCTTATGGATATTACTTTCTGAGTCCATATAGATTCCCACCCGACGCCCCTCAATATTGGCTATGACCGCCTCCCCAGGACTTAAGGCATAAACTTCCTTACCACGTATGAGCTTGCCCGAAATAAAGTCAAAGACTAACACCGAGCTATTGGCGGCAAAACCTGTGACTGAATTCAAGGTTATTTCACGGGAGGGGGAATAGACAGCTTTCCAAGGCGAATCCCCTTTGACGATTAAATCCCGAATGACGTGAGCGGCAACCGTGCTATGGGTCATCCCCCACTTCCGAAAACCCGTCGCCATATAGATGTTGGACTTATCCTTACTAATCTGCCCAATGTAAGGAATATCATCTAAGGTGCTACAATCCTGAGTGGACCAATAGTAGGGGAATTCCTCTACGGTAAATAGCTCCTGCGCAAAGTCCATGAGGTTCTTATAGTGATCCACCAAATTTCCCCCATGTCCGGTACGATGCTTCTCTCCGACAATAAGAATCCTCTCCCCTTCGGATGTCGGTAGGCCACGCAAGGAACGGGCTGGATCTTCCGCATTGATGTATATACCACCAGGAAAAGCCTCCGAACTCTTGATGACCACGGCATATTCTCTTTCTTGATAGAGTCTGGCCACATAAAGGCCGGGTAGGATATGGAAAGGAAAGTGAGAGGCCATAATGACATATTTCGCCGTGACCTTACAACCTTGATGTGTCATGAGGGTAGCAGGGTCATTGTCCCGAACATCTATTACTTCTGAGTTTTCAAATATCTGTCCGCCCTTTTCCGTAATTCTTTGAGCTAGAGCAAGAAGATATTTGCGGGGATGGAATTGAGCCTGCTGACCAAATCGCAGCGCTCCCTTAATGTCCAAAGGAAGGGCCAGCTTCGTTTCATAATGAGCATCAATCCCACACAGCCGGGCTGCTTTCAATTCCTTCTCAAGCTTTTCGGTGTTCATCTCCAGTTGAGTATAGATATAAGCCGATTGCCGACTAAAATCACAATCGATTTTTTCCTGCTGAACCACCTCCGCTACGAAATCGATGGCAAATTCATTGGCTTCAGCGTAGAGTCTGGCTATCTCCTCTCCCCTTTGCCGAATAATCTGATCATAAATCAATCCGTGTTGGGATGAGAGTTTTGCTGTTGTATGCCCTGTCGTGCCTTGGAGGATATGATCTGCTTCGAGTACTGCTACTTTAAGTCCTTCCTGAGTGAGAAGGTATGCTGAGCTAATTCCCGCCATTCCTCCGCCGATGATTGCTACATCTACAGCTATATCTTCCCTCAAAGAGGGATAGTTTGTCTTAGGTGTTGAATCAATCCAATAGGATGGAGGAGTTTCGTGCTGCTTATCCAAACTATACTTTCCTTGGGCATGGACGATCTTCATGGGTTTACACTCCCTTATAGCCTTTCTATAGCTCTCTAATTATCTCTCTGTGCTCCGTTCCAGTGACTGACTTGTCACTCATCTAGGTTACCCATTTTATGTATTATCACTCGTAATACTCAGGAAAACCGTCTCTGCTCAAAGTATATCCATGAAAGCAAGGATGTGTCCTTGCCTAATCATCGAAGTTAAATTTGGATTCCTGTCATTAAGAAATAATGACTAATAAATAGCGAAATCCTCCCACTTATCGGCAGGAGGATTTTCTTTGTATTATAAAAAACTTTTTAACTTATGACGATTCTAATTAGATCTTTTCGCCTAATCGTTTTATGATTTAGGAAATGTCTTCAAGGGATTTACCACCTGTTTTCATTCCCCATAGCAATAAGGCAGCTACGGGAATGCAAACCAAGATAGCAACCATATTATACACCCCGGCAAAATGGTATTGAGCAAACACAACAGGGACATAGACTTGTAACGCTGCGGTCGCCAATCGCCCTGAGGCATTATGAATTCCGGTTGAAGTATTTCTCATTTTTGTTGGGTAATTTTCGGCAATGTAGCTGAAAGTGATAAAGTTCAAAGCCATGTTGGCGGCAATCAGCAGGAAGCCGCAGATAATAATCGGGATCATCCCTTCTAATCTGCCAAAAATCAGGGCTAATATCGCTACACTAATCGCCATGGCTGCCATAGGGATTTTTCTCCCACCTTTATCCGCAATCAAGGAAGAGAAATAACACCCTGCCGGGACACCAAACATAAGCAATGTGGAGGCCGTTAAGGCATCCTCAACCCCAAATCCTCTCTGGCTCAAGAGGGTGGGTGTCCAGTTTGTGATTACAAAGCCTGCAGGTACCGTTAGGACCACGAAGAAAAAAATTACAAAGGTGCGCAGAATATATTTCTTGGAAAATAGGCCAATGATGACTTCCAATACATTAATCTTAGGCTCTACCTTGGCAGCTGCTTCACTTAGATCCACTTTGACATGGCTTACTTCTTCGATAACTTTTTCTGCTTCATCGATTCTTCCTTTAGCCACTAACCAACGTGGTGATTCTTTTAGGTATTTAAGGCCCATAAAGAACCCAATCAAACCAAATCCACCCACGAAGAATATATAGCGCCAGGCATCGGGACTCATAGGGACAACAATACGGCATAAAATACCGACTAAGGGAGCCGCCATAAAGCCAACTGAAGCTGTTAGGCTCTGCCACTTTCCACGTGTGGCTGAAGGCGTTATCTCAGCAATATATACTTGGGAAGTAACCATCATGCAGAAAATGCCAAATCCCGTTAAGGCACGGGTTAAAGTAAATATTTCTACATTCGGAGCAAATCCATTGGCAATAGAACTTATCGAGAAAAGAAGGATCGAACCCAGAAAGGTTTTTCGTCGTCCAATAAAGTCCGAAATAACCCCTCCTGTTAAGCCTCCTAGGGTCATCGCCACGAAGTAAGCAAAATTAATCTTGCCAACATCCGCCATAGTGATTCCCCAACTCTTCATGAGAGCGGGGGCAATGAAGCCAAAGTTCCAATTGTCCATTTGTTCGAAGAAATAGGCCAACATAATAATAAAAAATAAAATCTTATGGACTGAGGTAACTTCTAAACCATCAAAATAATTGTTTATGATTTTGCCGTTTTTTGACTTTGTATCCGTATTTAAAGAGGAAGCTTCTTCTATGCTTAATGCCATTATCGTCCATTCTCCTTTGGAATATCGAGAGAATCAGTAAGTCCTTGTTCCCTCTTTCCCTAATATGCTCAAACGACCACTACTTCTTCTATTACTCATTTATCATCTTTGCTAAGTTTTCCAAACATTGCAAGAACTTTTGCGCAGCGAAGGACACGGGGGTATTTCCCGAACTCACCCAGGTATATATCAGCGTTAGTCTCAGAGGAGTTTGCTGGGTGGATTCTCTGAGCAGCCTGTTATCATTGAGTTCATGTCTAGACAAAACACCCATAGCTAATCCGTCGATAATCGTTTGACGGAATAATTCATTATTGAATGTCTTTAAAAAGACCTTAGGTTGACCATCTGCTTGGCTAAACAATTGGGCTATAATTTCGCCATATTGTCTTGTTTCGTAGTAAACCATCGGCAGTTTAATCATCTCATTGACCGATGTCATTTGCTGCTTACTTAAAGCCCAAGATTTTGGTACGCATAGTATCAACTCGTCACGCAAAAATTCTTTATACCTTAGATCAGGGCTGGAAAGCCAGGCATTCTTATCCTGATCCTGATAATATGCCTCGGGAAAATTGATAAGCCCAACGACTCTGGGGTCCTCCTTGATCAAGGCAATCGTTTCAAAGGGAGCATTCTCACAAATCGTTAAGTTCACATCGGGATATCGTGATTTATATAACTTCAAAGCCTTTGGCAACACCGTCGTTCCTGACACATGGGAATGAGATAGTATTAAATCACCCTCAACTGGGGAGGTTCCCTGTAGGTCAAGAATTTCTAATTCAACCTTTAACTCGTCATATTTTTCAACAATCTCTTTGGCTTTTTGGACTGCCTTCTGACCAGCTTCCGTGAGGCTAATTCCATGTCGGCCTCGGTTAAAGAGCTTTACATTCAGTTCTCGCTCCACACGCGTAATCAATTGACTCAGTCCTTGCTGAGAAATATGCATTTTCTCCGAAGTCAAAGTAATCGACTTTGAGTGAGATAATTCGATTAAAAATCTCAAATCATGAATACGCATGTAAGGACCTCCTTAGCTTAGTTACATTTATTGTATCTGTAACTAAGCTAAGGTTCAAGGAAACTCCCTATGACAAATTACATTTTCACGGAGCAGTGCGTGTCATATCTCTTATTGTCGATATTTAGATAAATTTCAAAATCGCCCGCTAATCCTTCTCTGCTGATATAGAACTGGAAGTCGTTATCATTTTGTTCCTCAAAGGAAACACAGGCCGCTGTAACATCATGGACCTCGGTAGGAATGTTATAGAATTTCGATTTTTCGGCGCCCTTTAATTCAAGGATGACTTGCGATCCTTCCCTAAAACTGGCACGAATTGCTAACCGGTCTTCTTCGAGGATGGGATTAAAGTTGTGCTTTGCGGGTAGTTCTACATTGGTATCTTGGAATTTTACTTTCATAAATTCTGGGGTCACCCCGAAGCCCCCGAGAAGCTCACCTTTACCCAAAACAAGATTGGTTTTCTCATCATAAGGGCTAATTCGTCTGGCCCGATAGTAGTTACCGCCTTGAACATTCAACTCATATTTTACTTCATCATTTTGTACTTCAACGGTAGTAGATTCTAGCTTCAAGTGAATATGCTCATCTTTGTATTTGTTTAGGAGCATAGCGCCTAAGCCATCGGTGTGTTTACCTCTGTAGCTTGCGATGCCACCGGAGTGAACCATATAATGACCTTCACCATAATAATCTACATTGCAAATATAAGGAGAGTAGAATTCCGCGCCTCTTTCTTTACCATACTGCCATACTTGTTCGATCTCCATTTTCTCCGTATCGATTTTATAGATGACTCCACGGGAGAAGTTCTGTTGCGGATCCACACGGGTCGCCTCGTTCTTCGAACGATAGGTTCCATTGTCAAAAACAAAGACATTACCATTCGGCAATATCCTTGCCGCATGTTGCTCATATTGCCAATCAAAATCGCCCTTAGTGACATTTTTGAAGAAGTATTTTTGCCATTCTGCACTCCAGCCCTCTGGATCACCAATAATCCAATTCAACTTTCCGCTATCATAATTAAAGTTGATTACAGCATCCATATGACGACCTGACATTGTGATAGAATTGGTGGGTTTGTCATACCAGACAGAATTATTATGGAACCAATCATGGTGATTCCAGTCTCCGGCTTTTCCCTGGCCTCTTTCTAAAATGTTTTGTAGATCCCATGACTTGACGACTTTTCCAGTAGCACGATCAATTTCCACAACAAAGTCTTCTACAGAATCGTTGAAGTCATTATCGGAAGCAGCTAAGATATTGCCGTTCTCCAACTCCACGGCATCATGGTGGTAACCACCTGGGAGACGATATTCCTTATAGATCTTACCGCAAAAATCCATTTCCATAACACCAACAGTATAGTAGGGTTTTTGAATGGTTCGATAAGAAGTATAAAGTAATCTTCCGTTTTCAAGTTTCTTGATATCCCAACTTTGCAGATTGGTGATAACCCATCTTAAATCCCCTGCATAGTCAAAGCCAACCGTTCTTGCCGATTCAATCAGCGGTGTCGTGGTTGAAATCAACATGAAGTCTTTGCCAAAGTACTCAGGTGTTGTCTTACAATACTGCGCCTTATTCACATTAAGCTCTTCAACCTCAATTTTAACTTCGGCAGTTTTTCCATTGCCAAGGCCAACCACAACGGTGTTCTCATAATCATCATACAATCCGTAAATAGGCAAAATATGTTCTTTAGCAGCAGCGAAGATATGAGTAAGGTCCCCTTGTACGGCTTTACCTTTTACTGTAATCTGTGCCGTCGTTTCTTCTTCAGTATTAAAGCAAATAACTGCAGCCAATGGGTTAATCAAATAGGGATTCTTAATAACGAGAGGGCTCTCCACAGTATACTTTCCAGATCTAAACTCCGCTAGGTATTTTTCTTCGGACTCCGCTTGTAAAGTTACCAGGTGTTTTTCAGTTTCTAAATAACTTCTCAACACGTTCACTCCTTCGCAAAAATAGTTAAATACATCGCTTGTTCTTGTGCCTTCTAGCACATTATATCTTCTTTTTGCTGCATCTACTAAACAGCACTTCTTTGTTAGCTTCCTCAACATTTTGTTGTGGAAATAAAGTGCTCGGGTAAAACAAAGCCAGCAAAAATAATTTCTGCTGGCTAATCACTGCTCTGATAACTATCGTTGTTTACAAAATTCCCGCCAAAAGCAAGTTCATATGCCCTACCACGATAATACTCATAGTAAGATCAATGGCGAATCCTCCCACAATAGGAATGGTAAAGTATGCTTTCGGAGAAGGCCGACGATACCTCTCCACAACAGCCGACATACTGGCCATTGCATTAGGAGTCGCTCCCATAGCATAGCCATAGAACCCGGCACTCATAACCGCGCTATCATAATCACGGCCCGTTGCGTTATAGACTACAATGATTGTGTAGAGGGCAAGTATAATAACCTGACCTAGCAAGATCACCAACAAGGGTATGGCCATACCGCCAATTTTCCAGATCTCTAGAGACATAATCGTCATGACAAGAAAAATACTTAAAAAGACATCGCCGATAGCACTAATCTCCCTTTGTGGTAAGGTCAAACGATAACTATCAGCCAGATTCCGAATGAGTGCTGCCGCTAAAATAGCTCCGATATAAGCCGGAAAAACAATTCCGGTCTTATTGATCAATAGGGAAATAATTGAACCCACACCCATAGCAATCATGATAAGAAAGAACCCATTGCTTAAATCCTTAGTCCGAATCGTTTCCGGATTATCATCCTCTACTACTAAGTTTGCATAATTTTTTTGGAGGTTTCTTCGCCTTGAGTCCCCTGCTACCGCTTTTCTATGGAGTCCATATTTATCAATGAGGAAGCGGGCAATGGGACCAGAAACTAAGCCACCCATTACAAGCCCAAAAGTAGCTGAGGTCACAGCAATAGTTAGTGCTCCTCCGGCACCATTGGCTTCCATAATCGGCCCTAAAGCTGCTGCGGTCCCAATCCCGCCCATCAGAGATATAGAACCAGCTGACAATCCAATCAAAGGATTCAAATCAAAAAACCTTGCCATACTCACGCCCCAGATATTTTGTATGATGAGCATGACAATGGAAACAAGCAGCATGATAATTATCGCAATTCCGCCTTGCTTGATAATCCTCAAGCTGGCCATAAAACCAATAGTTGAGAAAAAACCAATCATAAAGAAGTCCTTAAGGGTCTGGTTAAAAGCAAAAGCAAATACTCCGCTTTGTACCCCAAAGGCATGAAATATTGCAAAGATTAACCCGCCAACCACGGGAGCCGGTATACAGTATTTCTGCAACCACGGTATTCTCCTCACAATCATTTCCCCTATGAGGAACATAATTACGCCTAAAGCAACGGTCTGTATCATATTTACTTCTATAACCACGAGCATACTCCCCTCACTCTATTTCCCAATTGACCCCTATCAGTCTAATATATTCTTAATCTCCAAATAATTGATATCTTCCCCCCACTCCTTAGCGGGTCCCTACCATAATCCAGACCATGTTCCACAAGAAGATCGTTGCTTAATATTACCTTTTAAGTTCGCGAGACTCTGAAAATCATGTGTTCCAATCAAATTTCGATAGCATTTCTTATCTTATCATACTACCCGATCATTTTAAAACCTTCTCTAATCAGAGAACATATTGTTTTTTCGTCTTCACTCTAGTGAAAAGCAAAGAGACCATCTTAATCGACGGTCTCTCTACTGATTATCTGGCAACACGAAATGCGGATACGAAATAGTCCGGTGGACTGTTTCGCCGAAGCGGAAACTACAAAGAATACTCTTCCGCTGAGGGTTCTTTTCGCCACACTGCGTCCGGAGACGAACACCCCTGCAGTGTGGATATTACTTTCCCAGGTACTCCGGAGCGTCATGCACTTCGTTTCTCGTTTTCACTTTAGTGAAAAGCAAAAAGACCATCTGCAATAGACGGTCTTTTTAGCGTTTATCTGGCAACGACTTACTTTCCCAGGACCCTGCGGTCCAAGTATCATCAGCCCTGGAGGTCTTAACTTCCGTGTTCGAGATGGGAACGGGTGGAACCCCTCCGG
>NZ_JBBWUA010000022.1:0-54498 GCF_038181555.1 Desulfitobacterium sp. THU1 | reverse complement strand
CCTGTTGCCCCGGTCGATCCTGTCGGACCCACCGCTCCTGTTGCCCCGGTCGATCCTGTTGGACCCACCGCTCCTGTTGCCCCGGTCGATCCTGTCGGACCCACCGCTCCTGTTGCCCCGGTCGATCCTGTTGGACCCACCGCTCCTGTTGCCCCGGTCGATCCTGTCGGACCCACCGCTCCTGTTGCCCCGGTCGGGCCTGTCGGACCCACCTCACCTGTTGCTCCGGTCGGGCCTGTCGGACCCACCTCACCTGTTGCTCCGGTCGGGCCTGTCGGACCCACCTCACCTGTTGCCCCGGTCGATCCTGTCGGACCCACCGCTCCTGTTGCCCCGGTCGATCCTGTTGGACCGACTACGGGTTCCAGCGAATCGAGTTCAGCAGGGAGTACCCGATGGGCATCCACCAAATTCCCTGCAGCATCCTTACCCCAAGCAGAAATGACTACAGCTTCGGAGCTTGTAGAAAAAACAAACTCGAAGGCATTCAAATCTGCAAAGTATTCCCTGAGCACAACCTCGCCGGGATTGACACTGATGAGTTCCAAAACATATACATCTTTAAAAAGGCCATTGAGAGCATAGCCGATTATTTCAACCGTCTCCACAGAATCTCCATCATTGGTGATTCTGACTGATACCGATACCGAGGGGCGCACCCCATTCACTGGAAAATTTTCAATCAATCCAGTCGTTAATTCTGCCATTCAGTCATCTCCTTATTTCTGCTATTAAATACTCAGTTCATCAAATTCTTGTGCAACAACTCTGTGTGCTGTCTGTAAATTACTTTCCCCGTCTTTCCCCCATAGGGTCACATTAACTCCAGGCGAACTGACAAGAAACTGGAATTCAATACCATCAAATTCCCCAAAAAAGTCCCTTATCTTGACTTCACCCGATCCAATGCTGAACAACTCTTCCACGTACTGTATTTTCGTATTTCCATTCTGAAAAAATCCCTTCACCTCTACTGATTCTATAGTGTCCTCGTTATTGGTTACTAGAACACGAAGGGAGGTACTTGGCCGAACTCCGAAAACAGGAGTATTATCCAGCAAACCCGTAGTTAAAAAAGCCATGTTACACCTCCTTAATATCACTACACTCCATTCTATGACCCTTGTCCTAAAAGAGTTACACTTTATTGGTACCTTTTTACTTATACTGTCCTAATTGTTCTTTTGCTTTTTCCAGGTCACTTAAGGTTCCGATATCAAACCAGAGTTCTCGGCACTCGTAACCAATCACCTTTGCCCCTTTTTGGAGAAGGCACTGGACGAGATTCGGCATATCAAACCGTCCATTGTCTGGGATATAGGAAAGAACATTTTTATTGACAACATAGATGCCCATACTCGCCCAGTAATTATGGGTGGGCTTTTCCGCATAGGAAACAACCTGACCTTCTTGGATCTCTAGGACGCCGAAGGAGGAGTGAGTTGTCTTCATCTGAACTGCTACAGTCATATCAGCCTTTGAGGCTAAATGGTGCTCATAGAGGTCACCAAAGTCTAAAGCAGTTAACTCATCCCCATTGACCACCAGAAAATTATCTCTTAAGCCTTCCACTTTCTTCAAAGGCCCTGCGGTACCCAAAGGCTCTGACTCTATTGAGTAACGAATGGACAATCCAAACTCGCGGCCATCCCGGAAATAAGTCATCAATAAATCTGAAAGGTACCCTAAGCACATAATTACCTCATCTGCCCCTGCCTCTTTAAGCTGTTGAAGCAGAATGGCTGCTATGGGCTTATCCCCGATCGGAAAAAGGGGCTTGGGTAAAACTCGGCTATAAGGATCTAATCGCGATCCTCTTCCACCGGCCAATAATATGCTTTGCATGGCATCCCCTTCTTCATTGTTAAATTTGGTATTTCCCTATCTGAAAACGGTCCAAATGCTCTCCGATCCAGAGTCTTGTTCTTCCTATTCCTTCTTCTAAAGAAACATGGGGCTCCCACCCAAGAACGTCCTTTGCTAAACGATTGTCTGCTAAAAGACGGTTGACCTCACTCTTGCTCGGACGAACCCTCTCTTCATCAATAACCAACTGGGCAGTGCTACTAGTTGTCTTAAGAATAATCTCAGCTAGCTCCCCGATGGAAATCTCCTGACCCGATCCCACATTAATGACTTTACCCACAGCCTCAGTTGCCGTAGCGGCAGCCATAAAACCTGCTACTGTATCGGAGACAAAAGTAAAATCTCTTTTCGCATCTAGGTTGCCAAGTTTTATTACTTGGCTTACAAGGGCCTGAGTAATTAGAGTAGGAATGATAGCACGAGCGGATTGTCTTGGTCCATAACAGTTAAAGGGTCGAATCGTGACCACTGGAAGATTATAGGACGCATAAAAGCTCTCAGCTAATTTATCTGCCCCAATTTTGCTCGCCGAATAAGGCGACTGCCCTTGCAAAGGATGCTGTTCATCAATAGGGACATACTGGGCGGAACCATATACTTCACTAGTCGAGGTGCTGACAACTCGGCTAACCTCATGATCCCTTCCCGCGATGAGAATATTAAAGGTACCCAAAACATTGGTCTCCACCACTTCACGGGGGTTTTTATAAGAGTAGGGAATGCCCACTAAAGCAGCTAAGTGAAAAACCACTTCATTCCCTTTGACAGCTCGATCAATCACATCGGCATCGCGTAAATCTCCCGTAATGATTTCAATCTGATCCAAGACCGAAGATTTTAAGTCGTCCAGATTTCCTCGTCCATCTCGGGAATTATACCTTATAAATACGCGAACATCGGCTCCGGCCTGAACTAAAGCCTCTGTCAAATGACTACCGATAAAGCCACCCGCCCCGGTAACTAAAACTTTCTTTCCTTTCCACATCAGTCCTACCAATCTCCCTTCTATCGTATCCCTATATCCTATGTCCACCTCTTGAAGACTGACACAATTTTCCTATTTTTTGAAGAGAGGTACTGACAGGGAAGTCATTAAACAAAAAAAGTGACACCCACCATCATGAGTGTCACTTAAAAATTCTGCAGTTTTATATTAATATGCAACTTTCAGAGTACAAACCGCACTCGACCCCTTTTTCCTGCGCGAATTTGCTCACGTACCCGCAGAGAAAGCGGCTCGCGGGCTTGAACTAAGGCAGTGAGGATTCCTGCCTGCAGAGGATGACCAATTAGGACATACCCCTTCAAATAATCCCCTTGCAAGATCAGTGATTGATAGGTAGGTTGCTGAGAAGAGGGGTCCTGATAGAAATCTTCAGTCACCTGCCAAGTGAAGCTATCCCCACAACCTTCATTTCCTTGAGGGGGTTTGATGATTCCGGCTGAGATGATTCTGAGGCCAAAGAAATCTACCGAATTCATCCCCATGGAACCTTTATAGAACGTTCTCTTACCCGTCATATTCAAGGCCGCGATACGCCCTTGTTCCGTGGCATTTGGCCAGATAGCATTGATGCGCGGACCCTCGTGCAGAAAATCCCAGGCTTCCGCGACATCCCCTGCTGCATATACACCAGGAAGATTCGTCTCCAGATAGTCGTTAACAAGAATTCCATGCTTCATCTTGAGGCCTGTATCCAGAAAAGGCTCAGTATTGGGCCGAACGCCCTTGCCAATGATAACTAGGTCCGCTTCCAGCCTTTTGCCGCACTTTAGTTGAACGCCTTCGACACGGTCCTGACCTTCAATAGTAGTTACATCTGAGTTAAGGATAATGTCAATGCCATGATCACTCAGGTGTTGCTCCAACCTTTGCGCAGCAAGTGGATTGAGCATTTGGGAGAGGATATAGCCTGAGGATACGACCACATGGACCTCTAATCCCTGCTTCCTTAGTGCATATGCAGATTTTAAACTAACTAAACCACCACCGATGATGACCGCTTTCCCCCCCGGCTTGAGCAAGTGTCTTATGCCCTTAGCATTTTCTAAATGGCGGAGGGTGAACACTTCCGGCAAAGTGGTACCGGGAAGATCCAAAGTAACCGCGGAAGCACCAGTGGCAATTAAGCATCGATCAAAGTCAAAGGACCTACCGTCTGCCGTACTAACTCTTTGCTGCTCCGGGTTAAGTCCCGTCACTCGACAGCCATAATGGATATCTAAATTCAGCTTCGCCAATTCTTCCGGCGTGCGTAGAAAGATTTGCTCCTCCTCGATATCCCCGGCTAAGTAATAAGTAGTTAGGCAGCGGGAATAGGAAGGATAGTGATCGGCCGTGAGAACTGTTATCGCCCCCTGGGGATCAGCTTCTCTTATCCCTTCGGCAGCAAAAAGTCCTGCCGCACTGTTTCCAATGATGATATAGTTCATAGAGGTTCCCCCCAGTGCTTATTGGTCCAAACCCAGTGCCTGTCTTTTCTTGCGGATATCCTCTATAAGCCCATGGGCTGCTGTTTGGGGATCTGTTTCCACATAGAACTTTCCGCCAATGACGTCAGTGAGCCCAGCTGTAAGAAGCTCGCTCACCTGCTTGCTCCCTAAGACGGGAGGCACAACACCTAAGTGGGTGGTAAATCCCATGGTAACAGCCCAGGTCCCGATACTGAGGGCCTTTTCGTGCTGGGGTTCCGGAGCGCTGGCGGCTACAGGCAGAGCGGCAGTGTCTACCCCAAGGTAACCGGCTAATGCCGTCACTAAATCTCCGATCCGTGAGTTATCCACGCAGCTCCCCATATGCAATACCGGTGGCAGTGGAGCACCTAAGCCGGCAGCTTCACCAATCGCCGTAAGCACCGCCTTTAGGGACTCACCGGCATATTTCTCTGCTCCCTCCGAGTTCATCATTCCTGCTTTCGCCAAAGCATGAGCAGAGCAACCGGTAGCCACGACCAAAACATTGTTCTTTAAAAGCTCCTTGACCATTTCCACATGGAAGATATCTTGGGCTACTTTGACATTGTTACAGCCTACAGTGGCTACAACGCCGACTATATTACCGTTGACGATATTATCTACTAGGGGTTTTAAGGGCTGGTCTGCATCCAGCTTGGACAAGGCGCCGACAATGGCTTCCACGCTAAAGCCAGCCATAATCTTGGCCCGATAATCGGGGATATGAACCTTGTTGGGATCCCGTTTAGCATAGGCAGCGATGGCTTTTCTGACGATCTCTTGAGCGGCTTCATCGGCATGTTCTAGGGTAAAAGGTATATGAGTGGCGCCGGGAATTTTCACTATGGGCATGGTAGTAATCAATTCAGTATGGTAACAAGAAGCAATCTGCCCTAAGGAAGGCATAATGCATTGGACATCAACGACCATGGTATCTACAGCTCCGGTGACAATGGCTAATTCTTGGGCGAGGTAATTGGTTGCTAAAGGAACACCTTGACGCATAAGAACTTCATTACCGGTGCAGCAGATTCCGGCCACTTGTACCCCCTTAGCTCCTACTGCTTCTGCTTCAGGGGAGAGGGTCTTCGCCCATTGAACAATTTTCTCTGACAGAAGTGGCACATGACCGTGGACAATCAGATTCACATAATCTTCTTTTAGTACTCCTAAGTTTGCTTCAGTCACCACGGGTGCCGGTGTCCCAAACAAAATGTCCTGCATATCTGTGGCGAGCTTCAGTCCGGCATAGCCGTCCACCAATCCCTGCTTAGCAGTTGCTAAAATAAGGTTGACGGGGTCTGCATCCATACCCATGGTGGTCTGGTGCATCGCTTCCCGAATTTCTCGATCGGGATTGCGCGGAAGTATCCCCAAGGACTCCCAAACCTCTAGCCGCTGCTTTGGCGCATGGGCACTCACCCATTTCATGGGCTGTTTCTGATGGTTGCCCATATCCTCATAGGCTACTTGAACCACCTCTAAGGCCAATTCATTGGGCTCTTTGTTTTCCGTCTCTATGCCTAAACCAGTAGCGATGGCTTTTAATTTATTGAGATCTGCAATAGGGTAGTCGATCTTGCCTTCCGCGGCCAACTTTAAGGCCTCCACAGCCTCATAGGCGTGATCCACATGGGCTGCAGCACCGGCGGCTACCTGGCGCAGCAAATTTCGAGCAACGATTACGTCAGCTGTAGCACCGCAAATTCCCTTGTCCGGTCCCTTCCCAAAGGGGTCAATCCGGCAGGGCCCTTGAATACAGTGACGACAGCAGAGTCCTAAACTTCCGAACCCACACTGAGGCTGTTGCTTTTCGTAGCGATCCCATACGGTTTCAATACCATCCCTATCAGCCTTTTTTGCTAGATCCAAGGCCGCTGGATCAATACTGCGGATATTAAGCATGATGACTAACCTCCTTCAGTTGATTCATCCATGATTTACGGGTACCACTGGCAAACCCGTCTACTTCAACGAATTGGATTGCCTTCGTCGGGCAGGCCGAGACACAAGCCGGCTCATAGTCCAGCTCCTGGCAACGATCGCATTTCACTACCTGGCGGGATGACCCTTGGCTGATGACACCAAAAGGACAAACCATGACGCACATCCAGCACCCGACACATTTCTCCGACTTGACCTGTACCAAACCGGTAGCAGGATCAACTCGCATAGCCCCAGCCATGCAGGCGTGAACACAGGGTGTGTCAGAGCATTGGCGACACTGCAGGGGCATATTCACGACTCCGTCTGTCTCCACAAAGACACGCTTGTGAGGAAGCTCTCGTTCAAAGATAGCTGCAAACAACTGCTTCGATTGGGAATGGGCTACGGCACACGCCAGTTCACAGCTTTTGCATCCCACACAACTCTCTGAGCGTATCAGTAACTGTTTCACATTATCCCTCCTTACCAAAACATGCACTATTTTATTCTAATAAGTCCATACTATTATAATTTTCAGATAATTACTGTCGGCTTAGCGACATTACTTCAAATTGCAGGGATATTATCTGAGAAAAGCGAGGGCAAACAAAAAAGGCACTTTTACAGTACCTTTACAATCCAACTACTTTATAACGCCTACAATAAGATTCCGCTCCCTTACAGCGCTACCTTACGCATGGTCGTGGCTTACTTTTACCCATAGTTTTTCAGGTTTTAATAGTACCACATACCCTCGATGTAGTTCAAGAATACCCTGCTGTTCCCAATGACGCAATATTTCATTGATAGTTTGGCGAGTACTTCCACTTAATGAAGCTAATTCCTCATGGGTGAGATGAATGGTATCACGCTGTTGTTTCATTGTTATATTCTTGGCCTGCAAAGTTCGCCAAAACACGCGGGCCAAACGCGATGCTGTTTCACGAAATGCCAAGTCGGCAATCAAGTCATTGGTCAAGCGCAGTATCGTTCCCAGCAATCGAACTAAGCGTCGGGCAACTTCAGGTGATTCATCCATTATGCTACGAAAATCCGCCATATTAAGATAAAGAACCTCTGTTTTTTCAATTGCAGTTGCCATGGCTAAAGAATGTTCACTATAAACTTCCCCAGCTGAAAGAATAGTAATCGTAAACTCTTTACCATCCTCAGATGAATAAGCGATCTTCACCTCACCTGAGAGAACAAAAAAAATCACATCGGAGCCAGTAGAAGGAAAAACTAATCTCTGTCGCTTGGCAAAACTTTTCCGGTTAAAGTACTCTTTCCAAGACTCCAGCAAAGCTGGTGACAGTCCATTAAAAAAGGGGAATATTCCTAAATCAGGTATGTTCTTCGGGTTGGGCATGGCTCCACATCCCTTCTTGGCTGGCATACCAAAATGCACTTAATAATCTGACAATAATATATCTAGTTTTCTATGAAAATATAAAAAGTCCTTTATTAAAAAAACACCCAGACACTACATGTAGTACCTGGGTAATATAACATTATAGGCTCAAAAGCTTTATGATTTGTCGTTTGTATGCCATGAACTCATCAGATAATAGAAACTCATCCCCACGAGGTCGGGGAGTATCGATAAGAATTTCATGAGCAATGATGCCGGGGGGCCCAGTCATGATATAGACTCGGTCGGAAAGCAAGATGGCCTCATCAATATCGTGGGTGATGAACAAGGTGGACATATTAATGCGATCCATGAGGTCCAAGTACCAACGATGCATTGCACTCTTCGTGATAGCATCTAAAGCGGAAAAAGGTTCATCGAAAAGAGCTACTTCCTGCGAGAACAAATACGTTCTCAGCAAAGCTGCTCGTTGTCGCATCCCCCCGGATAACTGGGTAGGATACTTCTTAGCGGTCCCCTCGAGGCCGAAATCCCGGAAGTGGCTGGCAGCCTCTTCCCGAGCCAGGCTCTTCTTCACGCCCCGTATGAAAAGGGGTAAAGCCACATTATCCAAGACAGTTAAGTGAGGCTGCATGAGGTCCTTTTGCTGCATATAACTGACTTTACCTGTCTGCCCCGCGATGTCCTCCCCCTCCATCAGCACTTGACCAGAGTCGGGGACCTGCACACCAGCAATCACATTAAAGAGTGTGCTTTTGCCAATGCCGCTTACGCCGAGCAAGCTCACTAATTCGTTTTCACCCAAGCGAATATTAATATTTTTAATGGTTAACTCACCCGCATAACTTTTCGAAATGTTACGCGTTTCCAGCTTTATCTTACTCATTATAACTCCCGACTTTTTACGCGTTTTTCGCACCTACAATCTTACCTGAAAGAGCTGTCTACTTAGGCAGATAAGCATTAGTAAAGCCTTGGCCAGTCTCAATTTTCTTTGGAATGAGCTTGTTATCATACATCCAAGCATAGAAGTTATCCCAACGGCTCTGATCGATAAAGCCCCATTGCTCTATTTCAGCTTTATACTCCTCCGCTAAATACTCTTGGCTGGCGGTGACGAGTTCCGGATCCAATTCCGGTGCGTATTTAACAAGAATGTCTGCCGCTTCTTTAGGCTGAGCAATTGCATATTCATACCCTTTAGCAACAGCAGCTAGAAAGGCTTTAGCCGTTTCTTGGTTTCCTTCTAAGTACTGAGGGCTTGCTGCAATGACTGGTGTGTAAAAGTCCAGAACAGGATCGATATCCTTGAACGCGAAGTAGTTAGTTTCTAAGCCTTTAACCTGTGTAGCTACTCCGTCCCAACCATAATAAACCCAAATGGCATCTACATCGGTTTGTAAAGCTGAAATGACATCGGTTACTGTACTGGGAATCATGTTGATCTCATCAAAGTTGCCGCCATCTTTCGTGACAACTTGTTTAATAATGGCTTTTTCAACAGGGGAATCCCAGGTCGCGTAAACCTTGTTCTCCATACCTTTGGGGCTAGCAATGTTATCTTCTTTTAAGGAGATAATACCTGAGGTATTATGCTGTAAAATGGTCCCTACAGCCACCACATCGAGGGGACTGTCCGAGGTAAGTGCAGAGGCCAGTTCTTCTTGGAAGCTGACACCGAATTCCGCCTTTCCAGCAGCTACTAAAGATAAGGCTCCGCCCTCGGGTGGTTGCACAATTTCTACCTCTAAGCCTGCATCTTGGAAATATCCTAATTCTTTAGCTACATAGACACCGGTGTGGTTCGTGTTGGGCGTCCAATCAAGGACAAAGGTAATCTTCTTATTTTCTGCTGCCCCTTGTTGGTTACTCCCGGTGTTTTCCGCATTATTCTGAGAGCCACACCCGGCTAACCCAAAAACCATTAAAACACTGATCATAGTAGCAATAATATTCTTCTTCATCTCAAAATTCTCTCCTTAGCTTGGTTTAATAAACGATTACCTCGTTCAGAGGAGGATTAGACCCCTCTGAATGGTTATGCTTCTTTTTGTGCATCCTCTGTCTGCAGCCAAGGCATGACTCTTCGTTCGATGAGTTCCACGCATTTCATAAGCACTAAGCTCAAGATAATAATAAGAAAGATCACGGCGAACATTTTGTCAAAGGAATAGGATTTCCTGACCCGAGTCATATAAACTCCCAGACCACTATTCCCCCCAAGCCACTCGGCAATAACCGCTCCCACAATGGAATAAGACACAGATATGCGCAAGCCCGAAAAAAAACCAGGCAGAGCATTGGGCAGCTTAATATAGCGGTAGATGTGCCACTTCTTCGCCCCCATTGCTCGCATAAGATTCATGGCATTTTGATCCGACGACTTAAATCCTCCCAAAAGAGCGATCGTCATAGGGAAAAAGCAAGTCATAACGATCAAGGTAATCTTCGGCGCCATATCGTAGCCCATCCACAGCACCAACAGGGGCGCAATGGCTACCGTGGGAATGGTTTGAGTGATAACTAAAAGGGGATGAAGGGCTTTATAAAGGCCTTCGAAGCGATCCATCAATAAGGCAATCCAAAAAGCTAGCAGAATACTAATAGTTAATCCCACAAAGGCTTCAGTCAAGGTGATTCGTGCATGCTGCATCAAATCAGGAAAAGAGCGTAGCAGAGCCCGGACAACATCCCCGGGGGAGGGCAGCATGAATTTAGGCACGACTTCCAAAAAGGTCACCGCGTACCAAATTAAGAGTAAACCAATCAGTACCGCCGCGGGATACAGTTTATTGGTGATGCTTTGTAACCTTTTCATCGATGGTCAATATCCCGCCTTCCGGCCTATAGCTAATTTTTACATAGGACATGACGCTGGGTGCCCCTTCCTCGATGCAGATCAGTTGACAGCGTTTAACCATTTCCATCAATTGATCATACTCACCTTCAATGGTAGTCTCAAAAGGGCCCACATAAACGTTTAATCCCGAGGACTTTAAGTATTCAATCACCTTATCCACCACGCGGATCACATCTTTTCCTTCTACAGCGGGCAGCACTTGAATAGCAACACTGGCATTAATCATTTCACATTCTCCTTCTATAAATAATTTGTTAAATAAAAAACCTTCTGCAAGCAGAAGGTTTAATTAATAAATCATAAGTGCATAAGCGATACCTCATACATCTTAGTCCCTCCGCTAGCATTACCTAGATCAGGTCTACGGGTCGGAAACACTTGTTTCCCTCTCAGCCGTTCTCCAGCTCCCCTATACATATTCTCTTATTCACCATCATAGCACCTTGAGGACAAAAGTGTCAAGAAGCATCTATCCTACCAACGCCTAGTACTACCTCCGCCACCGCCGGAACCACCGCCGCCTCCGAAGCCTCCTCCGCCCCCACCGCCACCACGGCCGCCTCTCATCAGCATGCCGATAATCATGCCGAAGATGAAGCCGTCGAAATAACGATGATCAAGGTAGAAGAGTAAAATAAGCCCGATGATACCGAGGACTTTGACCCACAGGGGCAAGGCAGCTAATTGATCGAACTCATCTCCCGATGAGGATGAAGATGCGTAAAGAGCTTGGGGTGAGCCGCTATCCATCACAACCTGGTACTCCGCAGCCACTTCCTGAACGAAGGCAAGATACCCGTTCAGTATCCCCTGGTCATAATCATTCTCTTGAAAATACGGAATCATATATTCATCTTGGATCCGACCCGTCTTAGCATCAGGAAGAGCTCCTTCTAAGCCATAACCGACCTCAATTCGCGAAACCCGTTCCTTGGGAGATACTAAAATCAACAAGCCGTTGTTGAGCTGTTTATCCCCGATACCCCATTCCCTTAAGATGGCCAAGGCGTACTCCTCCGGCTCATACCCATCCAGATCATTCGTGGTAACCACCACAACCTGGGCTTTGGTCTTTTGCGCTAAGGCTGCTGAATTTTGGACAATGGTCTGTTCGGTACCGGGATTCAATACATTAGCTTGATCCAATACAAAAAAGTCACGAGTAGGTTGAGGGATAGAAGGGGCAGCTTGTAATGGAGCTACTAAGGAAAGGAAGAATAATACCAATCCGGCAAGCAGCTGTTTTCTCTTCATGTGCTTCAATCCCTTCCTCTAAGCTATATCAATCTCAAACCTATACCTGTTGCACACGTTGCCAATACCCTATAGGACATAGGACTCTATTTCGAAAAATCTACGGTCGGTGTTTCTTGGGCACTAGCATCTGCCTTGAAGTACTCACGTTCATCAAAGCCAAGGATTCCGGCGTAGAAGGCCGTTGGTAAGCGTTTAATCTTCGTATTGTAGGTTTGGACCACATTATTATAATCCATACGAGTTGTTGCAATTCGGTTTTCTGTTCCGGCCAATTCATCCTGCAGCCCCCGGAAATTTGCGTCAGCCTTGAGCTGTGGATAGCTCTCCGATATGGCTAATAAACGGCTTAAAGCACTGCTCAGTTCAGCGTCCGCTTCGGCAGCCTCACCCACGCTACCTGCACCAATCAAGCGTGATCTAGCATCCGCTATGTCAGTAAATACTTCACTTTCGTGTTCAGCATACCCTTTAACCGTGTTCACCAAATTCGGAATCAAATCTGCTCTGCGCTGCAGCTGGTTTTCCACTTGGCTCCAACTATTATCCACCGTCTCATTAAGAGTAACTAAGTTATTGTAACCCGACCCAAGAATCATAGCCAGAATGAGAATAATCCCCACTGGAATTAGCCATTTTTTCATTATGTTTCCTCCATTTCTATGTTTGCACTTTCAATTTCTTTTGTAATTACACTTTATTTTCATCTACACTCTATTATACCATTTTAAGGATACATTACCTATAGGACAGCAGGAGTCCTATCCTAACAGCGTTTGCATGGAAAAATATAAGATAACGATGATACCCAAGATAATTCGATACCACCCGAAGGCCTTAAAGTCATTCTTCTTGATGTAGCCCATTAAGAATTTTATGGACAGAATGGATACAATGAAGGCTACGACCATGCCAATCAACAGAATCATCATCTCTTGTCCGGTAAAGTTGAATCCAAATTTAACTAATTTAAGAGCACTGGCGCCAAACATCACAGGTACAGCTAAGAAGAAGGTGAATTCAGTGGCAACTGTACGGGATACCCCTAACATGAGCCCCCCCACGATGGTCGCACCGGAACGAGAAGTCCCTGGGAAAACTGCAGCGATAAGCTGGAAAAGCCCGATCATTAGGGCAACAGAATAAGTAATCTGCTCAAGATGATTGATGCGGGATCGTTTGCCCTTGTTCATATTTTCAATCATAATAAAGAAAATTCCAAACAAAATCAGCATAATAGCAACGGTCTGGTAATTGTAAAAGAGGGCATTCATCTCATCATCAAATAATAAACCAATCACCGCAGCAGGGATGCAGGACACGATAATCTTCATCCACATCTCGATCGTCTCTCGTTTTACTGAAACTCTATTCCCTGCAGCTCCCTTTTGAATCGAAAAGGGATTGAGCTTATGCCAATATAACAGCACAACAGCTAGGATAGCTCCTAATTGTATGACCACTAAAAACATCTCCATAAAAGCATCAGACATATTCAGCTTAATAAATTCATCTACCAATATCATGTGCCCGGTGCTGCTGATGGGCAGCCATTCGGTAACTCCCTCAACAATACCTAAAATAATAGCCTTCAAAATCTCGATCAATTCCGCTTATCCTCCCTAATCTAATTATTCCCTGCTCTCTAGGCAAATCTTAACCCTATTATAACTGATGAAATCTAGATATAACCCTGGTGCATTTCTTAAATTTTTCTTAAGTCATGATACTCTGAAAACATTCTAGTCCACTTTCTCAGCCTGAGACTTTAATATTGCACTAATCATACCTCGAGAATTAATCTGAAACGCAAACAGAGGTTGTTCTACATAGTATTCTTTACTGCGGAAAACGTTTTCATATTCCACTAAAATCTCTTCGAGAGTATAGCCTAAATTTGAGTAATGGAGAACTACTTTTCGAGAGTATTCTGCAACATCAAGGCATTCCTGCCAATAGTCCGGTTTAAGCTCTTGGTCGATGATTCCATAATGAGGAGAATAAATTACCGTCGGCTTGAGTGCTTGGCATTTAATAATTGACTCGATCGCTTGAAAATAATCAACGATAAAGGCCGGAACAATCCTTCCTGACTGGCTTACAACACCTAAGGATTCGCTCCCATAGAAAATCTCATTATCAATTAAAAAGGATAATGTACAACGGGTGTGTCCTGGTGTTTCTATGACCTTGATTTGTGTATCTCCTAGATCAATACAACTCCCCTCATAAATCACTGTATCGATCTTCATAAGTTCATCCTTGTATTCCTCGATTGGTTCTCCCGAATACATGTGGGCAGCTTCATTACTTAATTTTCGAATAGACTCGAGTGCACTTGGTCGTTCTAATATCCTTAAATCGTATTCAGAGCCCATAGCTTCTAGATTTGGCCATTCCTCTTTCAAATAGGGCAAAGCTCCCACATGGTCGTAGTGAGAATGAGTTATTAAAACATAGTCCAACTGACGCCCTTGAAGGACATCCTTTATATTATCAATTAGATTCGCAGCACTAAAAGCCATACCGCACTCAAGCAATGCCGTCTTTTTATCCCCTACAATAAGGTAAGAATCTCCACCGGTTCCACCCTTAACATCATATATATTATTCATCTTACAATCACTTCCATTTGAGATTTCATCCATTAGTATAGCAAAGATGACTTAACTTTCCCATGAGTTAATGTTAAAATGAAATGAAGTGGACAACTTAATGATAAGGAAGTGAAGTACATATGACCAAATTCTTAGTACCCGTTGATGGATCCGCTAATTCAGACAAAGCCATTCGCTATGCCCTTTCTCTAGCTGAAGGGAAGGCCGATTTACTTATCTTCATAAACATACAACCCAATTACAATACACCTAATGTAAAGCGTTTTGCAACCCAAGAGCAAATCAAGGCGATGCAGGAAGAAGCTAGCAAGGAAGTCCTCGATCACGCTCTGGAAATTGCCAAAGATTCCACGGTCCCCATCCAAACTATCATGCGCACTGGAGATCCTGGTCGGGAGATTTGTGCCGAAGCTGAAGAAAGCGCAGTAGATAATATTGTGATGGGTTATCGTGGTTTAGGTGCCGTTAAACGTGCCATTTTAGGAAGTGTCGCAACCCACGTACTTCATGAAACCCCTTGCCCAGTTACTATTGTCCCATAAGAGGCTATTGACATGAACAAAAGCCCCTGGTTTGCCATTGTGAATCCAGCATCCGCAAACGGCCAAACCCGCAAGATTTGGCCCAAAGTATACAAACGTCTTCTCGATCAAAAAATCGATCTCGACTATGCTTATACGAGTGGTCCAGGGGAAGCCACTACTTTAACTCGACAAGCCTTACATAACTATACACGAATCCTATCTGTTGGTGGAGACGGTACCCTTAATGAGGTAATAAACGGCTTTTTCGAGAATCAAGTGCCCATTAATCCGGAGGCTAGTCTCGCGATTTTCTCCCATGGGACTGGGGGAGATTTTCTCCGCTCTCTTAACCAAAAACGCGGGCTTCCTTCTCTTTTGGAGGTTCTTAACCGAGAGCAAATAACCCCGGTGGACTGTGGACTTGCTCAATACCAAGATGCTTCCGACATGTTGCACCACCGTTATTTTCTTAACGTAGCTGATGTGGGCCTTGGCGGAGAAACAGCTGATCGTGTCAATAGGCGCAGTAAGTTCTTAGGGGGAAAACTATCTTTCCTCCTCGGCAGTCTTATCAGTATTTTTGCTTATAAAAATAAACATATGAAGTGCGTTATTGATGGGAAAGTTGTCGTGAATGGTCCCACTAATAGCATTATGATCGCTAATGGCCGTTTCTTCGGTGGTGGGATGATGATTGCTCCCCATGCCGATTTAACCGATGGCCTCTTTAATGTTACAGTACTTGGAGACCTCCCCATTCACAAGGTTTTACGACATTTGCCCAAAATTTATCAAGGGAACCATCTTGATGTGTCTGGGGTCTCTGTCTATCAAGGCAAAGAAATCTCCATTATCGCTCAGCCTTCCGCTTTCCTAGAACTCGATGGAGAACATCCCGGATTTACACCCGTGCATTTTTCCCTGATTCCCCAAGGAATCAGACTCTGGACCTAACTGACATGAATGGCACACTTACTCAAGTGTGTCATCTTTTTATTTTGTGTTCCCTATCTTTGCTCTATTTTAGAATATTCGAAATAAATCCTAAAAAACATCCCCCTAGCTTCTTGTTGTATAATAAGTCTTGTAAAAAATTACATAAGAGGTGCAATCATGTCTTTATCTACCGCCGAAAAAGAGAAGATGATTAAAACTTGTCAAGAAATCATAGAGCTTTGTGATCAGCCCTTTGTTTGGGAAGATGATGGCATCTATGAATCCGAACAGGCCAAGCAACCCTTTAATCTTTTCTTACCCCATGAGCAGATAGCCCAAGAGTTAAGTACCCTTTTTGAAAACTTCTCAGGTACACCCTATATTTATGACCAAGTAAAAGCCGTCTGCAATTTAGAAGCGGAATGGTATGAATATGGAACCTACGGCTTAGATCGTGATTTTACAAGAGTATTAAGTCGCTATAGCCTCAAGCCCGAATACGTAGAACCTGTTAAAACATACTTCAGCAAGAGACTCCGCGAGCTTGAAACCAAAAGCAACTAACTCAATATTATAGAAAGCAAAGGAGATATTGCAGCGATGGTTGATATTTCTCAAATAAAGGAACAGGCCGCCTTTTTAAAAGGAAAGGGCTTTATTCTTAACAAGGATGGGGAGCATTTTTCCTGTAGAGTGGTCATTCCCGGTGGAAAAATGAGTGCCAAGCAATCTCAAAAAGTAAGTGAAGTCTGTGAGCAATATGGACAAGGTAACTTTTACTTTACCCAGAGACTGAATATCGAAATTCCCGGCATAGATTACTCCAATCTAGAAGCAGTTGCCGAAGCTCTTCGCGAAGTTGGACTAAGTATTGGCTCCACTGGTCCTAGACCTAGACCTATTACCACCTGTAAAGGTGCTGTTTGCAAATTTAGCCTCTATGATACGGAAGCCTTAACTAACCTCTTAAACGAAAAAATCTATCAGGGTTATTACGATATAACCCTGCCTAGCAAACTCCGGATTGTCATCAGTGGTTGTTCAAACAATTGCTCCATGCCCCATATTGGCTGCATCGGTATCATCGGTAAGAAAACAAACCAAGTTGCCATCACCCTCGGGGGTATGTCCGCTCGCAAACAGTATTTGGGTCGAGAAATCCAGGGATTATATACAGTAGATGAAGCTATCGCGCTTATTGAAAAAGCCATTAATTATTACAGGGATCATGGGAATAAGGGTGAACGTTTCGCTCAAATGATTGAGCGCCTTGGCTTTGAAACTGTAGAAAAAGCCTTAGTCAGCTAAAATGTAGAGATAGACCTCAGCAACTGCTGAGGTTTTTTCTATGTATTATAATCATGATATAATTACATAAAGCAAAGGAGGACACGTCGATGCATATTGGACAAAATCTTAAGGATCAGATTATGGAAAAGTTTAATACATTTCAAGATGAAGCCAAAAAGACACTCCTCAATGGCGAGGCAACCCAAGAAAAACTTAATGCTGTCTTTGCCAAAGCCGAGAAGCTCAACATTAACACCGGTCCCATCAATAAAGTCTACCAAGACATCCTCCTTCTCATCCAAATTGTCAAAGCTTATATTACCAAAGAGTATCGAGAGATTCCGATCGGTTCAATCGTCGCTATCTTTGCGGCTCTAATTTACTTTCTATCCCCCATCGATATCATTTTTGATTATATCCCCGGCGTGGGCTATGTAGATGACATGTTCGTTTTGGGCTTAGTACTCAAACAGCTGGACTCTGATCTGCAGAAATTTCGGGATTGGCAGGATAATCATTAACACAAGCCTTACAAACACTACGTTTTACATTAACACTGCTACGGTATAGTAAGGGTTTCCCTTTTTCCTGCCTCGTTTTGTATTGATAAGGATATCCTTATCGCCTTAAACCGCCATTTATGGCGGTGTTTTTTTAGAGTAGCTTTGCAGCGAGGGCTGCCAGTTCACTTCGTTCCCCTTTGAGCAGTCCTACTTGACCATAGAAAGATTGCCCTTTTAGGCGGGAAGCCACATAGGCTAACCCATTGCTTTCTTTATCCAAATACGGATGATCAATCTGATCCGGATCGCCGCAAAGGACAATTTTTGTCCCCTCTCCGGCACGGGTAATAATAGTTTTGATCTCGTGAGCTGTAAGATTTTGAGCCTCATCAATGATAATGAATTGATTGGCGATGCTTCGTCCGCGAATATAGGTAAGCACTTCGATCTCCAGTTGCTTTCTCTTTTTCAGTAAATCCACGGTGCTTTCCACCAAGGCTTCGCTGTCTTTATCACGAAGCTTATCCAGTTTAGGTCGCAATAAGAACTCCAGATTATCATAAATCGGTTGCATATAGGGACGTACCTTATCCTCTTTCTCACCAGGTAAAAAGCCAATATCCTTCCCAAAAGGAATAACCGGCCGAGCGCAGAGGATACGCGTATAGAGATCCTGATGAATCGTCTGCTCTAAGGCGCTGGCCAAAGTAATTAAAGTTTTTCCTGTGCCTGCAGGCCCCATGAGATTAACCAATTTGATTTGAGGGTTACTTAACATACCCAAAGCCCAAGTTTGCTCAATATTTTTAGGGACAATTCCCCAATAATCCTTATTGCGACTATGGAGATTGAGTAGCTTTGCTCCATCAGAGGAAACGATGAGGGGAATCTCTGTGCCGTCACTGAGCAATCCTTTGGCACAGCTATTGGGCAACTTAGTTTCACTTAAGCTGATATGACCTATCTGATAGAGTTCATTTACCTCATTATCCTTCAGTTCGAGCTTGATTACATCGTCATTTAAGGAAGTAAGGCTTATTTTATCATTGTAATAATCCTGGGTTTTGACAGAGAGGGCATCCGCTTTTACACGCATTGCGATATCTTTGGTTACCACAATGACTGGCCTCTCATCCTCATGGGCTAAATTCAAAGCCACTGCCAGTATCCGATTATCTGGCAGTTTGATGTCTGAGTAAAGTGGCAAAGGATTTTCCGTGCAATGGTTGAGTTCAATTCTAAATGTTCCTCCATTGGGTAGGCTTACACCTTCTGCAAGTTGGCCATTGTCTCTTAGCTGATCGAATAGGCGTATGGCTTCCCGGGCAGATCGACCTACCTCGTCGAGGAGTCTCTTTTTATTTTCTAGTTCTTCCAGTACGGCGTAAGGAACAATCACCTCATTGTCCTCAAAATTGAAGATTGCCTTAGGGTCATGAAGTAGGACACAAGTATCAAGCACAAACACCTTTTGCAAATTCTCCACCTCGCTAAATTATTCTGTATTCCTCAATTCGCCTATGTTGGTGTGTAGAGAGGGATCTCTACACTACACATTACTCCAATAAATGGAGAGCATGATTCTTTTATGACCTTAGTCGCAAATTTTATCGGCGATTATCCGATCGCCCTATGTACACTGGGGGCTATACATTTGCGTCCTCCTCGTGCTTATTCTTACCGGTCATTTTGGATGTTTCCTTCCTATACTAATATAAAACAAAAAGCGAGTCCTAATGCCACTAGGATACTCGCTTTTGTGTTTGCTTTTTTAATTGAATCTTATTCCGTTGGACATGGACAAAGGGACAGTTAATACAACAAGAGCAACAGGAGTTAGAACAGACGGATACATAATTTCCCCAAATTGCCTTAACTATCCGCTCTTCTTTCTCTGTCATAACCCCCCTCCCTTTCCTATTGAAAAGTTAACCTGTTTAGTTGCAGTTTGAGTAAGTCGTATCCTTATATGTAGACTAGCAGTGGATTGTAAACTTATAGGTAAAACAGCATGAAATCTAATCAGCATTAAAAAAACCCGGCTGTTATAATAGACACCGGGTTTTTGCGTATTCACTCTTCTCTTTAACCCAATTATCTTTACTTAGACCACACGCCAGGTTGTGTGAACCAGCGCAGTTCAGCAGTTAAAGGCAGCTCACCATTAAGCTTGTACCCCGCCATCGCCCCTTTTCTGAAGGGCAAGGAGGTATTGGCCAGTTTGAGACTCCAATCGGAGAGGTAGGGTTGATGCCCAACGATAATTAAGCAATCAGCTTTCTTTTGAGGAAGCCAGTCCCCGAGCAGTTCTAAGAGATCCCCGCCTGTTGAAAGGCAGTCTATTTTCTCAATATCCTTAACCTTTAGCTTATCGGCAATTATTTGGGCCGTTTGCCAAGCTCTTTCCAAGGGACTTGACCAAATACATATCGCTTTCTTACCATCCAACAAATGATCGATCCCGAAGGCCACCCTTTTTATTTTCTTCGCACCTTCTTTAGTTAAGGATCGTTCCGCATCATTCTCCATGTTCTCTTCAGCTTGTCCATGGCGAACTAATATGAGCTCCATCTCTATTCCTCCTCTTGTGCTATTCTAGCTCATTGGTTATAGGTTGAAAACTGCCATCGAGTCGTTCTTGGAGCAAATGCTTCGCTTTAGTGAATTGAGCCACCGCTCGTTCACATAGAACTTCTTGACTTTTTACAATCTTTTTACGTCGTTTATCTACCTTTTTGTAAGAGCCCTTTGAGGTTAAGATTCGAGCCTTCACTGTATCCTTTAGATTGATATCGAGTATTGCTTTCACTTCTTCCTTGCTGTCAGGATCCTCTACTGGGAAGAGCAGTTCGACCCTTCGGTCTAAATTTCTCGGCATCCAGTCTGCACTGGATAAATAGATGAGTTCATCACCGCCATGGTAGAAGTAGAAAATTCGACTATGCTCAAGGAAACGTCCCACAATGCTGCGAACCGAAATGTTTTCACTTACCCCCGGTAAGCCGGGTCTCAGACAACAAACCCCGCGCACAATTAGTTCAATCTCTACACCAAAGCTGGAAGCTTTATACAAAGCCAGGATAATTTCCTTGTCGATGAGGGAGTTCACCTTGACCGCAATCTTTGCCTTGAGCCCTTTTTGAGCATTACGTGCTTCATCCTCGATCAGCTGCAGGAATTTCCCTCGCAAACCTATAGGAGCCAAAGTGAATTTATTTAAATTATTCGGCTGGGATAACCCGGAAAGCATATTAAATAAAGCTGAAGCATCAGCCCCGAACTGAGGATTGGCGGTCATAAGTCCGATATCGGTGTAAATCTTAGCGGTTACGTCATTATAGTTACCAGTACTCATATGAACATAGCGCTTGATCCCATCCTCTTCTTGGCGTACAATCAACAGAACTTTACAATGAGTTTTCAGACCAACTAGCCCGTAGATGACATGACAGCCCGCCTCTTCCAAGTGCTTTGCCCAATGAATGTTATTCTCTTCATCAAAACGGGCCTTTAGCTCGACAAGAACGGTGACCTGTTTGCCCTGTCCCGCAGCCTGAGCCAGCGCTGCAATTATAGGTGAGTTCCCGCTCACACGATAAAGTGTCTGCTTAATGGCTAAAACTTGGGGATCTTGAGCCGCGGTTTTCACTAGCTCCACCACTGGGTCAAAGGACTGGAAAGGATGGTGGAGTAAAATATCTTTGTCTTGAATCGCTTTGAAAATGTCCTCTTCCATCATGACTGCTGGGACACCCTGCGGTTTGAAGGGTTCATAGCGCAAATGGTCATATCCCTGAAGCTTAATTATGCCCGAAATAAACGTAAGATCAACAGGACCATCTATCTCAAAAATCTTATCGTTATCGAGGTCCAGTTCCTCTTTAAGTATGCTAAGAAGGTTTTGATGGAAGCCCTTCCCAATCTCTAAGCGAATAACCGAACCCCACTTGCGTTGGCGGATAGACTGTTCAATCGTCTCCAGCAAATCCTCCGCGCCTTCTTCGTCGATATCTAAGTCAGCATTACGAGTGATGCGAAAGAAGCCTGAAGAGAGTATCTTATGTCCTTGAAAAAGCTCAGGAAGCTTAAGAGTAATAAGATCCTCCAGCAAAAGGAATTGCCTCTCATTTGACACTGAGGGGATTTCAATTAAACGAGAGAGGACTTTCGGCACTTGAACTGTCGCAAAAAGATTTGTCTCTGCACCTTTAATCAATAAGGCGATATACAGTCCACGATTTCGTAATAGGGGAAATGGGCGACCTTGGTCCACCACAAGGGGGGTGAGCACCGGAAATACTCTGCGCAGAAAGTAGTCCCTCAAATATTTCTTATGCTCCTTCGTGAGGGATTTGGGATGGAGAAGGTTAATTTTTTCTTTCTTAAGCTTCTTTAATAATGAGTAACGATAGCATCGATATTGATCCTCTACCATCCTATGTGCACGCGACAGAATTTTGTCCATACTTTCCTGGGGTAGTAAGCCTGAGGGATCACGCTTATCCAAATTAGCCAAGATCTGATCACCCAAGGATGCCACTCTTACCTGGAAAAACTCATCCAGATTAGAGCTGGTGATGGATAGGAAATTGAGGCGCTCAAAAAGTGGATTCGCCGCATCTAAAGCCCCCTCAAAAACTCGTTGATTAAATTCCAACCAGCCTAATTCGCGATTGATAAAGTTTTCGTTAGTATCAAAATTTCTCATAATCATAAGTTAAATCCCTTACTTTTCACAATTACTTGCATACCTGTGACTTCTTCAAAAAGTGAGACGCGATTACGAAATGTCCATTCTTCTAAAAGGGTGTCCTGCCAGGAATGTAAGGTAAAAATCAACTGCTCCCCTGCTTGACGTATCTCCAGTGATTCTACCTTACTCTTGTGGGAGCAATCCAATGACTCCGCCAACTTGAGGATAGCCGCCAGTTTCGAAACAATAATTTTATCATCATCATTTAAGCCCTCGTAATTTGGATGATGATGGCTTGGTGCTTCTTGAGTATTATAACGAGCTATATTGGCGATCAATGTAAGCTCTCGAGCGGATAGCCCCATAATATTGCGATGTTTGATGATGCCATAGGCATGGTCGTGGGGATCAGAAAAACTAACGTAATAACCCACGGCGTGTAAGATAGCCGCAACCTGCAAATACATTCTCTCTGGATTATCCAATCGATGAAGTCGCCTTGTCTGATCAAAAATCGCAAGGGCGAGTTTTTCAACTTGCTTAACATGCTTTTTGTCTGTGCCAAATCGATTGGCAATATACCAAACTGAGCTAATGATATCGTTTAAAGAATCCTTGCTTTGTGGACTCTCGATGAGTTGATCTGCCAAGTCATAGACCAGACCATTCTTTAAAGATATATCCGGAGCATAGATTTGCTGAGCACGAGTCATTTTCAAAAAACAATGCAAAATCAAGACTGTCGGCAAAAAGGTAGCTGCCTGATTCTGCGACAAACCATAGGTACGGGCAATCTGCTCGTCACTCAGCATTAAGATTTTATCGTACAGCACCGTAAAGTCATTAACCTCAATCCGATTTTCTTCCCCGCAAATATTCACCACGGTCCGAACTTCATTGCCTAGGATAATGAAGTTAGTAAAGTTGATACCCTGGAGAAATCGTTTCAATAAGGCAATCTTACTATCAATAAATTCTTCCATAACGGCAGGAAAATTAATCGTTTTTGACTCCAAGTCAGCTAATGTTTCCCGCAAACGCAAGGATCCTATTTTTAAATACTCAGTGAGGATAAGTGTCCCTTCCTGATATATGGAGGTCTCGACTCCACCAGAAGCTAAGTTAACGATTAAAGAGGTCTGCTTGTCCAGAAGGGGTGTAGGTTGGCTGCGAAGTGCTCTATACATAAAGTACCGCTCTTGAGCGCTGTTGATGATGGAAACAGTCACTTGTGTTTTTATCCGAATGAGATCCAATACATATTCGCGATTTTCAGCTTCACGAATCCCACTGGTTGCCACGGCGAGGTAACGCTTCACACGATAGTCCTTCATCAGTTGAGTAAAACCCTTCAGAATCTCACAGGTTTCCTGAATTGTTTTACGTTCAATCCGTCCGGTCGTGAAGCTATCTCTGCCGATAGAAGTCGGTTGGATAACATCTTCGAGTATTTTGATTTGCCGATCTGAGTAAACTTCTGCAATGACCATTTGTATGTAATTTGATCCTACATCAATGGCAGCAACAACCGGAATCTTCTGTTCCATCTGTTTTCTCCCCATTATAGCGATTTTCGACATTCGTAGGTTTTTGAGGCCGATTATAGCATATTTTGTTAATTATTATATCATATTCTATTTAGATTAGTTCTTTCCTTACATATTTTTCACAAAAACAAAAAACTATATCAATCATGTGAACTTGAAAGGCAAACCTAATTATGTCATACTTATACGGATAAAATACAAGCGAGCATTAATCTACTTGAATAGTTTAAGGGGTAAAGCATGAGAACTATAGGTATCATCGATATTGGTTCAAACTCAATGCGTCTGGTCATTGTTCAGATTTCCACCAATAATTCCTACCGCATTATTGATGATGTTAAGCACTCTGTCCGTCTGGGTAAAGATATGTTGCCGAATGGAAATCTACACCCGATACGAATGCAGCGCGCTATTGAGACTTTACAATTTTATAAGACACTCTGCGACGCTATCAAAACAGACTCGATCATTGTTGTCGCAACAGAGGCAATTCGTAAAGCCTCCAACCAAAAGGAATTTCTTGAGCTAATTTATAACTCAACCGGTTTATCTGTACGGGTTTTAGAGGGCGAAGAAGAAGCTTATTATGATTATTTTAGCATAGCCAATTCCTTCAACATGACAGAAAACCTCATCATGGATATCGGTGGATCAAGTACAGAGCTTATCTGGATGAAGGATCGAAAAGTCCAAAGGATGGTAAGCTTACCCTTCGGGACCATTAGCATCAGTGAACAATTAAACGAAGCTAAAGGAAATATCTTTGCTAGAGAAAAGACAATCACCAACAAGCTAATTCAGACCTACCATGAATTAGGATGGCTCCCCCACGGAAAAGCTCTGATTGGTATTGGCGGTAGCTTCCGTAACATTGCGAAAATCAACAAAAAGCGCAGTTTCTACCCTCTCGAGATGTCTCACAATTATTATCTTTCTAGCGAGAATGTGCAGGATATCCATCGCTTGGTCACGAATACTCCTGCCCACCGCCGCAAGGATATTCGAGGGTTATCCTCTGAACGTTCAGATATTATTTGGGGTGCCACCACTGCTATTAATGCTTTGATTATGTACTGTGGGATTAGTGATGTTTATGTCAGTGGACATGGCTTGCGTGAGGGAGTCATCTTCGAAGAAATACTCCATGGCCTCAATCCTGTGAAAGACGTTCTCGACTATTCCATTAACAATCTAATTTCAAATATTAATTTAAATAAAAATCATGCTTTCCACGTATGGGAACTCTGTAAATCTTTATTTGAACAACTCAAATCTCTTCATGAGCTTGAGGAGAGCACCTTAAGAATCTTAAAAACCGCTGCTTTATTGCATGACATCGGCATTAATATTAGCTATTATGATCACCACTTACATTCGTTTTACATTATACTTAACTCACAAATAAACGGTTTAAGCCAGCAGGAAGTACTAATGGCTGCCTATACAGCCGCCTCCCACCGCAAAGATAAGGTTAAAATAGATTCTGTGCACAAAGGAATTCTCCAGGAGAAGGAGATTGACACTATTCACAAATTAGGAGTTATGTTAAGAATTTCTGAAGCCTTGGATCGTCAGATGAATAAAAATATCACCGCAGTGGATTGTTTGATCGAAGAGGATCGCGTCACCCTTAAGTTAACCTCTACTTCTCAACATGAGCTGGAATCCAAGGAAGCACTTGATACCTCCGGCGAATTCCAAAAAGAATTCGGAAAAAGACTCTTTGTCCTCTAGTTACCACTTTTCTTTTTGTGAGATCCATGCCCTAGCAAAGAGGCTACATCTTTTTCTAACGAGGAAATCCAGACCTTTTGAGTTTTATCAAAGAATATTTGGATAACCTTCTTTAAGTTCGCTTGCGCTAGCGGATCCAAAGTTTTATAGCTTTTAATCATATCATTGGCAAGAGACAGGTTTCTTCGGGACAAATCACTGACTGTCATTGCTCCAGTAGCCTGAAGAATATCAAATAAAGCGTCCACAAACTCCTCCCTTTGCCCCATAGACAACTGATTAAGCCAGAGTCTCACTGTCTTGTTGAAGTTTTTGCTCCCCTTGGTTAAGCCCTTTTCATACGCAAAGTGGTTTCCCTTTACTTCCCAGAAGAAAGCATTATGTTGCATAAAGCCCATACCGTTACTGTTAACAGTGATATACTCTTCACCATGTTCAAGAAGCATCCCCACTACAGAGGATTTCGGAATAAAGGTATGTATGCGATCGATAATCCTTTGATACCCTTCTCTTTCGATGACGTGTGCCAAGAAGCCGGGACCATCATTGTTATAAACCCCAATAATGCGTTCCTGAAGATCATTTGGCATAGCAGCAGCGCCATATACCGCTAGATTCCCGCCCTTGGAATGGCCTCCTAAATAAAATTCCCCCTGGTAACCGGTTAGGATTCCTTTCACATAGGATACCGCATCTCTTTGTGCTTTGACTTCATCTCTAAAACTCATTTGAAAATCCTCTTTCCAGCCGGCGAGGGTATCGTCCGTACCGCGGAATGCAATAAAATGCTCAGATGGATTGATGGAAAAGACCATTGCTGAAAATTGATTGCTCTTTTCATAATCGATTTGATCGACATAGCCAGATAGCTCTATGTTCTTATAGCGATTCGTCAAAGCCGCTTTCAGGAGTAATTTCGGCATGTCTCTAAAAAAAGGATTATTGATGTTCTTCGGAATGCGTTGCTCTAGGGACTTCATGTAGAGATCTGCCGCTACCCCCAAGGATATCGACTCTCCCTCTATATCCTGAGGGACAATTCCTTCGAAGTTGAGATAGGCAAGAACAGAGATGATTAAGTTGTCCACCTCATTAAACTCATCTCGAGCAAAGGGTAAATCTCCACGCCACTCAAGATAATCAAAGACGTTTTGCATAAATACCTCTCTATCGCTGATGACTTCAGCTAAACCTTTTTGTCATTATTATCTCCTTTAGAGCTCAGTACTGCAAGTCCCATCAGGTAAAGTACCAAAGGCATTAACATACCAATGTGATGATAACTGGAAGTTATATATAGATTATACAACGCATGGATCGTTACTGATAAAGTGAATAACCCAAAAAGGATGGGCAAAATCGAACCATTGAATTTCTTTGCCATAGTCAGTCCGAAGCCAACCGTTCCGGTGGCTATTGCATGAATCAAGCAAGAGGTCACGCTGCGTGTAATAACAAAGAGGACGGGCGACCCATCCCCTGTCATATGATTAAAAAGATACACGTAATTCTCCTGGATAGAAAACCCGATCCCTACGGCAATCCCAAAATAGGCATAGGGAATGTTCGTTTTATCCGGTCTTAAGATAAAATAAACCAAAGGAAGAGCTTTGGTAAATTCCTCAATGATAGGTGCCCAAGTAATAGAAAGTTCTCGTGTGTCAATCACCAAAAGCCTTACGAGAGCGTTGTTCAGGGTTAAAGAAAGAGCAAAGGCAATCAAACCCCAAGTGAAAAACAGCATCAACTGTCTGTTTTCCCCTTTTAGAATAATGATTAAAAAGGCAAGTGGCAAAAGAGTTCCTACAAACATTGCTTCACCCATCAGGCATCTCCTCAACCTTCATTAATCCATAGGTAATTAAGGAAAGGGCTATCGGGAATAAGGCATCCGTCGTAAGGGTATATCCTTCAGGAAATAAGACCACACTCAGCATGTAGATCATATCACTCAAACAAAGCAAACCAATACCCGAGAGAAACAACTGATATTTCGGCAGAGCGGAAATGGGCTGAGCCTTCCAAAGCAGATAGACAATGGTTAATGCCGTAGCAAAATTACAGAGGTTATGTACCAGCGAGTTTTCACCAACAAGGGCTATAAAGATTGGAACGACCAATAAAGCAAAGGGCCAAAGATCTCGGTATCTTATGACAATGGTATACTTAGGTATTTCCCTTGTGATTGTGCTTATTACCCCAATTAAGAAGAAATAAATACTGATGAAGCCTAAATCTGCAATAGATGGGCAAGGCAAAATTGGTCCTTCTAACAAAAGATAAGAGAACCAATAGAGTTGCCCCAATGTCCAACTCAACACCCCTAAAGCGATGCCCAACACTAAATAATACTCTCGGCTAAACTGAGCATACACAAGAGTTTGGACCCCGATGACTAAACCACAAAACAATTGTATAGCATTCGCAACCCTATTAAGCTGTGCGAAAGGCATAGCATGGTACAAGGCATAAATATAAAAAAACACTGCCCATAGCACCGTAAAAACAAGAACAGCTTTGACGGTAAGAATCAACCATTCTTTTCTTTTCAGGATCCTTTCTGCGACTTGATCCCGTGAAATCATGATAATCCCCTACCTTGATAAATCTATAGAAAATACATATCAATCATTATTCAACAATATTCCCTGATTCCAGGGTCAAATTCCCTTATCTTTGGGTTCAAATTTACCTATCTCTACTTTATATTATGGCATATAAATTATAAGAATGTTAAAATTTTCACAGATTTCTAAATATAATTTTTGAATTATACCATAACAATTTCTTATAATTAAAATAAGCCACCTCCCGATTTGGGAGATGGCATCAGTAGCATTCCTATACACTTAACACAATCTTAGCTATTTACAGCGATACTTTGGCTGGTCCGGTTTGTAACATGACTCATAACCTTCATGATGGTAGCAGGTGAATTCGTCAATTTTACAACACGGTATTCTCTGGAGGTTTCCCCAAATAATGCTTTGAGGGCGTTCAAAACTTGTTCTTTTAGATTTAAAAATTTGCTCTCAGCATTAAAGTTATGCTGATCAAGCTTAGCAAGCTTCTTAATCTCGCCATGAAGGGTTAGAAAATCATTTTGGAAACTCATAACAACCTCTTTCTTTCTCACACAAATATCAACCTATAATTTACAAACAACATTTACACACAAGGGGTATTGTAACAAGAATGGATATTGTTGTCAATAGGTTTTCTCTGTTTTTTACAGATTTTTAATTATTTCGGGTGTTGAAAGAAATGGCTTTATGGAGTTTCATTTACATAGTAGTTTTCAATTAGCCACTGTTCACGAACCTTTTTAACCTCAACAAGATAATTCATAGTTTGGGTGAAAGCTACCCCATTTTCAGTCCCTGATCCTTGAACAACACACTCAACAGTACCGGAAGTCTCAGAATCAAAGGATATAGTTCCAACCTCTATTGAGTCAAATTTTTCAGTGAGCTGTATTTCTGTAAATGATTTCTTGTATTCCGGAAAAATCATTTTTAATTTCTCAGCAAATCTATCCGTCGCATATTGAAGCTCAGCTGTACCATCCCAACTTTTATAATCAATAGTATAAGATGCTTGAAAGTAATCTTTCACCAACTCTTCAATAGCGGACTTTTCTACCTCTGCTGAAAAAGTGGTTTTTTCAGAATTACATCCGGTAAGTGCTACAACCAAAAATAGTATGGTGAGCATAAAAAACACAATTTTCTTATTAATGATATCCCCCCCTATAATGTAGTTATTTCTTGTCTTTTCCATTGTTTGTGAACATTTACATTATATCAAGTAATTCTTTGCTAATCAATGTCAGCAAAAAACTGGACTCCGTCATTGACAGTGTCCAGTTTTAACATGCTAGAAATTATTTATTGAACAACATATTTACTAATTAACCATTTTCCATCTGTTTTTTGGATTTCTAGAAAGTATTTACTTTTCTGAGTGAAAGGTGTCCCACTTTCTTCCCCAGATGCTTGGACTAAGCAAACGACATAACCGGTTGTTTCCGTCTTTAACGATATTTCGTCAATGACAAGAGAATCTAGCTTCTCAACAAGTTGCTTTTCCGTAAATGAAGTTTTGTATAATGGAAATGTCTCCTTTAGTTGTTGTGAAAGCTCCGGAGTTGTATATTGAAGCTCATTCTCACCGGTCCAAGTCTTGTAATCTAGTGTTTGCGATGCTTCAAAGTAATCTTTCATCAATTGCTCGATAGCTGGCTTTTCTGTCTCCAGAGTAGTAGTAGATCCTGAATTACATCCGGTGAGTGCTACAGTTAATATTAGAAGGGTCATCATAAAAAACGTAATCTTCCTTTTAATGGCAATTACTCCTCCCTATTAATCTTAATGAATTATTTGTGAAATCTATATCATTATATCAATAGGTATCGAAATATTCAACGTCTTCAGGGATTTCATTGATTTAACTCCATCTTTTACGATAAGACAGTCTCGGATCTGTTTCTACCTTCATTCTTAGCCTTATATAGCGCAATATCCGCCCTCTTGTAGATAGTGTCCATAGTGTCACCCTCAATATATTGAGCTAGTCCTAGGCTTATGGTGATTTCCCCAACATATTTGAAGGTATGACCTTCGACAATTCCTCTAATCTTCTCAGCTAATCCTAAGGCATCATCTATGGATTCAGGAACGAGTATTGCGAATTCCTCTCCTCCAATTCTGAATAGAAGATCAGACCTGCGAATATTTGCCCCCACGAGGTTGGTTAGTTCTATTAAGACACAATCACCTACATCGTGACCAAATTTATCGTTTACTCGCTTGAAATAATCAATATCATAGATAATAAGTGAGAATGGCTTAGCGTATCGTTGGGATTTCGAGATTTCCAGTTTGAGACATTCGTTAAAATGGCGACGATTATACACATTGGTCATTTCATCTTTATTGACTAAATGTTCTAGTTTATCTTTGACGTATTTTTTAATCAAAAGGATGATTGCCAATCCCAGTACTAGATTCATTGCAAAAAAAGCATTGCTAACCTGGTAATTGATGAGCTTCCTTTCACTGACAATCTGCGATACCAGGACCATACTATTGGATTTTTCCCAAATTTCCTCGCTATGCTCAATCAATGCTTGAAGACTGTCCTTAGATGGATTGCTTCTGTAATCATAGATTTTCTGCTTAAATTGCAACCAAGATTGAAATAGATTGTCTACCGCCTTATTGATCTCATGATTATCGTCATATAAGACAATTTTATTATCCTTAAATTCTTGAATTCTTGAATCAATGTCACCAATTAGATCGTCTCTTTCCGTGCCTTGAGCTTCAAGCTTGACCAGACGCTGAAGCGATCCTCGAATAATACCCAATTTATTGATTATTTGAGCGTCAGACCTAATGGTATGTGTTATATAGATTGTGTAGATTCCTCCACTGCTCAGCAAAACGATTAAGCACATGACGGCAATAATCAGTATAGAGGATCTCGTTGTCTTACTTCCCATGGGTCATCCCCCCCATTTTTGGCAGGTTAGTCCTAACATTAATAATATTCTGATATAATTCATCTTTTCCTTTGAATTATCCTCTAATTTCGACTAAATCCTTTTTTATTTTCTAAATAAAAATGGCTGTCCCCCTGAGGGAACAGCCCTAAGACAGCGTCTTTATTGATAAAAAGAGAATCAATATCCCTCATTGCAATAATAATTACTTCGAATAATTAAATCGGAAATATCAATTCCCCTAAGCAGAAATTCCTTTTCAGTATTATTCAATGCGGTTCCAATAAAATCTCTATTGGCTAGGATGGCAAAATCTTTTTTTGTATTCAAAAGATTACGACCTATAGCCGTTCTTTGATAACTTTCGTCTAAGTCAAATAGGTAGGACAGAGTAGGCATCAAATCTATTTGTCCCCCATTAGTCTCAAACACTTGCCCCTCGATATTCTTACTATAAATAATGAAGGGAATCCGCTTACTATCGTCTAACCACCATTGTTCTCTTGGCTTCAGCTGTTGGATTTCATCGTTATAGTACTTATGCACCCCAGTGTGGTCACCATAAATCACGACTACAGTATTGTCAAGCAGTTTACTTTTCTCCAGCTTCTCCAAGAAGTAGCCAATTTCCCGATCCGTATAGCGTATAGACTGAAAATATCCTCCTAGCTTCGAGTTCGCTAATGAGTCGTCTAGGTTAAGTTCTTGATATTTTTCTGGCAGCTCAAAGGGGCTATGGCTAGTAAGCGTTACCATGAAAGCATAAAAAGGTTCTTTTTCATTAACGAGAAGTGAAGCCACCTGAGAAAGATAACTTCCGTCGCTCAGTCCAAGACCAATTATCTCATCTTGATTGAAATGGGATGAATCGAATGTCTTATTAAATCCTATAGAATTAAGCGCCTGCATCCAATTCCAATAAGACCCTTTATCAGGATGAATCCCTAAAGTCGTATATCCTTCTTTTCCCATAAGGTTAGGTAAGGAGTTATACGCATTCATCGGAAAGCGAAAAAAGGTTGACCCACTCCTCACAGGGTATACCGAGGTATTGAACATTAAATCGGCATCAGAGCTATTTCCGTTATATACTTGTTCATATATATTCGGAAAGTAAAGGCTATTTTTGATTAAACGATTTAAGTTGGGTGTGATTTCTTGATCGTTAACCCTTTGATTAACTACGAAGTTTTCCAAGGACTCCACTTGAATAACCACAAGATTTTTTCCTTTAAAAAGTCCCTGAAACTCATTATCTGGGAGGTCTTCTTCCGTTTGTGCAAGCCAAAGTTTGATCTCCTCAAACTCAGCAGGTTTGAGTTCATAAGTTTGGTTTTCTAAATAATAGTTATAAAGGTCGTACAAATGATATCCTGCCGGCGAAAGGTCTGTCATTGTTTGATTCACTACCCAATCCACATGGAATAGTGAGTTACCTTCAAGATTTTGAATGTCTATTTTATAATGCTGATAGTAAATTGTTGCAATGGAAAATATAAAAAGTGCTAGAAAAGCTATGACACTTCTCTTAATCTCTTGATAGTAAACTATCCTTTTTTTCTTAAGGAAGAGTAGAAAAAAAATATCTAAGCTGAACAAGGCATCGATGGGTCTTAACATGGAAAACAGGCTTTGTGATAAATTGTCGAGATTGGAGGTCTGACCTAATATATAAGGCGAAAGGAAATTTCCGAAACTGCGATAATACATTAAGTCCCCGACCATTAAGAGGGATAGTAGGGCATCAAGAGTGAATAAATACCAAAAGTGTAACTGTCCTTTGAATAAGTAGGAAAAACTTAAGATGGCGATGACAAAAGCAGAATACGTTATTAGAGAAGGAGGAGCATCAAAACTATAGAACCCCTTGATAAAGCTATAACTAGATAGATCAGTATTATTGGCAATTCCCAAAAAGAACAGAGATTTTATAACTAACACAATATAAATACAGACAAAAGCGAAATGCTTTCTAAAATCACGCGCATCCGAAATTTCTGGATCGCTTATTGTCGCCTTGCGAATATCTACATTCAACTTTAATTCTGACAAGTTTATCGCTCCTTTATTTATTATAAAAGAGTTCTGTCATGATCATAAAAGATATTCTCTAATATTACAATATCAAAATTCTTCCTACATTATCAGATGATAATGTAGGAAAAAGCCCCCTCCCTCCGCCAACCTTCAACCCATGTGATTTACTTAGTGCCCATCTATTTCCATGGAATAGAGCTATACCGTGAAAAAGGATAGAGGATTACATGAAAATGGAATAGAATCTTACCGTGGATTTAGGGTAAAGGATGATGGAATAAGGTTATTCCGTAGCCCGTAAGCCTTGGTACATAAGGCTTCCAGCGTTTGAAATAAAGTGTTACCGTCCATATTACACAAAATATCAGCAAAAAAGGGTAGAGTCAGGATTTTTCTTTCGTTAATCCTTCTCTACCCCTTTATTTTCAAGGGTTTCGGGCTTTCTTCTATTCTATTTTTTTCTTCCCTTTTCTACTCTTTACGGTAAAGCTTTCGTCGGAGGGAAAGGGTTTATTGGGGGGAAACAACATTTAGTATCTTAGTCTCTTCCCTATTCAACAGTAACGCTTTTCGCCAAATTCCTCGGCTTATCTACGTCACAACCTCTAGCTACAGAAACGTAGTAAGACAACAATTGCAGAGGTATTACCGTGAGTATCGGGGCCAGCTCGGCGATGGTCTCCGGTAGATAGATTACATGGTCAACAGATTTAGCTAGGTCTTTATTTCCTTTGAAGGTAATGCCAATGACGCGAGCTTCCCGGGCTCTGACTTCGATGATGTTTGAAACAGTTTTTTCATAGACATCCATTTGAGTTGCCAAGGCGATGACGGGTGTCTTATCTGTAATCAGAGCTAAAGTTCCGTGCTTTAGTTCGCCGGCGGCATAGGCTTCAGCATGGATATAGGAGATTTCCTTTAGCTTGAGAGCTCCTTCCATAGCCACATTCCAGTCTAGACTACGACCGATGAAGAAGGTGTCTTCTACATCCACGAAGGATTGGGCAAAATCTTTAATATGCTCAGCTTCATCTAATACCTCTTGGGCTTGAGCAGGAATTTTCCTTAAAGCGCCAATTACTTCCTTGATTTTCTCGGGGGCCAAGGTGCCGCGAATCTGAGCAAGATAAAGCCCAAGAAGAACCATACCTTCCAGCTGAGTTGTATAAGCCTTGGTTGAGGCCACAGCAATCTCAGGACCAGCCCAAGTGTAGATGACATCATGAGCTTCTCGAGAAACGGAGCTACCGACTACGTTGGTGACTGCTACCACACGGGCACCATTTCGTTTTGCTTCCCTCAGAGCAGCTAAGGTGTCAGCGGTTTCCCCAGATTGACTGACGACCACCACTAAGGTGTGCTCATCCACTAAGGGAGAGCGATAGCGGAATTCTGAAGCAATGTCTACTTCAACTGGGAGGCGAACCCAACGTTCAATCAAGGTTTTGCCTACTAAGCCCGCATGCCATGCAGTGCCACAAGCCACAATAAATATCTTTCTGAAGTTCTTTAATTGCTCAGCTGTAAGATCCACTTCTTGAAGGACCACCCTTTGGTCCTCCAAGCGGCTGATGAGGGTATCACGCAGCGCCCGTGGCTGTTCATGAATTTCTTTGAGCATAAAGTGCTCATAACCACCTTTTTCCGCTGCTATGGCGTCCCATTTCACTTCATAGAGCTGTTTCTCCTTCGCTTGACCCTGGAAATCCATGATCTTAACTCCGTCTTTCGTCAAGACAACCATCTCACCATCTTCGATGATATAGGTTTTACGAGTATAGTTGAGAATTGCCGGAATATCACTAGCCACAAAAAATTCGTTCTCTCCCAACCCAACGACCATGGGGCTATCTTTGCGAGCAGCCACGAGGATATCCGGGTTTTGGCGGCTCATTACGAGGATGGCGAAGGACCCTCTCAGATGATTAAGTACTTCACGAACGGTTACGACTAAGTCCCCCTGATAGTAATGTTCCACTAAGTGCGGCAATACTTCAGTGTCTGTTTCCGAGATGAATTGATGTCCTTGCTCGATTAACCATTCCTTTAACTCCAGATAGTTTTCAATGATGCCGTTATGAACGACAGCGAATTTAGCTTCTGTGTCCATATGTGGATGAGCATTTATATCTGATGGGCGACCATGAGTTGCCCACCGAGTATGCCCGATGCCCATGCAGGTCTGAGAATAATTTGCGCCTAATTTTTCTTCTAAGTTGACTAATCTACCTACTGCCTTGCAGGTGCTAATGCCCCCCTGATCAAGAACGGCGACGCCGGCAGAATCATACCCACGATACTCCAACTTTTTCAATCCATCCAAAAGGACGGGAATAGCCGGTCGATGACCAATATATCCAACGATACCACACATATTTTCTCTTTTCTCCTCTCAAATCATGTTTCTCATGCATACTTACGCAAAGGAAACATTTATAGTGAATTTTTTAGTTAAAATGTAAAATAAAAAACCGCTTTTCTGAGCGGTTCGAACTATTCTGGCCATATGAACAGAGGGAAGCCCAAATGGATAGACTACTCCCGTCCCTTGATGCTTACCCTTTGTGCCGTAAATTACTTCACGGTTTTGTGATAAGCCTTCGGTGCCAAGACACCGAGAGGGCATCCGCCGAATCTTTCGATAACCCTCTTCCTCGTCAACCGTACTCTATACTACGGTCCAGGCGCTGTATTAACTTGCCAGATTTTCAAACCATACAGAATTCAAATACTCCGCTCACGCTCAGTGTGACTAAGCCAAGCTCAAGCTGGCAGAAATTCGACCTCTCGCCTCTCGCCTCTCGCCTCTCGCCTCTCGCCTCTCGCCTCTTGCTTCGATCATGGCATCCCTCCCCTTAAAGGTGTTCATGTACGCTCTTGCGCTCATTAGGCTCCTTACTTTTGCTTATCAAGTTTGCAACAAAGATAAAGTTAGAGGTACATGAACATTATACGTCATTTTTTTTAAATAGCTACAGTTAATATTTACTTTGGCCGGATTTTGACCAAAAATTTTTCTTCCTTAGATTACCCTTGCATTCAAAATCGATATTTATCTACTACTATAGCTCTTCACGCTTAATAATATCCACTACGGATTGTGCAAGTCTCATAAGTTGTTCTTGATCCTGTCCTTCAACCATGACCCGGACTAATGATTCGGTGCCTGAAGGCCGAACGAGCACTCGGCCTCGGTCTCCAAGAAAACGTTTAACTTCCTCAACCTTTTGCAAAACATAGGGGTTCTCCATGGATTTCTTTTTATCCTTGACTTTAACATTAATAAGCACCTGAGGCAGCCGTTGCATTTGAGCCGCTAGCTTGGAGATAGGTTTGCCTTGTTCCTTGAGGACTGCCATAAGTTGCAAGGCTGTAAGTAGACCGTCACCGGTGGTGTTGTAATCTAGGAAAATAATATGACCGGATTGTTCCCCACCCAGCTTAGCTCCTGTATTCAGTAGTTCTTCCATCACATAACGGTCTCCCACTTGGGTCTCATAAATCTTGATACCCGCATCCTTTAACGCAATATACAGTCCCAGATTGCTCATGACCGTGACCACTATCGAATCTTTTGCCAGCACTCCTTTGGCCTTTAGAGCAAGGGCGCAGATGACCATGATGAAATCACCATCAATGATTTCACCCTTTTCGTCTACGGCAATCAATCGGTCCGCATCACCATCATTGGCTAGTCCAAGATCGGCCTGATGATCAAGGACAGCTTGTTGAAGAACCTCAGGATGTGTTGACCCGCAACCTGCATTGATATTAACCCCATCGGGACTTACGGCGAGGGGGATAACCTCTACTCCTAACTCCTGAAGCACCTGGGGACCCACCCGATAAGCAGCACCATTAGAGCCATCATACACTACCTTGAGACCTTCAAGGGAGCCTACTGTGGCTTTAAGAAAATCTATATACTGACGCTCGGCGTCGGCGATTTCAATAACTCTTCCGACTTCTCCCCCAATGGGTAGGCTCCAAGGTTTTTTATCATTCAGTACCAACTCTTCAATTTCTTCTTCCAAGGTGTCGGGAAGCTTGTAGCCGGTGGATGAGAAAAATTTAATACCATTATCTTGAACCGGATTATGAGATGCTGAGATGACCACCCCAGCACTTGCGTCTAAAGTGCGAGTTAAGTAGGCTATTCCTGGTGTAGGTAGAATGTTGACCCTTAAAACATCAGCTCCCACAGAGCAAATTCCTGCCATGAGGGCCGCTTCTAACATATCTCCAGAAATCCGGGTATCCTTACCAATGACAATGCGAGGGTGGGGATGTTCTTTGCTCAAAACATAAGCACCAGCCTGGCCTAAGCGAAAAGCCAAATTCGGCGTGAGCTCTTGGTTAGCGATACCACGTACCCCATCGGTTCCAAACAGTTTACCCAAGACATCTTCTCCTTCCAGACTTCTCTCTATCTTCAGGGCATACTATACCCTCAGCTCTCGTTAACATCCTATTCCAAATGAGTAGACTATAAAACTCTACCCAATCTGATTCTAGAGTGCTAATAAGTCATTTTTTCTAGTTATTCACTTGACTCAAAAAATATTCAACACAAACCATTGTTATTGTACCACTTTTTCATATTTATTCAGCAGGATAATATTGCGCCATTAGTTGCTCAGCACAACGGATACCATCCACTGCAGCACTCATTATCCCTCCGGCGTATCCGGCCCCTTCTCCCGCTGGAAATAGTCCTGGGAATTTCAATGCTTCCCCGGTCTTATCCCGGGTCATGCGTACAGGGGCACTAGTACGTGTCTCAATCCCTGTCAAGGTTCCCATATCTCCTGCAAAACCATGTATCTTTTGATCAAATGCAAGAAGGGCTCGTTCCAAAACATCCCCTACTTCCTGAGGCAAGACGGAATGCAAATCCACAGCCTTGATTCCTGGAGCATAGCTTGATTGCAAAGGAAATTCTCCGCTTACTCGTTTCGCTAAAAAATCCCGGACACTTTGGGCCGGAGCGTTATAATTTTTACCCCCTGCCAGGAATGCCTGGTGCTCCCAATATTGCTGAAACTCCACTCCTGATAAAGGATCATTACCTCGAAAGTCCTCTCTGCCCACAGTCACCACCAAAGCACTATTGGCCACACCCGAGTCTCGCCGGAATTCACTCATGCCGTTAGTCACGACCCGACCTTCTTCCGATGCTGCCGCTACCACTTTGCCACCGGGGCACATACAAAATGCATAGGCTCCTCGCCCGGTCGATGAGTCTTGATATGTGAGCTGATAATCAGCCGGACCTAGCTTATCATGATGCTCTACTCCATATTGAGAAAGGTTGACCAGCTCCTGAGGATGTTCTACCCGGAGACCGATAGCAAAAGGCTTTGACTCTAAATGAACACCTTGTTTCAGTAATAACCGATAGGTTTCCCGAGCGCTGTGTCCGATTGCCAGAATTAAAGCCTCTGCCGGAATCACTTCCGAGTGATTAATCTGGACGCCGGTAATTCTACCATTCTGAAGTTGTAAACCTGTAAACTGAGTGCGAAAACGAACTTCTCCTCCTAAGGCTTTGATCTTTTCCCTTAAGCCTTGGGTAACTACTCTTAATCTATCTGTTCCGATATGAGCCTTTGCTAAGAAAAGAATTTCCGGTGGTGCACCTTGTTCCACAAAGGCCTCTAATACTTCCGCGATTCGGGGATCTGCAATGCGGGTGGTTAATTTGCCGTCAGAAAAGGTTCCCGCTCCTCCTTCACCAAATTGAACATTGCTTTCACAATCTAGCTGGCCTGTCTTCCAGAAAGCCTCTACTTTCTTGGTCCGGGTCTCTACATCATCCCCGCGTTCCAAGACAATGGGAGCATAGCCTTTTTTTCCTAAAGCCAGAGCGGCAAAATATCCGGCAGGGCCAGCACCCACAATAATGGGGCGATGACCCAGCTTTTTTGTAGGTTGAAATAATGGCACCGGCTTACCCTGAGGTTCAGGCTTGAGATCCGGCACCCGCCGCAGAACACGGTTCATTTCTTTATACGGAATTTCCAAGGAAAATCGAAGGGTATAGGAGAAAAACAGCTGAGGTTTCTTCCGAGCATCGACTGAACGACGCAAAATCTGTAGATTGCTGATGCTCATTTGAGGAACTTTTAGCTTACGGGCCACCAACAGAGTGAGCTCACGCTCATTCTCCTCTACCGGCACTCGCAAATTAGTCCATATGAGATTCAAGGGGTATTCCTCCACTTTTCTTAGGGTATATGGCAAACTCTAGACCCAAGAGTACTATGGCTTATTCCACAGATGGCTTAGTATCTGGAGTAGTGGGTTTATTCGGGTCACCCGGCTCATTCGGATTCCCAGGATTCTCCGGAACCACCTTCGTCTTTAGAGTATAGGTTATATCCGGCACAGAAACTACTTCGACGCCCGCGGGTAGCTGCCAATAAGGCTTGACTGTATACTCCCCCGTAGCTTTTCCGGTCGCATCAAGCCAGAGGGCTATTTGCTCATGGGTCAAGGGCTCGAGGACTTCCGGATAGGCTCTTACTGTAATGCTAACGGGAGGGAGGGGCTGCTCAAGGACTAAATCTTGAGGAAGGTTTTTCATGGCGATGGGAAGATCATAAAAGGTCTTATCTTGGATCGCGTTGCCTATTTCGACAATGACGGAAAAGCTAGTTCGAGAAACGTAACTCAAACCGTCGGGCAAGCTAACTTTATCTGAGGAAATCTCATAAGTCGTCGTACTCGAAATCCCATTGATGTTCACAGGACCTATGTTTAAAACATTAAAGTTATCCAGCGCCTCGGGTTCACCAAATACTTGAACCCCATTCGGAATCACCCGAACCGAGCGTACTGCTTTTCCTTCAGCCGGTGTCCCTGTGGTGGTTGCATTTAAGGGAACTCTTTTGCTTTCCAGTTCTTTTGCCACGATGGGGACAATAATATCCACACTGGATGGGCTGGAGGTTATGGTTTCCACACTAGGATCTGGACCGAAGATAGCCGATCCATTTTGATCACGAAAAAGAAGCGGTCGCGACACCTGAAAAGTATCGCTAGCACCGGCCACACTAAGCTCAACGAGAACTTTGTCTACAACATTGAGCAAACTGCTCGGTCCTCTGACATTGACCATGCTGGGCTTAACAATCGGTTCTTCTACTCTATTGTTCGGAGCAGGTTGATCGGTAAGATCGACGGTCACCGGGAGCATTTTCTCTTCCACTGTATCTAATTGCAAAGTGACCACTCGTGGGGTAATCTCGACAATCTTCATATTCGGTATAGGATCAACCTTCACCTCAAACTCATGCTCACCAGGCTCGCTGCCGCTAAGATCTACATAAGCGAATATTTCGTTGACATTGATACTGGGGTTATATCCTTCCGTCTTGACACGTACGGAGGGTAGCTTAGTCATAATCACGGAGTTAGCCGGTGTATTCTTAGTGACCAGGGAAAGAGTCAGGGTTGGGTCACGATCTAAAGTCTGACTCGTTCCTTGGCTGGTCACCCAAAGCCAAAAAAGAATGGCTAAGACCAATGAGATTAACTTATATCCTAAGTTCCGTTGTAACAACTCTTTCATTGCTTAAGACCTCCAGAATGGCACATAACTTTTGGCCGTGGTATCCACTTGTAGCTCTCTAGACAATAATTCCTTAAGGCTCTTTTCATCGAGAAAACGAGTAAGAACCCCATCAATAGATACCGATATTCCGCCCGTCTCTTCTGAGACGACAACGACCACTGAATCCGACACCTCCGTGAGCCCTATGGCAGCTCGGTGACGGGTTCCAAGTTCTTTCTGGATTGAATTATTCTCGGAAAGGGGCAAAAAGCATCCTGCTGCTGCCACACGATCACTACGAATAATGACGGCACCATCATGGAGCGGTGTATTCGGAATGAACACGTTCAGTAAAAATTCCGAGGAAACCACGCCGTCGATTTTGATCCCGGTCTCCACATAATTTTGCAGACCTGTCGTACGCTCGATGACGATAAGGGCACCAATGCGGTTCTTTGATAGAACTTGAGTACACCGGACCAATTCATCGATAACTTGAATCATGGCCTCATTACCAATCGTCTGTGGATGGCGGGTGAAAAACTTACCACGTCCGATTTGCTCCAAGGCCCGACGCAACTCCGGTTGAAAGACCACCGGCAAGGCAACAAATAACATAGCCCAAACTTGATCCAGAATCCAACCAATGGTAGATAGCTTGAAAAACTGAGTAATATTCGAAATAATAAGTAGGACAAGAATGCCTTTAAGAAGCTGGACAGCACGAGTTCCCTTAATCAGCATCAAAAGCTGATAAAGTACAATAGTAACGACCGCAATATCTAGAATGGTCCGCCAATCAAATGATGATTGTAGTTGTGAAAGAAACTGGCTCACGGTCTACCTCCTCTGCTTTCTAGCTCCCCATTCAATTCTTCGTAAGGGGCTTAAATCCCTTGCATGTCCTAAGAAATTATTTTACACTTTAATAGGTGTAAATAAAAGGTATTTACTTATTAACATTTTATTAATATTTCCAATTCATCAAAACAACAGGAGGGTTTTCATCATGGAGATTAAAGATTGGCAAAAACAAGTGGATGACTGGATTTCTCAATTCGAAGAAGGCTATTGGCAACCCTCTTCCATGATGCTCCGGCTGACGGAAGAAGTGGGAGAATTGGCCCGCGAAGTCAACCATCGTTTTGGAGAAAAGCCAAAGAAACCCAACGAACCCGAAGGGGATTTGGCCTTGGAGATGGCCGACATCCTCTTTATCATTATATCCATGGCCAATTCTTTAAATATTGACATGGAGGAAGCCTTTGCTCGAATGATGGAAAAATATCGCTTGCGGGACAGCGACCGCTGGACACGCAAGGAACAATTCATCGAGGAGTAACGGCTAAGTTCCCCTACTACTTAAATAACCTTCTGCCCAGTCCTGGCTTACGAATTTCTACTGCCTGGCGGGGACAAAGCTCTTGACAACAAAAGCAACGTATACAGGCCTCGAGATCAACCTCGGGTCTTTTTTTATCATTAAAGACTAACGCCTTAGGCGGGCAATTATTAATGCAATCCGCACAGCCCACGCATTGGTCGAAGTTAAATACCGGTTGGGGCCGAACTTGGTTGAGAATAAATTTCCTCGCACCTTGAGGAAGGGGCACTCGATCAATAAAGTTAACAGACATGGATTTAGGGATCTTGAAGCTCTCAACACGCCACAAGGATAATGGATCCCCTACAAGACTTACTTCCTCCAACCGACTAGCAAGACCTCTTTGCCGTGCAGCCACGATGGTTGGTACGCGCTCAGGCTTTAGGCCGATGAGGTGGGTAGCTACTACATCTAAAGCGAAGGGATTCTCACTGATGAGTAAAGCGCCTACAGTTCGAGGTTGTCCGGCAGAGGGACCATCTCCCTCCATTCCGACGATTCCATCCATAATACTTAAAGCCGGTTTGACCCAGGTGGCAATATCCACGAGAAGCTCAGCAAATTGCTTCACATCAGGCATCTTGAAATGATATTCTGCCTTCAGTAGCCCGGGTATAACCCCAAAAAGGTTTTTTACTGCACCAGTAAAGGTCATCATAGCGTGAGTCTTTAATTTAGACAAAGAAATAACCACATCCGCATCATAAACACTTTTGGTCACCGTTAAGCTTTTGACTAATTGTCCAGTGGGATGCGTCACAACTTCCTGCCCGACGTCAAAATTGAGTTCAGCACCTGTGCGTTCGGCAACGTCCTTAAGTCCAGATCGTGCATAAATCCCTTGCAACGCTCCCACTGTATAGGGTCCTCCTGGGCTATCCCCGATAATCGGAATTCCACCAGCTTCCTGTACTAGGCGGACAACAGCCTCCACCACCGTGGGATGGGTAGTGACAGCTTCATCAGGGCGTTTTTTCATCAATAAATTAACTTTAAGGAAGACTCTCTGACCAGGCTTAACAAAAGCTTCCATGCCTCCTAATTCTTGCAATCCAACTCTTAAAAACTCTTCGACTCCAGAAGTATATTCCGGACAATATTTCATGACGACTTTGGAGCCCACCAGCTCACGACCTCTCCGAAATATTTTTGCATCTTTATTATTAAATGTTACGGCAATCCTTTTCATTATGTAGTTATCAATATATTATACCCTTTTTGGCTTGCTTTGGGAAATCTCCAGAGTCGATGTGATACATCCAAAAATAACCTGACAACTCCTATACCTAAACAAAGTTGGAAAGATATACTAGTGGGTTTCTGCGGCCTTGAGTGCTATACTCAATTTGTACTGAACTGGACAAGCCAAGTAAAGCAAAGAGAATTCTTTTTTGGCTGGATTCATTTTCTAAGAAAAGTAATCTTCAGCATGAGATTTCAAAAATGATTTGGAGGGATCTTTATGAGAAAGACAAAAAAACTCACACTTAGTGTGTCTTTAGTCGTCTTATTGGCAGTCGCTGCTTCCACTCCTGTTCAAGCAGCGATTAAGGTAAGCAATACCTATTCTTCAAGTAATTCCGCCGGCTCAATCGTCTCACTACGTTCCTATACACCCCTGGTAGATGGCGCAACAACTAGTACTCCTAGTACTCCTAGTACTTCTGGTACTCCTAGTACTTCTGGTACTCCTAGTGCTCCTGTAACTCCTAGTGCTCCTGCAAATAGCAATTCCACTACAACAGGGTATAACAAAGTCGTTTCTTTAAAGAATTACAAATACTCTATCCCGTCGACGCCAACTACGCCTACTCAACCAGCTCCGACTCAGCCTGTCCCAACTCAACCCAGTTCTCCTGCTCAACCTACTACTCCTACTCAACCAGCAACACCTCCTACTAGCGGAACTACTACAGTAAGCACCCAAGAAGAAGCAATGATCAATGAGATCAATAAAGAAAGAGCAGCTGCAGGTCTTGCTCCTGTGAAGGTAGATCTTCGCTTAGCGGAAGTCGCTCAGTTAAAAGCTAATGATATGAACACTAATGGTTACTTTAGCCACACCTCACCAACCTATGGTTCTCCTTATGATATGTTAAGAGCTGCTGGCATTCAATACCGGGCTGCTGGCGAAAATATTGCTCGCAATAGATCTGTAGATTTTGCTATGGCTGCTTTCATGAGCAGTGATGGACACCGTAAAAACATCCTGAACCCTGGCTACACCCACGTCGGTGTCGGTGTTGTCAGCAATAGCTCGGGGAACTACTACGTACAAATCTTTGCTTCGTTGTAAGACACCTTTTCACAATAAGGAAGATCAAATGCAAAATGAAGACGATGACTAAGCCTATTAAAGTTTAAGTCATCGTCTTTCTTCATGAGAAGATCTTATTTATAAAAAATAAAAACAGGTATCTGTCCCCTTTATTTAACCTGTAACACTTAAGACGATACTTGAATAGAATACCCCGAAAATACAAAAAAGGAGGGAAACAACTCATGGCCGACCTCTATCCATACGACCCCACTCAAGAAAGAGTATGCATAATCGTTGAGAAAGTCTTCTTCAGTTGCCAACAAAGAGAGTGTTTTCCAAACTTCCCAATCGACTTGCCTGATACCGGCGGTCCTTTCACCTTCGTCGACATCCTTTTCCAAAATGGGGTCATACTCCCCGAGAGTATTGTCATCACTCCTATTCCCAGTCGCCCCAATTTCGCTCGCGCTCAATTCACCGTGCGTATTTGCTTCACCGCAACCGTAAGAAATGGCGCAGGGCAACTCATCTCTGTACCAGGTTGTCTGCCGGATATCTTCAAGGACATCGTCATCTATTATCCGCCTACTCGACCTGAATTCGATTTCAACTTGAGAGTTGAAACACGGAGTGAAATTCTGGTTCCAGCCATTATCTCCGGAGATGATCTTATTGTCACCGTTGGTACTTTTGTCATCACCAAACTGACAGGATTCGTGCAACTGGCCATTGATGCCTTTGGCTATTGCCCAGAACCCCCATTCTGCGAAGAATTCCCAAGCGAAGAACCTTGTATCGACTTCTTGAACCCGAATCTCACTCCATTTCCCACCGATTTCTTCCCACCGCAGCTGCCTAGTCCAGTTCCTGGCCGGACCATGTATGTAAATCTCAGCTAAACATCTTTGAGTAGACCAAAACACTAGGGCTGTCTTTTGACAGCCCTAGTCAATCACTTTAGGAGGTGTAGCACGTTGCCTTCTTTCACGATCATACCTAAACCCAGTTTTTTACTTAATGAAACCTCTTTCTTTACCTTGGACCAGTACAAGGATGGCATAGCCTTAAGGTCCTCAACCGCCCCGCGATTGCTATTTGAGCTGAAGGAACCCGTTCTCCTTGCCCAAGGAATCATGGATGATGCCAATCAGGTTCATCTGGCATACATAAAAGAATCTGGAGAGCTCTGTTATTCTATCATCCTGACCACAGGGGATCAACAGACTATGACCTTAGGAAAGCTAGATATTCGTAGCCAACGTTACGATCGCCTTCTTCTTTTCCCTATGGGCAAAGTGATTCACCTCTTTTACGCCAGTTCCCATAATAGCCTACCGGATGTTTGGCGCATCACTCATCTTTTTTGGAACGGGCAAACCTGGAAGTCCGCTCAACTGGGGGAAGTCGTCCACCCTCGGTATCCCCTGTACCAAGTGCTGATGGACTCAAACTCCAATCTCCATGCACTGATGATGACCTTCTCTGGAAGTCGATCAATCTTACTCACCAGCGTGTTTAATGGAAGCTTCTATCTCTGGTCCAAGCGCCAAGAAGTTTTGTCTATTCCTCGCGAGGTGATAGACATGACTGGCATTCTTTCAACTCAAGATCAGGGCCATTTGTTTTGGGCAGCCAAACAGCCGGGAAGTGATGCCATCGAGATCGGTCACGGGATTCTCGATAAGATGAATGGGTTTAGAAGCTCCTGGCGTATTGAGTCCGCACCCGCTAACAACCTTGAGGGACCATGGCAGGGTATTGGGGCCCTTCAGTCCCGGGGTGTAATCAACCTCTTAGTGCATTGCAATCAAGCCATACTCATGCAGGCCCATGGCTCGGACTGGAAACCTGTTAGAGCCCTCTCGGGGAGCTTTTCTCCCTTGCAGATTGCACAGAAGTCCGAAGGAATAACCACCTACACCCATTGGCTGTCCCAGCAAGATCAACAATTACCCTTATATGCCGACCTTTTGGGATTACCAATATCCCCTGCTTCTCCCACTATTGCTCCACCTATTGCTCCACCTATAGATCCCTTATCAGGACCAACTAATGATTACTCCAACTCACAGCAGCCACGATCAGCTCAAGACATTCCTTCTGATAACTCTCCTGAAATTGATGATCTAAAATCTTGCCTTAGTAAGCTTCAGGAAACGGCTTCGCCACTCCCCAGCAATCTTGAAAATTGGGGTGAGAAAATCAATTCCCTTCCTGAGATGCTGGATATCCTAAAAAAATTGAGAGTCCAAAACGAACAAACCTTAGATGTCCTACAAGACCTAGAAACAAAAATCTGCGACATACAAACTCAAAAAGAAGTTGCAAGCAAGAAAGGATTCTGGCAACGATGGTTAACATAAACAGTCTGATGAAATACGGGGATGTTCTTAAGCAATATCCCCAACTCAAACCTCTCTTCCGCAGACTGGGTATTCCCGTCTCTGGGTGTGGAATCTACTACTTACTGGATATGACCCTAGATCAGCTTGCTCAACGCTACAATCTCGCAACAGAGACCTTGCTGAAAGTCTTGCAAAGGGGATAATAATGTGAAGGTTCTTTTTCAAGCTCGTCAAGATTATCGCAAACACCCTGCAGGGGATACCATTCAGCTCTTGGCTACCGCCCAAGCCCTTAAAAACCTTGGCATCCAAGTCTTTTTATCTCTAAATCCCAGGATCCAACTTGATGAATATGACTTGGTACATGTATTTAATGCCACCCCGGTAGCAGACGTGTCTATGTTCTTCGAAAATGCCAAGAAACAAAAGAAGCCCCTCGTAGTTTCCCCCATCTATTGGAATATGGAACATTACCTAAAAAGAGACAATACACATTCGCTCGTCTTCGATCAATGGGAGTCCTATCAACCCTGGCGGGGACAATTACTACGAGAAAGCAATCTACTCCTTCCGAGTAGTCAGCTGGAAATGGAGCAAATCCAAAAGGATTTTCAAGTGGTAACACCCTACAAGGTTATCCCTAATGGATTCCCCACCGAATACCTTGGCATCGACGAAACCTACTTTCGAGAGCAATGTCCGGGGCTCCCCGAGGAATTTGTACTATCGGTGGCTCGTATCTCCTCCCGTAAAAATCAAAAATGGCTTGCCCAGTGCTGTCAGGAACTGGGACTCACCCTCGTTTTAGCCGGTCCTATCGATGAACCCCAATACTTTGAAGAAGTGCAGGCTTATCCACATGTAATCTACCTGGGTACACTCCAAGGAAGACTTCTTGCCTCTGCCTTCGCGGCAGCCAAAATCCATGCTATGCCGAGTTGGTTTGAAACTACGGGCTTATCCAGCTTGGAAGCCGGAGCTTGTGGGGCTATGGTCCTTACCACGAATCAAGGATGGTCCAAAGAGTATTTTCAAGATATGGCCATATATGTGAATCCCTTTGAGGAGACTAGTCTTACCCCTGCCTTAGAAAAGGCCTTGACGATCTCGCCAAGGCCTTTAACAGAGCATATTCACAAGCATTATTCTTGGGCTAGGGTCGGAGAATTGACTTTAACTGCCTATCAACATCTACTAGAGAGCTAGCCATTTTCACGATTTAATCCACAGACTGGGCATCCCTGCATAGCCAAGGGCATCTCTAAGCCACAGGCATCTAGTAATTTTGCATTGGCCAAGATTTCCGCTGTTGGCCCGTCGGCGGCAACGACTCCCTGATGAATAATTATGATTCTGTTACATAATTCATAGACCATATCCATATCGTGACTTGTAATAATCTTGGTATGGTCGAAGGTTTGGAGCATTTTCATAAGTCTTCGCCTAGATTTCGGATCAAGAGCAGATGAGGGCTCATCCATGATTAAGATATCTGGTTGCAGGGAAAGCACAGCGGCTATAGCGGCCGCTCTTTTTTCTCCGCCGGATAACTTATAGGGTGCTCGATCCTTTAGATGAGGAATTCCCACCATCTCTAGAGCTTGAAGCACTCGTTTCTCCACCTCCTGTTCATCCAGTCCATAATTGCGAGGTCCAAAGGCCACATCCTCATAGACTGTATTCATAAACAACTGATCATCGGGGTTTTGAAATACCATTCCCATCCGTTGTCGGACTATGGGAAGGGTTTTTTTCGTCACCAGAACCTCCCCTACCCGAACCTCCCCTCGACTAGGGAACAACACTCCCATAAGTAGCATAAGTAAAGTAGATTTCCCCGCACCGTTAGCTCCGATAATCCCTACCGACTCGCCATGATGAATAGTGAAGGTCATCCCCTTAATTGCCTTATGCCCATCAGGATAAATAAATTCTAGATCTCTAACTTCTGTCATATGGTGACTCATAAGGTCCCTCCTGTTAATATCCACCAGTCGTTCTTCCTTCAAAATGACAAATAGTGCAAACCATAGTCATCCTGAGCAAGGAGAAATATCTTGGGCTATATGCAATCGCTTAAATTAATTTAATAAACTACCTAACAGCATAGGAATGTTGAAACTTTTCGTAAGGATGAAAAAGACACCCCAACTCAACATATAAACAAAATCCTTGCCTGCAGGTTTCTGCTGCTCCCCCGTGTTATACTCCCCTTTAAATCCTCTTAAACACATAGATTGATAGACCCGTTGAGCTCTCTCATAGGTCCGTAGCAACAGTTGTCCGATTAGGGGCCCCCAAACCTTACGATTGATCCCCTTCTGCTGAGGGGCGCGCAAGGAATAAGCTCTCCAAATCGTCGAAACCTCTTCTAGTAAGACAGAGATATAGCGATAGGTTAAGAGGAGCTGAAGGACAAACAATTTGGGGATTTTGAGCAACCGCAAAGCAGAGCCAAGTTTATCCATGCCCGTGGTAGCTATCAGTAAAAGGGCTGCACTTACTGTCAGGACGCATTTAATGAGAATTGACATAAAGGTGATCCAACCCCTAGACAGGGTGATTCCGCCAACCATAAAGACCTGCTGGTCAAAAAAGGGGTTGAGTATTCCTATTCCCAAAGCGAAGGGGGCAGCCAGGAGCATGCGCTTCATAATGGGTGCAAGGGGTAGCTCCCCCAAGGAAATCACGAGCACCGGAAAGAAAACCAAGGGCAAAAGGCCTAGGATTTCAAAGCGATCAAAGGATACAACCACAATAATATAGAGAAGTGTTGTGAGCAGCTTTGCTAAAGGGTGAACTCTATGGATGACCGTATCTTTGCCGGACAAGTCATCCAAAAGCCGCATATCAAAAACCGTATCCATCATATTGGCCATAAACTCTATCCCTCACAAAGCCCACAGGCGATTTCCAATTAAACTGCTTCATTGGACTGGTACTATCTCGCTGAATTAGAATTCCTTTTTTTGAGTGATGTTACACCAAATCCGACTATTCCCGCCAATGCGAGAGTCAAGCCTGCACCCACGATGCCCGCTGTGGAAGTACCACTATCAACTACCGGCCACACGTCGCTGCTTTCGGCAGTAGCCGGTGTGCTTTCTTCCTCAGAGGCTTTGAAGCCATAATCCGGCAGAAAGGCGATTTTACTTTGAAGATCAGCAAGGACTTGATGAATCCCTCCCGGTGCCTCCAGCTCTTCTAATCCAGAGGTTTTATACATAGACCATTCCAACCCATCGGGATTGGACGAAGCAAACCAAGAGAATACTCCACCGGTGAGAACCGCTGCTAAAGCAAGGACCGTAATAACTCGCTTCAAAGAGATGCTCCCCAACCTTTCTCCACGACTAGCATTATCAAGAATCTCCGGACGCTCCTTCCAAACAAATGTAACTACTGCCGCTATCACCAGACCCTCGACAATCCCAATCGCCAAATGAATGGGCTGCATGAGTAGGAGGAAAGTGTTAAACGGCAATTCGGTTTTCCCGGAAAAAAGCGTCTCAAGGACAACGCTAAAGGAACCCAATTGAAGACCGATGACTGCCGCTAAAAGGGCCACACCTAAGATCCGTTTCGGACTATACTCTCTAGCCATCAGCGGTTTATAAATAAGGGGATAGACTAAAAAGCAAGTAAAAAAGCCGAGATTAAATATATTCGCCCCTAAGGCCAAAAGCCCTCCATCGGCAAAGAATAAGGCCTGTATGGTCAACACTGCGGCCATGGTCAGAAATCCTGCATAAGGACCCAAAAGTATGGCCAGCAACAAGCCTCCACCGAGATGACCGCTGGATCCTGTACCGGGTATGGTAAAGTTAATCATCTGAGCGGCAAAAACAAAGGCCCCCATCACTCCCATCAAAGGAATCTTCTTCTCATCCATATCATCTTGGATTTTCTTAATAGAATAAGCCGCGACACCTGCGGTCGCTGCCCACATGGTCACCCCTACTGCCGGTGAGATCAGAGCGTCTGCCATATGCATATTAATCATCTCCCTTTCCAAAAATAAAACCATGAAAATCCGCCCATTTCTTCAGGCAAGACCTTCATGGCCATATCCATAGTTTGAAATTATCACTGATAATAAACCTAGTTGTCCTACAGAACAAGCAGTATCTCCATGATACTTTTATACTATGTTGTAGGCTATAAATAGATATATTCTAGGTTACTAATAAAATTCCTTCCTAGCAAACCGTAAATGTCAAAATCTTTACATAACGTTTATAAGTATATTAAGATAAATTATTAATCATAAATTTACTAATCGTAAATTACAGCTCGTTTGTCGTGAATCGGCTCAGACGATCCTGGGTCGTTTTTAAGACATTTTCCAGAAGCGGTAGATTCGCACCGGTGAGGATTTTCTCTTTATTCGTCTTGATTTTCTCGATGGTTTCTTCCACGGGGATGACGCGGAATTGTTGCCTGCCTTCTTTGGTATAGCTATGGGAGAAGGTAGGAATAAGCTTGACCTCGTCAAGCTTTACAGTGTGTGAAATCAAACGAGCATCGCTCTTCATTGCCTTGGTTGACGTTACAGATTCCGTCACGCTTGGCTGCATTACTTTTTCAATACTAAACTTTAATTGGAGAATGACCCCACTGTTGCGTTCTTGACCTCGTTGATCTCCAATAAGGTTCCCGATGGAATAGGCTACAAATTTCTTTTTTCCATCAATAGTAAAGTACTCAACGGGCTGGATAACATGAGGATGGCTACCCACGATAGCATCAGCTCCTGCTTCCAGAAACTCTCGGGCTAGGCTTCTCTGCTCTGCCGTAGGCTCTGTACTGTATTCCACTCCCCAATGCAGGACTAAAATCAACAGGTCAACTTGGGGTCTAAGTGCATCAATATCTTGGAGAATGCGCTCTTTTTCCAGCATGTTTACAAAGTAAGTATGCTCGGTAGGGAGGCTTAAGCCATTGGTTCCGTATGTATAGGATAGATAACCAACCTGAGCGCCGCGAATATTCTTGATCAGAAATCCGGGATCTTCGGCGCTTTTCTTGATCCCAATAGTATCTAAGCCAGCCTCTTCAAGGACTTTCACTGTCCTTAAGGCCCCTTGGTAACCCCTATCAAGCAGATGGTTATTAGTTGCCACTACTCCATCCACTCCATACTCCTTGAGATGATCAGCAACAGGGTCGGGACTATTAAAAAGAGGATACCCGGTATAGCCTGTTTCCGGTCCGGCCAAAGCCGTCTCTAAATTCGTAGTGCAATAATCCCCCTCCTCCATCAGATCTCGAACCTCTCCAAAGAAGTCAAAGGCATAATTTCCGTCAGGCTGTCCACCTGACCAGATCAAGGTATTATGCATCAGAATATCCCCTAAAGCAATTAGGGTAACGGTGTCCTTCTTAGTGATGTACTCAGGCTTGGTCTCTGGTTTGGAAGCAGGCACAGTATTGTCAGCTTGCCCAATTGGCGCTCCCGAGGTAACCGATTGACTTTGGCAGCCTGCTAAGCACAATAATAGAAAAAATAGCGAGAGAAAAACAAGAAAGGACGTTAAAGGAATACGTTGCGGGGAGTAACCCTTCTTCATGTTGAACCTCCACCAATTTTTACAGCGTTTTCCTTTTTATTCGCCTTCTTTTTTCCAATATCCTTTAATCTTAGATTTGGTATTCCGGTTCCTCTTTATTGACCTTTGTAATCATTACCTTGTCGACGCGCACATGGTCCATATCCACCACTTCCAAGCGCAGATTACCAACATAGACCTTCTCCGTCACCTTCGGTATATCCCCAATCTCATTGGTGATAAAGCCCCCTAAGGTATGATAATTTCCAGTGTAAGGCATTTCTTCATCCTCTAAGTCAAAATATCGCCTGAAGGTATCGATATCCACCAAGCCATCGGCCAACCAAGAAAGCTCGTCCTTTTCGATGATTTCCGGGTAGCTCTCTTCTTCCCTTAAGGGCATATCCCCGATGATGTTTTCCATGATGTCGTGTAGGGTTACAAAGCCCTCAATACCACCGTATTCATCGATAACCATAGCTTCGTGGCGACCAGCTTCTTGAAAGGTCTTCAAGGCTTGAAAGACCTTCATAGACTCAGGGTGGATGAGTGTATCCTTAATGCAGTCAGCGATAGCAAATTCCTCCCCAGATACCAACTTGGCAAAAACGTCTTTGGTATGAAGCACTCCTTGAAAATCATCTAAGCTGTCCTTACCCACGGGGAACTTGGAGTGGGGACTTGAATTCATTTGACTTATAATATCCACGAAGGAATCTTCGATATCAATCCAGACGATCTGGGTACGAGGAGTCAGAATATCTGATAAACGCCTATCGCTCAGGTCAAAAATCTGTTCCACCATGTCCTGTTCAATCTCTTCGACAACCCCGCTATAAACCCCTTGCTCAATAAGCGAGGTGATCTCTTCCTCAGTCACATCCGGTTCAGTACTGGGCTTAATGCGCAGGAGCTTCAAGACGAATTCTGTGGATTTACTGAGAAACCAGATTAGGGGGCGTCCAAATTTGGAAAAGTAATACATCGGTTTGGCTACCCTACAGGCGACTTTTTCTGGGTTGCCCATACCGATTCGCTTGGGGACAAGTTCACCGATGATTAGAGATAAATAGGTCGATAAGCCAACCACTAAGATAAAGCTGAACTGGTAACTTATCGGTGCCAGAATTGCATTATCATCCACATATTCAGCCAGCTGTCCAGCAATAGTTGCACCACCATAGGCCCCGGTAATTACCCCAATGAGGGTAATACCGATCTGAATGGTTGAAAGCAACTGATTCGGGTCTTCCGTCAGCTTTAACGCATAGGCTGCCCGGGAATCTCCTTTTTCCTTGGCACTTACCAACCTATTCTTTTTAGATGTCACAATGGCGATCTCTGTCATGGCAAATAAACCGTTAGCCATAATGAGAATGAGCACGATCATAATCGAGGTTCCTAGACTGCCCAAAAATATCTTCCCCGTTTCTTTGCTAAATCAAATCGTATCAGTAGTATTTTTTCTTATTAGGGTAATTATATCCTAGATTGTAGGATTTTGATATTTTGATTTTGATAGTCGGCTAAACTCCCAAAATAGAGAACAGAACCACAATTCTCTCGCGGTTCTGTTCTCCCAGCTAAGGTTTAAGGTGTAAATGTGATGATATTCTCGGTGATACTAGTTCCAGTAGCTGCTGAAGTGATGCTTGTTGCCGTTGTTACAAGAACTCTTATACTGTAGGTTGAGCTTGCACTCGTTGCAGGAACTACATCGGTATACGTGCTTGACATTGGAAATCTTTGATTGCCCGCAGTTTGACCAATTCTATTAAATGTCCGAGTATTGATCAACGTTGCATCTCTGTATAGTCGAACTTCGCACACGAAAGACCAGTTAGAAGTTACAACAAAATCGATGGCAAAAGCGTAATCAATTTTGAGTCGTTGGCCTATCTCAACAGGTTGAGTGACACTCGCGACTGTTACTTCGGCTGATGGCGGGTAAACAGCGATAGGGCCTGTTGCGTCAATAAACGCATACCTCTGTGCAATACCCGTTCCTGTAGCCCCGGTAGCTCCTGTAGCCCCCGTCGCTCCTGTCGGTCCGATTGCTCCGTCTGCCCCGGTAGTCCCTGTGGCTCCCGTCGTTCCTGTCGGTCCAATTGCCCCGTCTGCCCCGGTAGCCCCTGTGGCTCCCGTCACTCCTGTCGGTCCAATTGCTCCGTCTGCACCGGTGGCCCCTGTGGCTCCCGTCGTTCCTGTCGGTCCAATTGCTCCATCTGCACCTGTAGCTCCTGTAGCCCCCGTCGATCCTGTCGGTCCGACTGTTCCATCTGCCCCGG
>NZ_JBBWUA010000021.1:0-56723 GCF_038181555.1 Desulfitobacterium sp. THU1 | reverse complement strand
TCTCGTTTTGTGTAAAATTCATTTGGGATGACCTCCGTTATTTTGATTGGATTCTGTTGGCCAACAGTCCTTTCAAATTGTAACGTGAGGTCTTCTTTTTGACAAAGCTCATTTTTGACTACTACAGGAATGCTCCTCGAACTCTTCGGGAGTAAGAGGTCCCCTTTTGTTAAGAATTTCAGGCGGAACCTTGATCTTCCCCACGTCATGCATGAGGACACCCATACCCAATTCCAGCAGTTTAGTGTTGGGCCAGCCCATAGAAATAGCCATAATCAAAGCGATGATTGTGGTATTCAAGGAATGATGAAAAGTATAATCATCATAACCTTGTATATCTATAACATTTCCCAGCATATCCTTGCTATAGAGAAGATCGCTGATAATATCCTGAACGGCTTTTTGAATCTCATGCAGATTAACGACATGAGGTTGGGACTCATTGATGTTTTTGCTGAGGTTTTTGATTGAGTCATAAGCAATTTCCCTAGTTCTCGTTGATACTGCCGAATAAATCTCCACATCTTGAAAGTCATCATCGATGATGAACATAGTATCAAAACCTAAGCTGGATAATTTATCTATATAGCTACGAGTGAGCTTTACTCCTGCCTGCAATAAAACTCTACCGTTAGGGCTTACCAGTGGCCTAGCAAGCACTTCTCCATCATCCACATAAGCAATATTGACTAAACGCATACGACAACTCCTATTTGTTTTATGACATCATCTTCTGGTATCGTAAAGTAATCCAAAAAACTTTATAGTTTTTCGACTAAATCCCCCCATATCCTCTTCAATTTTCACCACAAAAAATATTTTCCCTTTAGTCCTATGACCTGCGTTATCTCTGCTTCCAACAATCATGCAAGGAAAATTAGAGACTGAGTCACATCTGATCCGAATATTTTATTGACAATCATGCTCGGTTTGCATATAATAATCATGTTACGCGGTCGTGGCGGAACTGGCAGACGCGCTAGGTTCAGGTCCTAGTGCTCGCAAGGGCATGGAGGTTCAAGTCCTCTCGACCGCACCATATTTTTATTTAGCTAGAAGTTGTAAAGGGTTAATATAAGCGGGTTTCAGCAATTTATAATCTGAGGGGCATGGATAATTTATTAAATAAGTACCCGTAAATCACCCGAAGTATCCGTAAGAATTCCGTCAGAATTCCGTCAAAGATAAATTATAGCGACCGTTATAAAGCGAAAAAGTTCGTTTTGTGACGGTTGTTTTGTTTATGTTTAAAGAATCTTCATTGAACATTTTAAAGAAAAAAATTCCGTCCTTAATTTTTGCTTTACAACCTAAGTAATTGTAAGCAATAAAACCTTCAAAGCAGTTTGATCTTGAAGGCTTTATTGCTTACAACTAGCTGTTTCTTCTTCCTTTATACTGTAATACCTTACGGCTTTATCAGCTAACACTTTGATTTCTTCAAATTTTTTGCTTGTAAGTTTTTGGCGTGACGTCAGCGGCGAGGGGTTACTATAATCTCCTATGATCAGCTGGTACTTATCAAAGTGCCGGCTAGTTTAGCGCTTACGTTTATACTGGCCGCATCGGAGCTTTCCAGTCTCTTCCCTGATCTGAATTCTGCCCATTTCTGAATTATAAAAAGAACCAATAGAATCAGACCCTTTTCCATATATCCATTCTATAAGATTCCCTTTCGAGACTGTATACATTTTAGATTGTATACAATGCCCTGAAAGTTGGTTATGCTCTGCTTCCAGACAAAGCTCATCAAACATGGAGACAATTCTGGGCTCGTCTTTGAGCATTTCAAATACTCCGATTTACTAAGAACAAAGAGACCTTAGCAAAATGATAGGTCTAAAATATCATTCTGGCAGGTCTCTTTGTCCATATATAAGTTGTAGGAGGACGGAAGCATGTTGATCTGCTACGCACGCATCTACCATAGCTTTTACTTCGCCATCATTTTGCATATCCATGTATTTAAAGATTGCCTTACCGCCTGCGGCGTTGATCATTTTAACAGGATAACTTCTCGGAAATTATAATCCGATCATTATGGGTATACCCTAGGCTGGTACTGTCCACAATCAGGGATCAAGTGTAATCATGGACTGAAGCAACTATAAGCTCATCGAAATATGTGAATTGTTTGCGCTATGTCCTTCAACATGCTGTTAAGCTGCCTTCTTGCCTCTATAAACCTCAGCCGGTGTATGACTTTAGATTCCATCTCACGGTGGACACCCTTGCCTTAAGCTAATGGTTGGTCGCTACATACCCCCATAACGGACTTTCACCGTCTAGTTAATCGCCATGCGTGGCGCACTAAAACACGAGGCTGTTAGCGAATCGCTTTCAGCCTCGTGTTTACCTTAACATCTCTAGGGCTTGGTTGAAATAAGTGAATCTAATAAATAGACTCTTCCTCAATCTAGGGAACCTTGAATAACATCTTCTTGAGCTTGAGTGATTGTCCCGGCTGTGACCAGACTATCTAAAGCCGTTTAACCATGGGTGGAATGAAGATAAATGGGGAGTGGAAGGTATACGACTATATACCTTTTCCAATGTGACTCTTAACCCTTCGTCTATGGTAAATATGACATGACGATGGTTAACCTGCAGAACGTCTTCGGCCATCATCCGGCTCCATTCTTCAGTCTCACCACTGGAACACGTCGTGCAGAATCTTCCCTTACAACGGTAAGGTACTCTAATCCATATGTCATGACAGCCCTCACAGACTAAAAGCTTGAATCCATTTTTGGGATTACCACAATTATGAAACTTCTCGATCTCTTTAACCACAATGGGTCTTATACGAGTTCCGTACTTCTTAACAAATCTATCCCAGTGCCTATGCTCATCGAAAAATATCTGTCTCAATATGTTTGTTTCCATAACTCCATCATACCAAATCCGCAAGTAAAGGGGAAACACCTAAAACTTATACTTTCTGATACGTCAAGAAAGGGCGGGTTACTTTGATAATCCGCCTATTTCATTTAGAAATATCCATTAAAAATAACGCTTGTTCAAAAGATTTGACAGAGCCACTTTATGATTCGCTTGGTTTCGTTTTACGATTTCTGTGTTAGCCCCAAATGCCTCCGCAGCATGATAACATCCCGGGTAGACATGAAGTTCTGCCTGTACTCCGGCTTGTTGAAGCGCCTGCACATAATTAATTGTCTCATCACGGAATAAATCTAATTGCCCGACAGATACAACCGCCGGAGGTAAACCCTTATAGTCTTTTAACAAACTCGGAGATGCATATGGCGATACATCATCAGGCGAAATTTCCCCCAAATACATCTTCCACGAATTTACAGCCATTTCATAATTGTATGGAAAATGCTTATCTGAGATTGCTAAGCATGACGGTGTATTACACCGACAGTCAAGCATAGGGCACAATAAAGACTGTGCCGCTATTTTAGGTCCGTTTTTGTCCCTTGCCATTATAGTCGTTGCAGCAGACAAACATCCTCCGGCACTTCCGCCGTCTATGATAATATTGTCAGCATCAACATCCAATTCTGTTGCGTTTTGAGCAAACCATATCAGAGTAGCATAACAATCGTTGACTGCTGCCGGGTATTTGTGTTCTGGAGCAAGCCTATACTCCGGTGAAATTACCGTACAATTCAACGTGCTTGCATACTCCACACAGTGGTACTCCTCACTTTCCGTGGAACCCATTACCAATCCCCCGCCATGTATATGCAGGATACCGGGCATTCCCGTCTTGTACTTAATTGGTTGGAAGATATATATAGTAACATCAGGATCGCCCGGCAATCCTGGAATACTGCGCCTTGATACCGTTACGTTTTCATTCTTAGGTAATAATGCTTGTATCTTCTTAAGTTGCTCTAATCTGGCGGCTCTTATCTTTTGGATATTCTCTTCTGAGTTTGAAGATTCCGGAAATAGTAAAAACGCTTCCTTTAATTCCGGGTGTATTTGATCGATTATCATATAACATCCCTCCTTGTAAGATAAAGATAGGGTTCAGGTTCTAAAACCAACCCGAGCGTTCTTTGAAAATCTAATCCTTATTGTTCAGATGGATCATTTGACATACTATCCAAAGAATGACCACTAAAAAATTCATAGTAGTCATTCTTCCTTCCGTGATGTTTGAAATGAAGCTATTTTGTTATCATTTACCCATAAATCCCCATTTGGAAACCTATAATAATTCTCAGGTTATATCTTCAAGCGATCTGCCTCCAGTCTTGGTTCCTAATAATAAAATCGATAAACCAGTCACAAACATTAATCCGGCAAATAAAGTGAATACCCCTGAAAATTTATATGCGGTAAAGACTAACGGTATTAAGGGTTGAAATACTGCCGTAAAAAAACGTGCTACGGCGTTGATTCCACCCGTTGCTGTATTGCGCATTCTAGTCGGGTATGATTCAGCTTGATAGGAATAAAGTGCATTACATAAACAGGTCATTAATCCCCCCTGGGCAAAGTAAACAATGCCGATTATTAGAATACTATTTGTTGTCAAATTTGCAAAAAGCAAGATGAATACTGCTGTCGAGAAAGCATAAATAATAAGCGGAATTTTTCGACCGCCTTTATCTGATGTTAAAGTATTTAACAAACCGCCAAATGGAGGAGCAAATATACCTATTGTAGTAATAGACAATGCTGCCGTAAGTGAAAATCCCTTGGCAGTTAATAAAGTCGGAGTCCAATTGCTCATTGACATCATTGCTATTGTTATACAAGTTAGCGCAATAAGAAGCATAACGGTTCTTTTAATGTACTGAAGCTTAAATAGCTCAATAATATTTTCCCAAACGGATTCTTTGGGAGCTATAGTTAGATCGCTTAAGTCAATCTTCTGCTTTGATATTTCTTCAACGATCTTCTCCGCTTCTGCTATTCTTCCTTTCGAAACCAACCAACGTGGGGATTCTTTCATTGTAAATATGCCTATAATAAACGGGATGATTCCTAAGGCACCAATATAGAAGAGAATACGCCAAGCGTCTGGGCTTAGTGGAATAACAAATCTGGATATAAGGCCAACAAGCGGAACGGAAAACAAACCGCACATTGCTACTAACCCTTGCCATTTACCTCTTACTTCTGCGGGAGCCATCTCTGAAATGTAGGTTATGCTGACAACCATCATCGCAAATACACCAAAACCCGTAAGTGCCCTGGCAATAATGAAAAAGTTGAGACTGGTACCTGGCAATGCATTCAAAAATGAGCCGAGTGAAAACAGTAAAACGCTGCCTAAAAATGTCTTTTTACGACCGATTTTATCTGAGACCAGACCGCCCAAAAGTGCGCCGAGCATCATTCCTATAAAATACCACGATGTTATTTGGGGAATAACGTCCATAGTTACGCCCCAGGATTTGATTAGTGCGGGAGCAACAAAACCAAAATTAGTATTATCAAATTGTTCAAAGAAAAAAGCACTCATTACAAATATGAATACTAACTTGTGGTCTCTAGTGAGTTGCATACCGTCAAAATAATTATTCTTTCTTTTTATATTATCCATTATTTACTTCCCCTTCAACGAATTATTGTATATAACCGTTTTCAGTAAAATGTGCAGTCTTACATAACACCATCTGTTTGTCAATAGTAGAGTGGAGATTTTTGACGAATGAGAAAATCTCCACTTTACCTTGCTCAGCCTGACCTGCTGCCTCGAGGACATAACCCTTCAGTGCTTTTATCTGGCTTACATGATTTCTGCATTCAGAGTATGGATAATCCTCCATTATTTCCGGAAACTCCTCGATGTTTGGAAAAAGGAAGCTTCCTTACAATTGAGGTGCGTCTAGGAGCTAGCCAGCCTTAATACTCTTCCTCCAAAATTTGATATACGGGAGCACCTTCGCATTGAGCAGGCATTCTGACACCACCGAGCACAGCCATTGTAGGTGTAACATCCACTTGCCGTATGACCCGATCCGTTTTATAGTTTTTCTTAACACCCGTCCCAGCTGCAATAAAAATTGGAGATACAGAAGTATCTGCGTGACCCCAGTATGTTGACATGGAATCACCATGCATACGGTTAACCCCTTCTTCGAGGAAATATATGATATCCCCACACTCTGGACCACTCATACCAATAACAGCAGCTTCCTTGTTTCTCATAGCGATAGAAACGACTCTTTCACCATGATAACGATAGTTGTATAAATCAGAGATGATTTTCTTCTCTAATTCATATCTTTCGGATGGATCTACTATCCCGTTTTCATTCCTCCCTTTCAAACTAAGATATATGTGGTTACCCCTTGGAGCTGTTGCTGTGGTTTTAGTCCAGTCTATTTCCCGTGTTTCCTTACCATTTTTATCACGTACCATTACGGTATAGCCTAATTCACGCAATATTTTTGTATTTACACCAAAGCCATCCCCTAAAGCTGGTTGGATATATTCTTTCTCTTTGCATAATAACCCATGGTCAGAGGTTATTATAACTGTCCATCCATCATCAAGGAGATGTAAGAAATCACCTAAATAGCGATCTGTATCCACATAAGCCATTTCCATTAAGCGTTCAAATTCATTTTCTAACTCCTGGTCTTGTCCATACTGATTAGCCTGTTCGTACCAAACATGCCCAAAGTTGTCCAAATTATGATAATGGCTAAACACCACCTCATAGCCATGCGTTTTTATCAAATGATTCATAGCTGCGGCTTGCCAATCTCCATAATAACGCCAGCTTTTAAGCATAACTTCTTGAATAAAATCTGCTCGTTTTCCAGGATTTAAAACTAGATCAATGCTTTTGACATAGCCAACATTTTCTACAACTTCTTTATATAATGATTTTGGACTAAAGAGAGTATCACATTCCATATCCATAGATCCCCCAACCCAAAGGTTGGCTTTGCTGCCATCTTCAGATATGTCATAGGCGATATAGCTACGAGTTCCGATTTTCTTTTCACCCTTAACTAAAACTTCATCGACAATATCAGCCTTATACTCTTTTTCATGTAAAACGACGATTGGTTCCAAATCCTTTTTTGATTTGTATACCGCTACACGATCATACTTGCCATCTGTGTTTTTAAGGATTAAACAGGGTCTGCGAACCTTTCCATCACAGGTATAATAAACAAATTCCTTTGCTCCTTCTGGCGCATTTGACCAACCTGTTGCTTCGGTTATTGGAACGCTATTAAAAAATGGCGGCTTCCCGTGAGCTTGACATTCGCCTTCATTTTCTTTCATCAATATTGGTCTTGCTTCCTTGCCCTGTATACTCGACATTGTATCTTCGGTTTCTTCTACTTCCATATCGGTCATGACACAACCGGCACCAGAATCACTCACTTCAATTTCAGTGTTTTGTTCCTTTTGGGTAGCAGCGTCAGCTTCTATAAATTGTTCCCAGTCAAACTGGCCAATGCCAAAATTAATGGAGGATGGTTGGGTTCCTTCAACAACATGCAATAATGGACTATCCGAAGTTGGAGGCCAAGACGTTCCTGGCCAATGCCATACTAGTGTTTTCTTACCGGCTTCTACGAATACATTCCACAAGTGTTCCGCTTTGCAATTACGAGAATCATTTGCATAAACAAATGTATCTATTTTAGTTGGATGTTGACTCCAAAAACATGTAATCCCATGTGTATTGGGATAAGCCCCTGTTGATAATGTGGTCCACATTGGTGGAGTTATGGTAGGCATACCTCCCAATAAGACTAGATCATCTCGAGAAGAACCTTTTTTCACATATTTAGCTAAATTAGGCATCACTCCTTTGTCTAAATATTTTTTCGTTAATCTTGGATCCATACCATCCACACCGAGAACAATAATTTTGTTTGTTAAAGCTTTTCTTTGCATACTTAACCTTGTCCTCACTTTCATTTAGTTATGGCAGTTAACACTCAGTTAACATATCCTTATTATATGGTCATAATCATTTCTTGCATATGACGATAAAGTTTCTGCTTGCCATATCAACTTATAGTTGATATGTTCTAATTAACTATTAAAATAACATCTATACTGGGGTGATTAAAATGCGATTTGAGGACTTAAATTATTTTATTGATCTTTCTGAGACCCACTCAATTCACCGTACTGCAGAACATTTTTTTATATCACCGCAAGGTATTAGCAAGTCTATGAAAAGCATAGAAAAAGAATTGGGCGTTATATTATTGAATCGTTCTAACACAGGGATAAGCTTAACTCCGGATGGAGAGTATTTCTTAGATATTGCGAAATCAATTACGGAGACCTATAAGAAAGCAATCGATCATTTTCTTTCAACAATTAAGTATTCCCCTGTTCTTAATGGAAAACTGGATATTATTTGTACGCCCAGAATCCTTGATACCTTTTTATATCGTATAATTAAGGATTATGAGAAATCTTATTCTCAGGTTAGCTTATCTTTAAAAACCCTTAACTCTTTAGAAGCTTTAGAAGAAGTCTCAAGTAATCAAGCAGATATTGGTATAATTTCTGTTGATGCTAAATACTATGAAGCCTCCTTTTCTCAACTGCTTAGTAAAAAAGGTCTTCAATTTAAGGTGTTATCTCTGGAAAAACTTTTTATATGTTCGAATAAAAATACTCCCTGGGCAAAAACAAGTGTGATAAGTGAAGATAAACTTTATAAAATTCCTAAGATCGTATTGAAATATAATTTCTTCACACCTGAGGATTTTAAAGCTTTTAAAAGCAATAACCTGATCTACGAAGTCAATTCTATGGATGCATGTAGAAAAATGACTGAAGACAAATTAGGAATTACTTTTATTACAAAAAGAGAGTTTGATCAATTTTTCTCAAAAGGTAAAAGTTTCATTTTATTAGAACAAGATAACCCAACGGATTATTATTTTGGTTATGTTATCCCAGAAAACGTTGAGATATCACCTCAACTTAATAAATTTATTGAGTCTCTTAAAAAATACTTTCAAATTATTCCTACCTGACAAGATATGAGTTTAAAACAGTTAAATGGGATAATTAAAATTAAATTCCGTGTTAATGCCATCCTAATTGTCTTAAATTCAGTAATAATTTATTAAAATTAGGTATGCCTCGCCTTATTACCAACAACTATGAAAACACCAATAACCGCGAAATTTTAAAATTTGTCTAGTTTCAAAACTCGTAATTCCGTACCAAATTATTTTAAAGACAATGGCAGTTCAGCCATCTGCCAAAAGTGGCTTAGCAAATCGTTAAAGCAAGTGTTAATTTCTCCATACCTTGCGACTTGTTAGTGTATTCGACGTGGTCTAAACTGCCCAACCATTATCTGTAGATGTTTAATCTAACTTCCTCTAGTATTTGATAGATAGGAGCACCTTCACATTGAGCAGGCATTCTGACACCTGTTAAGACTGCAACGGTTCGTGCAACATCAACTTCACGAATCACACGGTCGGTGGTAAAGCCCCGCTTAATACCCTTACCGGCAGCAATAAAAATTGGTGAAACCGAGGTGCCACGATAACCGGTCATTGTACTTGTAGCATCACCGTGTAAGCGGTTGAAACCTTGTTCGACAAAGTAAATAATGTCACCACACTCCGGTCCACTCATTCCAATAAGTGCTGCATCCCTGTTACGTAAGGCATGGGATATCACACGTTTTCCGGTTTCAGGAGCTCTATAGTTATAGAGTGCGCTTATGATTTAGGTTACCAGTTCATCCTTATCGGCGGGGTCAACACTACCGTTTGGATATCTGCCCTAAAGATTAATATAGATGTGATTCCCAAGAGGTACAACCGCCTTGGTCTTCTCCCAACATTGATCTCCTTAAGCGTCTTACCATTGTTGTCTTTCTTCATTACCGTATACCCCAACGTTCCATTTCATATGACTAAAGACAACCTCGTAACCTTCTTGTTTAATTAAATGATTTATGGCGTCGGCTTGCCATTGCATGTAGTTAGCCCAGCAGGGTATCATGGCCTTTTCTACCAGTTCCGGATCAACACCGACTGTACCGAATTGGGGAATTTGACCGACATTTCCAATGACATCCTGATAAAGATGCCGTGGATGCCAGACGTCTGCGATACCAATTTTTGGGGCGCCATTCATATAAACCCTAAAGTTGGAGCCTTCAGGTTCAATACTTAACAGCCTGTAGTTGCGTATTGCCGGGAAAAATTGCTCCCCAACCTGAACCTGGTCCAAAACGAGGGGAAACTCCCTTTTTTTAAGAGTTAATTCTATATTCAATTACGCAATAACATCGTCCTTTCCGTGCATTTGTTTTATCTGCATAAAGGTGCGCCGTCCGTAAACTTATAGAAACAAACACAAAATGCCAGAGATCAAACTCTGGCACTATTAATTAATAACCTAATAACATGTTTCCTCGGACTACTACTCCAGCCCAAGGGAACATCTCTTTTTTGCGTAAAAATATTAGATATAGTGTCGCCTTCACTGTCTTAACACTACATTTAGTGGGTGTGTTTTCTTTTTCAGGAGAATCACTGTCTCCACGTGAGAAGCCTGTCTAAACATATCAATAGTATATAGGGGGTCTTATCAAATACAATTACGCAAAAAATCAGTTACTTCCGCGTTAATGTATATTTGCGCGGAAAGGTATTACCCCCTTACAAAAAATTTCCCTCAGACCACGTCCAAGGGAACATAAAACACACTATTTAATTATCTCAAAACACCGAAATCCCTTGATACCAGGCTACCTCACGTTCTATCACGACGACCGTCTCAACGTGCTGCGTTCGCGGAAACATAAGAATCGAAATCTTTTTCAACAAATCAGAGCTATACCTTTTAACGATTCCTATACTTTTTAATGGAGGTAGCTTTCACTCTAAAAAGGGGTGCATCTTTCAACGATTAGGTACAAAAAACAAAAAAGCACCGTCAAAAACAGAAGTTATATTAACCCCCAAATGCGAAAAAGCCCAGTATTACTGGACTTTTATTTGTATAAATTGCTGAGTTCTTATTTAGTGAGGCGAGGGGGTCGTAACCCCTATAATACAAATACACAAAACCCCATCTTTTCCGCGTTAATGTTTGTTTCTGCGTATTTGTACGCCCCCCTAAACAAAAAATTATCCCGTAATATAAGTCCAAGGAAACATAATTCATCGATTTATTTCCCTGCCTTCCGAGAAAGTGAAATTTATTAACGATGCCTATACCTTTTGCGGTTAGATAAGTAACCACTTGGTAGATTATGTTTTCTATATCTAAAACTCTTATTTTACCTAGCTATTTCTTGTTCATATGTGGTCTTCCATCCGGAAGCATGGCTTGTTTTTACTGGGCGGCACCATCACTGCTGGAATAATGGCTCTTTTGAACTGTAATTTTCATGGTGGTGTATCAAAGCATCATAAGTTGGTAGATAGGCATTAAGTAAGTTCATTAATTGTGTTAGAATAATTATTTATGTAAATGAGGGTTTCCCCTCATTTTTTTCTTCTCAATTTTACCTCAAATCTAATACCCACCTTATACCCGTTTTTACTGGCGAGTCAGTTGGGTTATCCACCATGATCTCGGAGAAGATTGGATATACCTCTAAACCTTTCCCCACTGTCACTAGATGCCCTCTTACCAGTATAATTGCCTTTGTAGCAATATAGTTTGGGGCGACCCCAATGCAATCCAGTAAGACCATCTTACCGTCAGATAAATGTCCGACAATTGCAGTTTTTAGAGCATTATGATTTGTATTGCCTCCGACCTTTAATGTTATTTTACTTCTGATAGAATTATTCTCCATCACTAGTCCTCCTTCATCATCTTAATAATTTGGGTATGCTTGAAGTGTATTTAAAGATTTTTCATGATTTCAAGTATTTTTTATAAAAAAATTTTAATAATTGACTTGATTATCTAGAAAATCATTTATTACAGTAAAAATGTGGTTAACACATTTTTCAAGATAATGAAGGAGGTATGATATTTTCAAAATAACGAAGGAGTTTATTTCTATCCTATTTGTACTGTTGAAAATTACAGTATTCTTTTTGGGCTAAGCTATTAGCCTAGCACACAATATCGTTCTTATATCTAGGGCGGAGGAACGTGCGTGTATTTTTGTACTGCGATGTCATCGTAGTATTTTATCTGAACAGAAGGAGCCCTATTTTTTGTACTCTTTTTATATTTATTTGTCTGGTGTCCGTATTAACGGGGCGACAGCCCCGTTAATACGGACACCCCATTATGCCAAAAAAGGAGGTGATAATATGGCCAGACACAATTTGGGATATCAGTTTCAATCGGCTATTGATTCGGCATTTAGGCCGGGTCTAGATAAACACGCTGCAAAGCATACTGGTGAATCTATGGATAAAGTTTGCAGCTTTAGCGAAAAAAAGAACTTGCAAGAAGTATCTTATCAAATAGCGAAGTATATGAAAGATCATTATCCAGATGTCAAAAAGGTCAAGGATATAAAACCAGATCATATTCAGAGCTATTTAAATCAAAAAAGTTCAACATGTAGTACAGCAACTCTGGGAAACTTTGTTTCACGCATTAATAAAATTGAAAAACTATGTCAGAGCAAATTTAAGATATCAACAAATTGGGAAAAGAACATTCTCACACCACAAAGTCAAAAAACCGTGAGGAACGAGAAGTTGAGAATCCAAACGATGGAGAAGAAGGATTTGGACAAGATATTAGATTATGGATATCGATATAGCAAATCTAAGGCAATCGTAGCCATTGATCTTGCCTATAGATATGGGCTAAGAGATGCCGAAATCGCAAATCTGAAAGTAAAAAATGTGAATTGGGAAAAGAGTACTCTCGAAGTAATAGGAAAAGGTGGAAGGCGGAGAGAGTTAACGATAAAACTCGAGGATACGGAATTCATAAAAACGCTATGTGATAATAAGAAATCCGAAGATAGATTAATCGGAATCCGTAAGGATTCGATTAATAAACAGCTATATCGGATTATGGAGAAACTGAACTTTAAGAAAAAGTATCCCGTGACAGGAATACATGCTATCCGTAAACTTAAAGCACAAGAACTATGGGATTTGAGAAGAGCTCAAGGCTTCTCCAAAAAAGAGGCCATGGATTACGTAAGCAACTACTTGGGACACGGCAAGGGCCGATATGATGTGTTAAATACGTATGTTCAAAAGCAAAATTAGAGATTGTTTTATTTACACTCCAAAAAAGGCAAAAGGTATCCAAATAATTTTGGATACCTTTTGCCTTTTTTCATTAATTTAAAGTAGTTTTACTATGAAGATAACAAGTAGCCCAATCCTCTATTTTTTTGATATGAGCGATAAATTCATTCAAGCGAACATCTCTCTTAGCCCAGTTACAATGCTTACAGCAAGGAACAACATTTTCAGAGATATAGCCTCTTGACGAATTTATGCGGTCTAGCCCATTAGTCATCACTCCATTAGCGAATCGGTTGTTATAGGAACCACAGTAATGACAGGGTTACTTTATCAAATTACTTGGACCACTGTCTGCCGTAATTCTCGATTTCGAGATGCTAGTTTAGAAATATTCTAAAATTTGATTTCCGTAGACTTTATCTGTAATCTAAAACTCATAAAGGATTTATTAAAATAAATACTTGATTTCTATAAAAATGATTTTTAGTATACCAATAATCCGAACACTATGAATAAGGAGATGATGACAATGAAAAGGAAAATTCCCATAGATGGCTTAAACAATTTCGTTCCGGCGGATAGAAAAGAACTAAAAAAGCCGAAACTTAAAAAACCACCACAGATTGAAAAGAAAGTCCACTACCGAAAATGGGGTGATGCGGGAGTGGGAATTGAAATATCGAACTATTGGGTTTTTAGATTAGAAATTAACGGGATAACCATCGATGAAAAGGATTTTGAGAAGCTGTTTCCGACCGTATATAAACAATTCAATATACGAACAGAACTAAAAACGAATCCCAAAACAAATGATTTCCAAAATTCCGTTTATCTTTATTTCCCACGGCCGATGTTAGAAGATATGCAAATCAAAATAATCTATCGCGACCTGAGGAAAAAGATGCTTCAACATATTTATGACTTAACAGTAGACAAAGATGACATATAACGGTTACAGTTCATAACTTTGTGGTTGGCGGTTTAAAACTAAGCCGCCAACCCCTACCAAGTCCTTATCTGTACATAGCAGAGTGCACCTGCTTTTTTTAAATGATAAGGAGTGATTCTATGCTTAATAACTATAAAATGGTTCATTGCTATACAGTGCCTCAGGTGGCGATCTTACTACAGGTCAAAAAGACCTACGTCTATGATCTGATTAACTCTAAACAACTGCCTGCAATAAGATTGTCCGAGCGAAGATATAGAATTTCCGAACAGGCTCTAATGGAATATTTAAAGGAAAAGTCAGAGTGGGTGGAGAATACTAACAATGTTATCCATGCCCCTTACGAGGGGGTAAAATAAATGCCAACAATTCGACCACGCGGTAAGAACAAGTACCAAATAGAATTTTTCTTGACGATGCGAAAGGATGGTGAAAACAGAAAGGTCCGCCATTATGAGACTTTTCTCGGCACAGAAGCCAAAGCGAGAGAATATTCTTATAAGCGCCAGGCAGAACTTAAAAGTAAAAACCTGCCTAACTCTTGCGGCATGACTATGGGGGATCTTTTTCAACGATTTTTACTATATAAAAAGTCGCGAATCGAGCTTAGTACGTATGAAAAATATGAAAGCCACATACGAAGGTTAACCGAGCTTTTGGGTCACCTTTATATAGCTTCATTGGATTCAATGCAGGTTGACGAGAAACTCCTTCTTTTGGATCAGGGCAAGCTTTCTCCACGGACCATCAAAAATTATTACACTACTCTGCGCACCATTACAAAATGGGGCCTTAAGAAAAAATATCTGGCGGAAGATGTCATGGATGGGCTTGAACCACCAATGGTTAGGCACAAAAAAAGGGACATACTAAATGCGGAAGAGCTTAAACTCTTTATCGAAACCGCGAAGAATTACAAGCTTTATCTTCCAATCAAAATACTGGCCATCACAGGAATGCGTGTTGGTGAAGTGATGGGGCTAAAGTGGCAGTCTGTATCTTTCGTAGACAGCCAGATAAAAATTGTCGAGGCAGTCAGCTCAAATTCTGGGTATCTCAAGGATACAAAGACTCAAGGCAGCAAAAGAGAACTTGTGTTGGATGCTGAAACGATGGCCGAGTTAAAAGAGCATAAATTGACGATGACAAAGTGTAACAGAGCAAAAGATGATGACTTTGTTTTCCAACGTGAGAGCTCAAAAGATTTTATTGGCTATGAAAGTCTTTTCCGAACAAAAAACAGGATTCTAAAAATGGCTGGCCTTAGGAGTATACGTATCCACGACCTGAGACACGGAGTCGGCTCGATCCTGCTGGATAAAGGTGCTTCCATTACAACGGTCGCAGAACAATTAGGACAGGTTCCAGCAACAACGGCAGGTAACTATAGTCACTCCTTGAAAAAGGGCCAGAGTATTTTGGGTGTCTTGTGATTTTCGACGAAAGAAATTCCGTCAAGATTCCGTCAGGGTCCCGCAAATCCAGTGATACCAAGGGTTTAGAGGATGGGGTATATAGGTTCAAGTCCTCTCGACCGCACCATATAAGAATTTAACTCCTTGAATATTCAAGGAGTTTTTTAATTATTCTGCGATAAGGTACCCTGAGTGCACTGACATGGGTTACCCGGTTTGACAGCTCAGCGAATTTTATTGATCTCCTGCTTTGCCCTTTCTTTAAGCTCATCATAAACATGCTTAAGCGGCTCCCCTGACAGCTGGGCAAGCTTACGACAATCCTCATATTCCGGGCTTATTGTGCAAACTTTTCCTTCTAAAGATGCAATTTTTGCTTTAGCAGAACCATATTTTGTTTCTAATGTGATAAACTCATAAGGAAGCATATATTTCTTAATTGGGTAGACCCGTATGCCTAGGGTTGTCGTCTCGGCAAAGAGAATCTGACGAATTGCGGATAGCTTGTCTGGTGGGATTTGCACCGTCAACATCACTGCAGGGCGATTCTTTTTCATCTGGATGGCTTGCATATAGACATCCATGGCGCCAGCTCTAAAGAGTTTCTCATAAAGATAATCATAAAATTCAGGGTTCATATCATCAATATTGGCCTCAACAGTCATGGCCTTCCCCTCTTTGACCCCGTGGTACGTCTCATTTTCACTCACCTCGAGCTCGCCGATGGTCAACCTCAAGAGGTTGGGAATGCTCAAATCTTTTTCTCCCGCCCCATAGCCTATTCGATCTACCTTGACTAAAGGAATCGAACCAAAGTCCTGACAATAAGCTGTCAACAGGGCAGCTCCGGTGGGGGTAACAAGTTCTCCCTCGATATCACGAGAGTAAATCGGCACTCCCCGCAATAATTCCAGTGTTGCAGGTGCCGGTACAGGTAAGAGTCCATGAGCAGCATTGACAAAGCCTTTTCCAACATGGACAGATGAAGAAAAAACCTTTTCTATTCCTAAACGCCAGAAGCCTATGACGGCCCCGACGATATCCACAATAGCATCCACTGCTCCAACTTCATGAAAGTGGATCTGCTCGACGGTGGTTCCGTGGATTTTTGCTTCTGCTTCCCCTAAGTGTGTAAAGATTGCCAGACTTTTGTCTTTAACCGGATTTGGCAAGGAGCTTCGTAGAATGATGTCTTGGATATCTGTTAGGTGCCGATGGACATGTCCCTCCAAGGACAGGACCTGCACCTTAGTACCGCTGATTCCCTGCTTAATCACTTTTTGCTCATAGAGCTCATATTCGTCCAAGCCTAAACCCGCTAAATCTCTTTGCAAAAGCTGAAAATCCAATCCTACATCTACCAGAGCTCCTAAGAGCATGTCGCCGCTAATTCCCGAGAAGCAATCCAAATATGCTACTTTCATATCAAATCTCCTTAGAAATTTTCTTGCAATTTGTATTTCGCTACACTATACTAGGTCAGGCTGATAATATTCTGCCTTCTTAAGGTCGAATCCTCCCATTTTTCTTTCTTTTTTATTAAAGAGGAGTGGTCACGTCAATGAATGTCGCATTTTTTTTAATACCAAAACAAGATGTGGTATACCTAAAAATCGATTCTACCATGCGCCAAGCAATCGAGAAGATGGAATTCCACCGTTATTCAGCAATCCCTCTAATCGATGAGCAGGGCTGTTATAAGGGAACGATCACTGAAGGGGATCTTTTATGGAAGCTCAAAAACACTCCCGGTCTTGAGTTTCATAACACCCAAACGATTCGACTCACCGCTGTCGAGCAACATACTCAAAACCAACCCGTATCGATCAACGCCCGTATGGAAGACCTTATCTCTCGGGCTGTGGAACAAAACTTTATTCCTGTGGTGGATGACCAGCAAATTTTCATTGGCATCGTACGCCGCCGGGAAATCCTTGAATTTTGCTCTAAAGCCTTGGGTAAGCTGGAATCATATGAACCAAATGATATGTAGCTACAGATGAATAGTATTAGCGAAAAAGGCATCCCTCATTGTGTAAAACAATAAGGATGCCTTTTTAGATACCTTACAAAAAGCAAGAACAGAGCCTACGAGCATCAGATAAAGTTGCCTCCATCGACCACCCAGGTTTGTCCAGTAACAAAGCCTGCTTGAGCGATCAGAGAATAGGCAACTTCTGCCACATCTTCCGGGGTGCATACCCTTTGTAAAGGTGTTCCTTCCGCCATTCTCGTGATATGATCTTCATTGCCTTTTATCCAACGGGTCAAAACGACTCCGGGAGCAACTGAATTAACACGAACTTCGGGAGCGAGAACTCTTGCTAGGGACTTTGTGACACTTATTTCCGCTGCCTTGGATGCACAATAAGCGATGGAACTCCCCAATCCTGTCAGCCCGGCAATGGATGTTATGTTCACGATACAGCCTTTTTGCATTTTTAAGGCTTCCGCCGCCGCACGGCAGACATTAAATACCCCTTTGACATTTACACTGAAAATTTCGTCCCAATACTCATCCTGCATACCTTCCAGATCAGCATGCTGTACAAAATAGGTCATCCCTGCACTATTCACGAGGATATCTAGTTGCCCAAAATCCTCGATCACTTCCTTGACCATCTCCCTGACTTCCTGATCCTTTGCCACATTGGCCTTATAGATACGACAGGATACATTTAACTCCTTAATTTCATCGCGAGCTTTTTTCGCATCATCCAAAGAACGCGAATAATTAATCGCAATATGAACGCCCTCCTGAGCAAGCTTTAAGGCGATTGCTCGACCAATTCCTGTGGCCCCCCCAGTAATCAGGGCTGTTTTACCTTGTAACATCATCTGTACCTCCTTAGTTCGCTATCAAGAGCTTATTTTCCAGTATAGCCTAGAAAGAGTAGCCGTTCAAGGATATTCTAGACTGGAATCGCCTTTCACGTATCCTTTTACTCAGCCATGGAATACTAATAAAAAGAATACGCAAAGGACTGATTTCATTGGCTTCTTTTGATATGGCACCCTTAACCTCCGCAGATTCGCCTTCGATGTTAACGGGAGTAGAAGCTCCAGCTTCTGATCCCGTTATTTCTTTTCCCGAATTACTCATTGTCGAAGAAAAGCTACGAGAATCCTTTCAGCGAGCTGATAGCACGATCAAAGACTCCTGTCTTCAACTGCTCTCCTCGGGGGGGAAGCGGTTGAGACCACTGTTAACACTTCAGAGTGCTCAGTGCTTTGGCAATCTCAATTTAGCCACTATTGATGCCGCTGTCGCTGCCGAATTGATCCATATGGCCTCTCTTATTCATGATGATGTGATTGACTTTTCAGAGCTAAGGCGAGGGGTCCAGACAATCAATGCCCAACAAGGAAATCAGATTGCCGTTCTCGCCGGCGATTATGTCTTTGCCGAAGCCTTTCGCATCTTAGCGAATAAACATCTGCACACCTGCATGTCCTATCTTGTGGACGCCATTCAGTCCATGTGTGACGGGGAGGTTCAACAGGCTTCCGACCACTTTAATCTGACAGTTGACTCTAACCAATACTTTACCCGAATCGCTCAAAAAACCGGAATCCTTTTGTCCAGCTGTTGTGCCTGCGGTGCTGCCAGTGCCGGCGTGAGTCAAACAGATATTGATTCCATGGGCCTTTATGGAATGAATCTCGGTTATGCTTATCAAATCATCGACGACATTCTGGATTTCACCGGTAATCCCTATGTTACCGGGAAGCCCGTGGCTGCCGACCTCAGTAACGGCAATATTACCTTACCGATGATCTATCTTTTAGAAAAGCCCCTCTATGGTCCTTGGGCGGCAGAAATTCTCCAGAAAAAGGAGCTATCTCCCCGGGATAGTGAAAGAATTCTGCAAGCTTTAATCTCTTCGGAAGCACTGGATGAGGCCTTTAGCGCGGCCTTGCATTGTGCCCAGACAGCAGTAGCCTCCTTAAATTCTCTTCCCGCTTCATCAGCCAAAACTTTCCTCATCAAGCTCACTCAGACTATCCTTTATCGTAAGGCTTAGTTCACAGCTTCCCCTTGCCACGCAATTGGCTACATATCCAATAGAGAATCCTGACCTTCATCCCCCCAACCCCTATCAAACTTTCGGTGACCTGAGCACATTCTTCGGAATTTCCTTTCGGATCGGATAGGTACATCGCTAATAATCCCTGAACGATCGCTTCATGAAATTTAGGATAGCTTAGCCCCTTTGCTTGCAAGGAGGAAACTTCCACAAAATGCTTCAGCCGTTCTTCACGCTCCCTTGGCGAAGCATAATACTCCACAAAATTCAATTGAGCGGTTTCTCTATCTTCTTCTAAGTCGATAAAATAATCCAAGAGTATATGTAACCCAGCAATCCAGGGGAAGTAAGCATTCTTTGCTTGCTCCGCTTCCTTCTTAGTTAAATCCGGACTGTAGGCAAGGGCAAAGAGATAAAAAATCCCTAAGGTTGATCCCGTAGCTGCCGCCAGCTCCCAAGGGGATAGATCGGGATAATTGCACATACGCTGATTCAACCAGCTTAACATTTTCTCTTCACGTACAGATGGATGAAGATGCTTAGTCGTTTGAAGCATAGAATAAAGCTCTGCCAACCCTAGCATGAGAGGCTTAACTTTAGGATAGGAAGGCAGATCTCTCACCCTCCGCTGACAGGACTGGACGAGCGCTTTAAGATAACCACCATCCGCATGATATGGATAATAGGCGTAATAATCCGAGCACTCAGCTTTGTCATCCAAAGCTTCCGTCATGGCCAGATGCAATTGTCCAAAAGCTATTTCATCTTGTATTTCTAAGGCATCGACCAGATTATCCAGATAGTCACTGATGGTTTGGTAGGCCACCACAAACTCAATGACCTCCTTGGTTCTTACGCCGGGATACAAAGCATAAATACTACCGCCTAGACAGTGAAATTCTTTATGACTAATACTGGCGATTGCTTGATCCGTCAATACCTTATCTGGGCAAAGGTTTGCTCTGTGCTCCCAATTTTGTAACTGGGTCTTCACCTCAGGAAACACTGTTTTAACAAATGAATATATCAACCGGGGATTAGATACTTGCTTAGCGATCTCCACGAAGACACTCCCTTAATGGGTTCGATTCAGTGCTCCCTATTTGAGTTGCATGCTATGATCGAACCCTTAATTCTATAGCTAGTTTAACCAGTACCCCAGCCCCTAATCACCAGAGCCCATTTCTCGCAAAAACAACAAAACAACAAAACAGGAAGGGCAGACAGCTTGATCAGCTGTCTGCCCTTCCCGTTCCTAGAATACCTAAGACTTCTTATCTTAAACTTCTTAAACTTCCTTACTTTCTACACTATCTTTCTTTTCTTCTTCGCCATTGGTTGCTGATTTAAATTCCGAAATTCCTCTGCCTAAGGCTTTACCTAATTCAGGGAGCTTTCCAGGTCCAAAAATTACTAATGCAATAATTAAGACAATAATCATCACCGTTGGGGTTACCATACCAAAGGTCACAAGCATCTCCACACCTCCCTAATCTCACTATACCACAACTAATAGCTACAACAAAATCTTAATAAATAAACTAAAACAAAAATCTTAATAAAACCCAAGAGTACGTAAATATTATTACAATTATCTCTCTACCAATTATCGTACATGATTGTGTCCATTTTTTCAATATGATTTAATTGGATATCGCAAAAATGAGCCTCTTTTAGGCTCACTGTTCACAGACAGACAACTCACTTATCACTTGTATGACTAAAAAGCTCTTCATAGCCTCGATATAAACTCCAGATGACATCCCAAAGCTCGCCCTCTGCTTCTGTTACCCTAAGTCCTAATTCTTTCGCCTCTTGACGTCCGATGGGGTAACCATGTGAGAAATACCCTTCAGTTAAAGCTTGCGTTACGATTGGAACGAGTTCGGGGGTTTCCTTTAACATATACCGAGATAAAAGTGCTTCTGCGTATTGATGAGAGGCTTTGAGAGCCTTCTCATAGTCGCCGATTAACCAAGGATCAAGCTTGTTTAACATCGGGGTGATAATTCCGGTAACCAACTCAGGGTTAGGGTTATCTTCGATAGAGCGTTGCAGATAATCAATGCAATACCGTATGGCTTGGACCGGTACCCAAAGATCCTTATACACAGGATGCTTAACGAGTGGATCTATCGGCCCGAGCTCAGAGAAAGGTCCCATTACAACCTCATCGGCACCTAAAACTAGCATTGAGGCCGCGGATTTGGCCACAAAGGGAACAATCACTCCAAACTCATTACAAAATTCACGAACCAGCATGACAACCTTATACGGAGTGTCTACCGCTCCTCCATAGCTGTGCAAAAGTAGATCAATTTTCTCCGTATGACCGATAACTTTAAGTTGCTCGTAGAGGGGCACCAGAATGCTATCGTCCAGAGGTGTATAAGCAAAATAGACTAATACCTTTGAACCTCTAAGTTGTTCGAGCCGATCTAGATAATGAATTCTTTCATCCGTTTTCATAAGATACCCCCACGCAGCCAAAATTATATTCCATATTATTCCACAATCATAATCCCTGTGACGCTTTGCCAAATATTAATCAAAAGTCCTGCTTCCTCAAATCTTGTCCTATTGCCCATGTGTCCTTAACCTACGGTCAAGGCCTTAAGTGTAAGAAACCGCCTAAGAATTACGTAATTCCACGCAATTCCAGGCGGTTTCTTATTGTTATGGCTTCACACACTGGCAACTTAGTTTGAGAATTAATATTTCTAGGCATCAAAGACTCAATCTGGTAAATTATAATTCACACCGGATTGGTCGTGGCAAGATTGGCAATAGGCCTTCCCACCTAATCCTTGCTTTGCATGGCATTCATAACACTGCTCTTGGGGATTTTGATTATTAAGCACCGCAAATCCATGACCCTTTTCCCCACGAAGCCACTCCTCCTTCGGAATTGAAGCATGCGGGTTATTCGGATCATGGCCTTGGGAGACGATAATGACAGTAATCAAGGCAACCAAAAGACCTAGAGTAATCAGTGCTCGTAGTACTTTCTTCCCTTCCATTGAATCAATCTCCTTTAAGCGAGTCTAGCGCAAGGATTTAAGAACATCCTTGGCCTGTTCTAAGGTATAGTCTAGATCAGCATCACTGTGAGCAGTAGAAAGGAAGACTGCTTCATATTGGCTTGGCGCTAAATAGACTCCTTTTTCTAACATCCCACGAAAGAATGCTGCAAAGCGTTCACTATCAGAGGTACAGGCACTCTTAAAGTCGATGACCGGCTGACTAGTAAAGAAAGCAGAGAACATGGCTCCGACGGAATTCACCCAGATCGGGAGCTGTAGTTCTTGAGCAATAGTTTGTAAACCCTCAGCTAAACGGGTGGTCTTGCGTTCCAGTTCCTCATAGACCCCATCTTTTTGCAATAGCCGCAAAGTAGCAAGTCCGGCGGCCATGGCCAAAGGATTTCCGGATAAGGTTCCAGCTTGATAAATAGGACCACTGGGTGCTACCTGCTCCATGTATTTTCTTTTACCGCCATAGGCTGCCACCGGTAATCCTCCACCGATAATTTTACCTAAGCAAGTTAAATCCGGATCGATATTGAATCGTCCCTGAGCTCCTCCATAACTCACTCTAAAGCCTGTCATGACTTCGTCAAGTATAAGTAAACTGCCATATTCTTCAGTCAGCCGACGTAAACCCTCTAAGAAGCCAGGTTGAGGCAAAACAACCCCCATATTGCCGGCGACGGGCTCCACAATCACTGCTGCAATATCTTCCCCGTAGAGTTTAAAGATTTCAGCTAATCCTTCTAAATCATTGTATTGAGCTGAAAGGGTCTCTGAGGCGATAGAGGTCGGTACACCTGGGGAAGTAGGCACTCCAAAGGTCAAGGCCCCGCTACCGGCCTTAATCAGCAGGGAATCGCCGTGTCCATGATAGCACCCCTCGAATTTTACAATCTTATTCCTTCCCGTCACACCGCGGGCTAAACGCAGGGCACTCATGGTGGCCTCTGTCCCGGAGTTTACCATTCGCACCATCTCCATGGAAGGAAACGCTTTGATTACTTCTTCGGCAAGATCTGTTTCAATTTCTGTAGGAGCACCATAACTGGTCCCACGTTCAGCAGCCGCCTTAATTGCTTCGACGACCACCGGATGGGCATGTCCAAGAATCAACGGACCCCAAGACAGAACATAGTCCAAGTAGGAGTTTCCGTCAATATCCCATAATCGTGCACCCTGCCCGCGCTCGATAAACACAGGCTCCCGCCCCACGGATTTATAAGCCCTGACCGGAGAATTCACCCCACCAGGCAGGACAGAATTAGCCCGGGCAAAGGCTTCTTTACTACGTTTGTCTTGGAAACTCAAGATTAAACCCTCCTAATCGTCTTCTTCCCTATAATATTGCATGCTGCTCTTTTTCAACTCTTTAATACTAAAAAGCATCGAATAATCTTTGATCCCCGTGGCTCGGGAAATATTCACCATCACTTCGCCACACTCCTCTTTCGAACGAGCATGAATCATGGTAAACATGTTATAAGGCCAATCAGCAAGAGTTGGTCTTTGATAACAATGACTTACTTCGCGAAAGGTGGCCATAATTTTTCCGATCTCCTCCGCTTTTTCTTCAGGGACCTGCCATACGCCCATGGCATTAGCAGTAAATCCGGCCTTTTGGTGACGAAGGACAGCTCCAAAACGGCGCAGCACCTTGTTTCTTTGCAAACTCTCGACCCTTTCCAGCACCTTATTTTCTGACCAAGCTAAGTTTTCGGCTATCTCAGCGAAAGGCGTCAAGGATTCGGGAATATTTCCCTGCAGTTCCCGAATTAACAATTTGTCCGCTTCATCTACTGGGTAGGGTTCAAGTATTGCTGAACCACGAGGACTACTCGTGGAAGATTCCTCCCCTGACTCTGCTCCCGCATTTCGCTGAAGACCATCTTTCTCACCTTTGTTTGCCATGTCGGCACTATCCTCAGCATCATCTTCGGAATTGAAATCAAAGTCTACACTAATCTTAAACAAACGCTGGGCCGGTAATGAATATACTTCTTCCGTACCAATTATCCCCTTGATGGTCGTGAGCGTCTTCTCTACTTCTCTTTGGGAAGGGGCGATGAGGGTAAACCAAATATTATAAGCGTGGTTCCGCAGGTAATTATGAGTCACCCCTGGTATTCCCATAAGCAAATCCGTGAGGATTTGAATTTTATCCTCCTGCACTTTGGCGGCACACAAAGTACTTTTATACCCCAGACGATGGGAGTCAAACACCCCTCCCAAACGACGAATAATCCCCTCCCGGCGAAGGAATTGAATTCTTTGCCACGCTTCTTGCTCTGTGGTCCCGGTGAGATTGGCTAAAGTCTCGTAGGGACGGCCTGTGACAGGAAAATCCGTTTGCACGATATTCAGCAAATCGCGGTCGAGAGCATCCATTATTTTACCCCCTTACGCCCATGATACAGGCACCAGGGCTCTTCTGCCATATAATCTCCTTGTTCATAATAAGCAGCTCGGGCTCGACAGCCTCCACAAATTCTTTTGTATTCACAGACCCCACAGCCGCCTTTGTAGTCCAAGGTGCGCAGTTCATTAAGTACCTGATGGTTTTTCCAAAGCTCATCAAAAGGAGTCTCGCGCACATCGCCAAGGGGGATATTAAGATAAGCGCAGGGCTGTACCTGGCCCTTGGGGTTGATGATGCAATAAGAGGTACCGGCCAAGCAGCCTCGGCCAAAGCGAGTATTAACCCCCATTTGCTTGGCAATCCGCATAAACTGAGGGGCACAGGTAGGCTTAAGCTCAATATCGACCTCTTGTTGCTTTTTCATAATACGGGTTAAGGCATCTTCATATTCCTCAGCCCGCAGTGATTCCTCTTCGATGGAAACTGCTCTTCCTGTCGGCACAAGGAAAAAGAAATGATGGGCGACAGCCCCTTCAGCCACAGCAAAATCAGTGATAGCTTCCAATTCATGGCGGTTCCAATCCATCACCGTGGTATGGATTTGGAAAGGAAGTCCTACTTCACGACAGTTGCGCATACCTTGGACAGCTTCTTCCCAAGCGCGAGGGTACTTGCGGAATTCATTGTGTTTTTCGATGGATAAGGAATCTAACGAAATTCCCATGCCCATAGCCCCAGCCTCTTTCAGACGGCGAGCCATGTCGACGGTAATCAATGTCCCATTGGTACCAAAAACCGGACGTAAGCCTAAAGAAGTGGCATGAGCTACTAACTCCACGATATCAGGGCGCATCAGAGGCTCTCCACCGCTAAAAATCATTATTTTAAAGCCTGCTTTGGCAATCTGTTCAAGAAGAGTTTTTGCCTCACTCGTGTTTAATTCCTCATCGGCCTTACAACCTGCATCTCGATAACAATGATCGCAATACATATTACAGGCGTTCGTTGTATTCCAGGAAACAATCATAACTGATCCTCCTTAATCCAGCGTGCTGCATCAAGCGCATGGTAGGTGATGATAAGATCTGCCCCGGCTCGTTTCATACTAACCAGACTTTCCATGACGACACGCTTTTCGTCGATCCAACCCTTCTCAGCAGCGGCTTTAACCATGGCGTACTCCCCGCTCACATTATAAGCTGCAACAGGTAGTCCGAACTGTTCCTTCGTTCGATAAGTGATATCACCATAGGCAAGGGCTGGCTTGACGATGATAATATCCGCTCCCTCTTCGATATCCAAAGCCGTCTCCAGCATGGCTTCATTACCATTGGGTGGATCCATCTGATAAGTACGGCGATCGCCAAATTGCGGAGTGGAACCGGCTGCTTCACGAAAAGGTCCATAGAATGCTGAGGCAAATTTAGCCGAGTAAGACATAATGGGAATATGGCTATATCCCTCATCATCTAAAGCCTCTCGAATAGCCGCAACTCGACCATCCATCATATCGGAAGGAGCTACCATATCTGCTCCGGCCTCAGCATGGGATACTGCAGTCTGAGCGAGCAATTTTAGGGTAGGATCATTGAGAACCTTCCCCTCTTGAATAATTCCACAGTGTCCATGATCAGTGTATTCGCAAAGACAAACATCTGTAATGACATAAAGATTGGGATAATGAAGCTTGGTTAAGCGAACCGCCTCTTGAATGATGCCATGGTGGTCGTAAGCCCCCGTACCGACTTCATCCTTCACCTCGGGAATACCAAAGAGTAGAATTGCCGGAATTCCTGCTTCAGCTACCTCTTTTAGAGCCAGTAGGTACTCATCTAGCGAGTAATTATACACTCCGGGCATCGAGGAAACGGGTATCTTCTTTTTCTCTCCGAACATGACAAACATCGGGTAAATCAAGTCCTCAATGCGAACATGATTCTCCCGAACCATTCTACGTATAGCTTCACTGCTTCTTAATCTGCGTGGTCGATTAATTAGGTTCATTCAAGCCCCTCCATCCCTATTATACGATCCCGATCTCTTCATCGGTCAAGTAGCAGGCTGGATCGGATTCCCAGAAGTCTCCGGTCACCGCCTCTGCGCGGGTACGGAAATTGCCGTTACAGTTGTTTAGATATTGGCATTTCGAGCAACGTCCTTTGAGAAGAGGTTTGCGATCCTTTAACCCCGCCAAAATTGGATGGGAAAGATCAGTCCAAATATCTCCAAATTTCCGTTCGCGGACGTTGCCAAAGGTGATATGTTGGGTAAATTGGTCCGGATGGACATAGCCGAGAGGATCTACTTCAGCAAAGGCAATCCCTGAACGATTTCCGCCATTCATACTGATTAATTCCTTGACCTCCTGGGCCTTCACCGGGTCTTTCTGCAAAGTTCGCAGATAGAGATAGACGCCGTCACAGTGGTTATCCACGGTCAATATCTCTTTCTTTAAGCCCCGCTCTTCAAAGTCGATGGTGCGACGAACAATTGTCTCCATGGCTTGCCTGGACTGCTCGGGTGAGACGTCCTCTTTAATCATTTGATTGCCTCGTCCAGAGTAGACCAGGTGATAGAAACAGACACGATTAATATTCTCTTCTTCAATAAAATCAAAAATTTTATCTAGCTCATTAAAATTATGGCTGTTAATGGTAAAACGAAGACCTACCCGTTGTCCCACGGCAACACAATTCTGAATACCCTCCATAGCAGCTTGAAACGCCCCTACTTTGCCACGGAATTGATCATTGACCTCCCGCAACCCATCCAAAGAGATCCCTACATAACCGACGCCAATGTTTTTAATCCGTTGTGCTACTTCTCGGGTAATCAAGGTCCCATTGGTGGAAAGGGTTGGCCGGATACCCTTGGCGGCCGCATATTCTGCCAGCTCAAAAAAGTCAGGACGAATTAAAGGCTCCCCTCCCGAGAACAGGAGCACAGGTACTCTAAAGTCAGCTAAATCATCAATAAAGCGTTTGGCTTCTTCCGTTGTTAGTTCACCTTGGTATTTCTGGGCATCGGATTCCATATAACAGTGAACACACTTTAGGTTACAGGTACGTGTAGAATTCCAGACGACTACCGGGCCGGAGCCAGCCGTCGTGCCATGCAGCGAACCCTTGGCGCCTTTAGTGTAGCGCAGAGAGTCTCCGAAGTATTCTGTATTAAACAGCAATTTGGTTACACTGATCATTCTTTTCCCCTCCCGGCGAGAGCCTCAAGAAGCCCTTTAATTGTATACTGCTTTGCTTCGGCATCGATAGTCAAGCCACATTCTGTCGCGGTCTTACTGGTAATCGGGCCGATCGAATAAAGCTTCACCCCATCTAAGAGGCTTTTTTCGCCATCAATCAATTGCATAAAATTGCGAACTGTTGAGGAGCTTGTAAAGGTAACCGCAGATACTGCCTTTTCCTTCAAGAGGTTTTGCAGTTCTTCCTTATTAGCATCGCCAAGTACCGTTCGATAGGCAGGAACATCCCAGACATCTGCCCCAAGAGCTTTCAAAGACTCAGGAAGAATATCCCGGGCTTCCTCAGCTCTTGCTAACAAGACACTTTGGCCTGGGAGAACTCGGCTGGCCAGTCCTTCAATGATTTTTTCTGCCCGGTATTCTTCAGGTACAAAGGAAACCTTCAGGCAGCGCTTCTCAAGCGCATCTCTGGTCGCCGGACCGATCGCCACAATATCCATACCAAATAAATCCCGTACGTCTTTACCCTGCTGTGTTAAGGTTTTGAAAAATTCTTCCACCCCGTTAACACTAGTAAAGATAACCCATTCAAAACGCTTCAAGTTTTTAATTGCATCAATCATCTGCTTAGGGTCGGTTGGCGGAGCAATTTCAATCGCCGGAAATTCCCAAGGTTCCCCACCAAGATCCTCAATCCCTTGCGAAAGGGCACTTGCCTGGTGTCTAGCTCGAGTCACAATAATCCGCTGTCCAAAAAGAGGTTTCTTTTCAAACCATTGTAGTTTCTCTCTTAATTGAACAACCTCTCCGACAATAATAATTGAAGGATTCGTAAATCCTTCAGTCTTTACTAGTTCAGCAATATTATGAAGTTCACCCACAAGAACCTTCTGTTCAGGTCGAGTGCCCCATTGAATGATCCCTACCGGGGTAGAGGGTGAACGGCCATTTTCGATAAGTTTAGAAGCAATCAAGGCTAAATTTTCCATGCCCATCAAAAAGATCAGGGTTCCATGGGCTGTCGACAAATGCTCCCACGCCAAAGCCGAGCTGTTTTTTGTCGGATCTTCATGTCCGGTAATCACTGCGAAGGAAGAGGTTAAATCACGATGGGTTACGGGAATACCGGCATAAGCAGGTACTGAGATCGCCGAAGTAACGCCTGGGACAACTTCAAATGGTATACCCGCTTTAAGAAGGTCTTCAGCCTCTTCTCCCCCCCGCCCAAAAACAAAAGGATCTCCACCCTTCAAACGTGTGACAATCTTTCCTTCTAATCCCTTTTGCACCAAAAGAGCATTGATTTCTTCCTGACGCAGGGTATGCCGATCAGGAGATTTACCAACATAGATGAGCTCACAATCGGGACGTGCTAGAGTTAAAAGGCGGCGAGAGGCTAGGCGATCATAAATAAGCACATCAGCTTTCGCGATGCACTCAGAACCCTTGACTGTAATTAATTTCGGGTCTCCCGGCCCGGCACCGACTAAATAGACATATCCCTTGTCCAAATTAGAACACTCCAATCCAATTAATATGTTAAGCTACGCTCATTGGTCTAAGCTAGTTCGAATCTCGCTTAATATATCCATAGCCCCCTGAGCAATAAGTGCTTCAGCGGCTTCTTTTCCTAGTTTCTCGGGATCATCTCCCGATAATGTGACCTTTAAAATTCGTTGCCCATCCAAGGAGGCAACCATTCCCTTGAGAGTTATCTGTTGAGCATCCGTGACGGCCAGAGCTCCGATTGGGATCTGACAACCTCCCTCCAAGCAAAGAAGGAGGGCCCGCTCTGCTCTGACTGCACGCTCGGTTTCCCGGTGATTCAGTGCCGAGAGCAAATCGCGTACGTCCTCACGATGTGAGGCAACTTCTATAGCAATCGCCCCTTGTCCAACGGCCGAAAGCATTAAGTCTTGGGGTATATATTCTGTGATGCGCTCTTCCCAGCCCAATCGTATAACTCCGGCAGCTGCCAGTACAATTCCGGCCATAGACGATTCCTGCAATTTGCGCCAACGGGTTTGCAGATTCCCTCTTAAATCAGCAAAATTCAAATCGCTACGATAGTTCTGTAACTGGGCTTTGCGTCTTAAGCTACTGGTGCCAATGATTGAGCCGGAAGGCAAGTCAGCTAGCTGTATTCCCTCCCTACTTAGGAAGACATCCCTCGGCTCCTCTCTTTCACAAAAGACGGCAATTTCTAAACCTGTCGGTAAAACCGTGGGTAAATCTTTTAAGCTATGGACTGCACAATCAATTTCACCGCTAAGTAAGCCGATCTCCAGCTCTTTCGTAAAAAGGCCTTTGTCTCCAATTTTGGCTAGGGGAACATCAAGTATCTTATCCCCTTTTGTTTTCATAGGTACAAGTAGAAAATCCACTTCTGGGTAAAACTCTTGCAACTTATCTTTTACCCATTCTGCTTGCCAAAGTGCAAGCTGACTATCTCGAGTTCCAATCTTAAGTTTCTGCATGTGCTCCCCCTCTTAACCTTGGTTGGAATGATGACCCACTGCGTGGTGAACACTCCGTCCTGCATGGGGTGATTCCTGATCCACGTCCAGATCAAATAGGTTTTGTAATATTTCCGTATATAGATGCCCTTGGCTAGTATGGGCCACTTCTTTCAAGTTAGCTATGGGTTGATGGAGAAGATGCGTAATTATGGAGTTAGCCATAGTGCGGATCACCTTCTCCTGCTTCGCATCGATGGGTCCCAATTTATTAAGGGCATTCTTTACCATTACATCACGAACCTGTTCACCCCGACGCTGTAAAGCGATGATCGTTGGTACGACAAATAAAGAATTGTGCCACTTCTTGAAGCGGCTCATTTCTTCTTCAAGGATCTTTTCTGCCTGAATGGCCGCCTCTTCTCTAGCTTTTTGATGTGCATCTACCACTCCACGCAAATCATCGATATCAAAAAGTGTCACGCCTTCACATTCATTGACACCAGGGTGAATATCCCTAGGAACGGCTATATCAATCATCAACAAGGATCTATATTCCCGCAATTTCATAACTCGCCGCATGCGTTCCGGTAAAATAACAAAGTGGTTGGCAGCTGTTGCGGAAATGACAATATCCGTTTCAACTAATGCTGTATCGATATCTTCATAGGGGATGGCCTTTCCTGAAAACTCTTCAGCAAGGGCTTGGGCCCGCTGAAATGATCGGTTAGAGACCATTACAGTAGATGCCCCGTTAGCCACAAGATGCTTGGCTGTTAGGGCGCTCATTTCGCCTGCTCCCATGATCAGGATGCTTTTATCCTTCACATCCCCAAAAGTCTGCTTGGCGAGTTCAACCGCTGTATAGGAAACTGAAGTGGGATGCTGGTCGATTTGTGTCTCCGCACGTACTCTTTTGCCAATAGCTAAAGCATTCTGAAAAATAGTATGGATCACCTTATTCGACGCATTCATTTGTGATGATCTTTCGTAGGCCTCTGCCACTTGACCTAAAATTTGCGTTTCTCCCATAACCATGGAATCTAGGCCCGCAACCACTCGAAACAAATGACGTACTGATTCATAAAGGCCATGAACATAAAGATATTGGTTAAGGTCTTCTTCTTGAAGATTCCCGTGTCGAGCGAGGAAACTCCTAATGGCACTAACTCCTGACTCAACCTCAGGGGTAGCTGCATAAATCTCCAAGCGGTTACATGTATTCAAGAGGACCACGCCATTTAAGGCAGAGAGGGTATTCAATTCAGCTAAGGCTTTGTTAACCTGCGAAGGATGAAAGCTAACCTTCTCACGAATCTCTACTGGAGCCGTTCTATGGTTCAAGCCAACAGTGATCGGAAACACTTTTCCATTACTCCCTTCGCGTCATCAAGCTGACCATTTTTTATAAGCTGAAGTACTCCACCATCGGTAACCTGGGCCCAGAACTTTTCCTTCTGTTCAGCTGTCAGTTGGTCTTTGACATCTTTTCGCCAGCTTTTCAGCAATACCAAATAATCCTTATAGGCCTCTCCATAACACTTTTCCAGTTCAGCTCGGATCTGGCGAGCTACGATAGGGCTGCTGCCGCCCGTTGAGACAGCAATGCTCAAATCCCCTCTCTCGAATATGGATGGCACAATAAAGGTACACTTATCCGGATCATCTACCACATTGATCAGACGAAAAGCATCATTAGCATTCCCCGCAACAGCCTCGTTAACCGCTTCGATTTCTGTACAGGAAAATATCAGCAGCGCATCCTGTAAGTCATCGGCAGCATATTCTTTATCTATCCATATACATCGAACACCATCTACCAGCCTTTTGATCTCTGGATTGAGCTTCGGTGATACGATGCGAACGATGGCCCCATGCTCCAAGAGGGTCATTACTTTTCGGAATGCTACTGTCCCTCCGCCCACGACTAAAACTGGTTTATCCTGCAACTCTACATAAATGGGGTAATAATGTGACACTCTTTCAGACCCCCCGCTTCATATTATCAATCAAGATCGAGTTAATAAATAATTCTAATCTAATCTTACAACGAAACACCTAACTTAAAAACAATCATTTTCTTATGGGGTCATTAAGTGTTATTATGAACAAACTCTTGATTAAGCGTAAGAATGAAGCCCTGGGAGTAAGTAGTTCACGCCAAAGAAGGTGAACAGTACAGCTACAAAGCCAATAATCGCCATCCAAGCAGCTCTCTTTCCCTTCCATCCATACATCAGCCGTGCGTGAAGGTATGCTGCATAAATAATCCAGGTAATCAATGACCAAGTTTCTTTGGGATCCCACGACCAGTAGGTCCCCCAGGCATAGTTTGCCCAAATAGCACCGGTCACAATGCACAGTGTCAGCATGGGGAAGGCGAAACCAATCATTTTGTATGCTAACTCATCCAGAACGTTTTCGTGTGGAAAATGACTTAACCAAGAGTCCTTGGTATTCTTCTCGTTAGTATTGGCACTGGTTTTAATTAAATACATAATCCCTAAACCAAAGGAAATCGCAAAGGCTCCATAGGCCAGCATGGCTGTAAATACATGAAAGGTCAACCATTGACTTTTCAAGGCCGGAGGGATAGCCCCCGACACTCTTTCGGTGGGACCCATCTTCATAACGATAAACATGAGCAATAGAAAGGGTACCGGCATCACAAAACTGCCCAGCGCTTTGAATTTATAGCGAAACTCTACAAATAAGTAGATCGCGACTATTCCCCAACAGAACGTTAAAATAAATTCGTAGCCATTGGTCAATGGTGGTCTTTGGGTAATAACCCAACGTAAGACAATAGCGCCGGTATTGGCAATAAGTCCGATAATGGCAGCAAAAGTAGCCAAGTGGTTAATGATGTCCTTTTTTATGGCCATTCCTAACCAATATAAGACAGTGCTTACCACAAAAGCTATTACCATGATGTAAAACATAACAATTTCTAAATTCTCCAGGGATCCACCCAATGCAATCCACCCCTTATTTCGTAACTTGATTTACGTCCTTTAGTTCAGCCACAATACTGTCAAATTCTTCTTTAATTCCCATATTAAACTTTCCGGTAAATGCTCCTAAGGCTAGTTCATATTCTTCATGATCTTTTTCTAAATTCATAATACCAGCAACGCGAACCGGTCGCCAATAAAATGACAACAGCAATCCCAGCATCAATAAGCCACTGCCAAGCCAAACAATCCATACCCCAGGATCTTCTTTGACTTGTAACCCAGTGAATCCGGCAGCCTTCTCAAAGGTTATGCTGTAATCATCTTGAATCGTTTCAGTTTGCCCTAGTGTCAGTTGTCCCATCTTTACCTGCTTGGTCTCATCAAAAACTTGATAGAGAATGACTGGTTCTTGGGGATCTGTCTTCATGGCCGACATGACCAAAAAAAGATTCGTTCCCGGTGCGTTAAAGAAATTACCCCCACCATTTTGAAGAACCACCGGGTATTCTTCTCCCTTCACCTTCACATTAAATAACCCACCAGGTGCATAGCTGGCTTGATAAAAGGTTATTCCCTTGTAGGTAAGGGGATGGTTTACTGATATAGATTTGCGTGCAACTTCCTCTCCCGATTCAATAATACTCAAATCCGTATACCAATTATCCCGCTCGCCGTTAGGTAGGATCCTATCTTCCACAGAATTAATCTTAACCATGAAATCATCTTTCACTTGGCCTTTAGAGATTTCAATCTGTTGAATGGGAGTGACACTTCCTTCCCCAGCCATCAGATAGCCCTTAAAGCCGCCGAGGGATCCAATCAAGGCTCCAATAACTAAGATGACAAAGGAGATATGTGTTACAAATGATCCCCAATTACCGAGACGATGCTTCTGGGCGATAAAGTTCCAGCTTCCCTCTTTTTCCAACTGAGTCACATAATAGCCTTTTTTCTTAAGGACTTTTTGAGTTCTTTGTTTTAGTGCCTCACCATCCTTACTGGTAACCTGACTATAAATCTTTTGCGGAAGTGCAGAGTGCTCTTGCGGGGGCTTAGGCTGAAAGCTCAGCTTATAGATTCCCCCAAAACGTTGTACGCTACACACAATAAGATTGATACAGAGCAACCCTAATAAGAACTGAAACCAGGGGGATGCATAAATATTGGTAAATCCCAATGTTTTCCAGATATCTGCAACAGCATCAGCTCCCTCCGGATCAAGGGAGACTTGGGGTACCAAGGTTCCTATTCCCGAGACCAGAGCAACGATACCGAGCAGAACCAACCCTGTTTTCATAGAACTAAAAATGTCCCAGATCTTTTCCACAATTCCATCTGACTTATTACTCATGATGCCCTCCCGTACAGTTTTGGGTAATCCAAGATTTACAAAGACTTATTTTATGTATTATTTTACACTATATACGCTACTTATTCCTAGATGGGAGGATTGTTTCACAGAAAAAACATAGTTCATTGAGATTTAAGTAAGATATTATTAAGAAATCAGTAATATAATAGTGAATTTTTACACTTTCTTACATAAAATCCCCTAGGCAAATGCTCTAGACAAATCCTCGCACTTGTCTTATTATACCACTCATTTTTCGGGAGGGTAGCTATTGAGACATGGCTTTGGGTAAAACAGTCGTTGACGTAACTAAGAAGTGAATCCGCTATACATTACCTATATTGTAAATTGATTTAATAAAAAAAGAAAAGGCAAAGCTCTTCAAATTATGTCTGTTACGTAGCGAGCTTTGCCTGCATTGAATTATTTATTAGACTATAAACTTAGCTTAAGATTCCGTTCCAAATGGGTAGAGCTGCAAAAATAACCACATAACGTAATACAAAACCACCCAAAACTACGAAAGCATCGCTAAGGAGAAGAACCTTTGCAAATCCATGCTCCTCGTGCACAGCTACCGAGCTACTGCTTCCAGCTGCTGCCTGCACATGACCGCTATGAGCAGAACTGCCAAGCTTTCTAACTCCATAAGCTGAGACGAGAAGAGGAACCACAAGTCCTAATCCGACTAAGAAGACCCAGAACCAAAGAGCGAGATCACCAGAGATTGCTTTACTGGCGGATTCAGCTGCAACTGCACCTTTGTTTCCTGCATTTGCCAGGCTAAAGATAAAGGCCACAAGAACGATTTCCAAGCTTACAAGATAAAAGTGAAGCTTTGTCGTCTTATATTCATCTGTCGCCAGACCTCTATCAATAATATTAGCCACTAAAAGCGTGATAGAGAGACCAGTAGAAATAGCAGAAATAATAAATAGTATGGGCATCGCATAGGTATTCCAGAAAGGAATCGCTTCAACAACGGCAACAAGAAGACCGGTGTAAGCGCAAGTAGCTAGGGCTAAAATCGCACCCAAGCCTTCAAGGCCCTTGGGAATTTCTTTTTTCTTAAGAGTGAAGAAAGCAACAACCAGTCCTACACAGATAAATAAGGCCAGAATATAAACACCCCAAGTCATGACAGAGGAGGTGAAGTTTCTTAAAAGCCCAATTAACAGCCAGGGTTTTCTTAAGCCTTGACCTAAGTCAAACACCAAGAGTGCTGTACCAAAGGCGACGATAGGTGCAGCCATAAAATATCCTGCGCGCTTCAAAGCAGGCGAATTTCCTAACCAACCTTTTCCGGCAGCATATGAAGTTAGGTATGCTCCAGCACCTAAACCTCCTAAAAAGAGATATATGACGATTAGCCATCCCCAATGAAGTTCCATGTTTCTATTTCCTCCTTACTTCTTAAGCTTTCGGAATAATGACAAACGAAGGGTTAGTAATGCTGGCTGGCGGAAGACCATTGACTTCAGGAGCAACAGCACCCGGTATCTTGCGAAGCTCAGTAATATCGCCATAGTTAAGTGCATCAACTGGGCAAGCAGTTACACAAGCAGGTTGGCCGCCTGCGTCTTGAATCTCGACACAGAAGCTACACTTTGTAACTGCTCCAGTACCGGACTTAATAAATTGTGGCGCATGATAAGGGCAGGCATACACGCAATAAGCACAGCCTACGCATTTTTTAGTATCATGCATTACGATGCCATCTTTTTCACGTTTTGTGTAAGCTTTTACAGGGCATACAGTCATACATGCCGGCTCCGCACAGTGATTGCAGCTCATGGACAAGAACACTGATCCCTTTTCGGTCTTGGCTGAACGCACTTTACGCCATTCTGCGCCTGGCTCCCAATTGTTCGTTTGTTTACATGCCTTGGCACACAACTTACAGTTAATACATTTGTTTTGGTCATACGAGAAACCTAATTGCTTAGACTCACCCGACTCCGTTCCTGCGGCTTTAACACTCGTTTCTTTTAAGCTTCCCATTGGGATACCTACGGCTACGGCGGCAGCAGTTAACGCCCCAACCTTTAAAGCTGTACGACGTGTTAATTTTACATCGAGCTTTGACAAATGGAACAACCCCTTTCTCTAAATCCCTCACTTGTACTTACCCATTTTTTCACCACAAAGAGCATACGACCATGCTTGTATATTGATATATGAATATATTAGTTCTATGGTCGGACGACGCTCATTGTTCTGCAAAAAGAATACCATAGAAATTATTTATTGCAAAGTACAAGTTTTCGGTAATTTTTACATTTAACACGCTATTTCACGAAAATTTCATAATTAGGATCCGAGTGTATCTCCCGCTCGCTATATTTTCAGCTAATATTGTCTCACCCCTTATTATCCATAGGTAGAAAACCCCACTGAGATAAAAAAGATCAAAAGAATTGCTGACAATCCCTTCGATCCAAATACTTTTCATCATAATAAATCTAAAACTTTCGAGCCTTGATAAAGCTAGCCAGTTCCACCAACGCTTTACGAGTGGGCACATTAGGAAGCTCTTGTAAGTGAGTATTTGCTTTGTTTATGTATAGGTCGACATAATGCATTGATTCTCCTATTGCACCTGATTCCTTAATCATGCGAATTGCCTCAGCGACCTCTCCATCGGTCTTTTCTGTCTTAGTAAGAATTTCGCGCAATTGGTCTTTTTCCTTAGATCGACTTAAAGCGAGAATCAGAGGCAAGGTCATAATTCCTTGACGGATATCTCCCCCCACAGGCTTACCCAGTTCAGAGGCTTCGGCTGTCACATCCAATACATCGTCTACGACTTGAAAAGCCATTCCCAAGGCATGGCCATATGCTCCCAATGCCCACACTTCACGGCGCGGTGCGGAAGAGACTATAGCCCCTAATTTACAGCTTGCTGAGATAAGCATTGCGGTTTTGCGCTTAATTCGATAATAATATTGTTTCAGATTTTGATTTATATCATTGGATGCTTTAATCTGCTGTATTTCACCCTGACTCATTTCAACGCTTACTTCAGCAAGGATCCGCGAAACATCGGGGTGATTAATCTGAGCCAGCAACTCGAGTGCTTTGGCTAGTAGATAATCCCCCGTTGCTATAGATACAATGTTTCCCCATTTTGCCTTAACAGTAGGACGGCCTCGTCGGGTGGTTGAAGCATCGACCACATCATCATGAACAAGGGTAGCCATATGGATCAGCTCCAAAGCCATAGCCACCGGAAGAAGCTTATCAATAGGATAACCATAAAATTTTCCCGCTAAAAGAGTAAAGGCTGGACGTAGTCTTTTCCCACCAGCTTCTAGTAATTGAACTGCAGATTGATCCAACACAGGGAAATCTGTTTCAATGTAGGCATGAAGTTCTTTTTCAACTCTCTGCAAATCGGAGTTGATCTGATTAAAAAGCCAAAGTTGTTTCAATATTGGTTCACCTGCTTGCACCCTATTTTTCGTGGGAAACCATATCTTGTGGAAGTTCCGCAAGGGGATCCTCATCATATGTTAATAGTTCTTCCTCAGAGGTATCGTTCTCACCAGGGGTGGGATTTGTGGTTTCGAAATTATCCGTTGCTACAGTAGTTGATGCGCCTGTCGATGCCTGCGTGTCAGCCTGGCTAGATTTCTTCGGCGTGGTTGTTGGTGTCTTTAAAGTCTCATCTAGTGTCTTCTTAAGCGCATTACTCGGAGTATTGACAACATCCTGAAATTCCTTGGTCATATCCCCGGCAATCTTCTTTATCTCAAACACCACTTTACCGACGGCACGAGCCACATCAGGGAGATCTTCCGGTCCGAATAATACTAAGGCGATAACCATTAATACAATAAGTTCATTGAAACTCATTTCTTACCCCCCTATCCTTGTAGTGCCTTTTCTCGATTTCGCGCAACAATATAACCGAGCCAGATACTAACTTCATACAGTAAATAGGTAGGTAATACCATAAGACTCTGAGTCATGATATCAGGAGTTGGTGATATGAGCATGGTTACAACAACAATGCCAAAAAAAGCATACTTCCGCTTTTTAGCCAAACTAGCTGGAGTAATTAGCCCGATGCGGATCAAGAGCAGCAAGACAACCGGTAGTTGGAATACTAAGCCAAAGGTTAGGACAAACCGAATGATAAATGTTAAATAAGATGACTTAGTTAATAAGGGTGTGGAATCTACAGCAGCTCCACCGGCGAAAAGGAGAAACTTAAGTCCGATGGGAATAACAAAAAGAAAAGCAAAAGCCAAACCAGCCATAAAGAGAATCAAGGAACTGGGCACAATCATATACAAATACTTCTTTTCGTTCTGCTTTAATGCCGGGAGAACAAAACTCCATATTTGCCAGATAATAATCGGCAAAGCGATAACAACTCCAACAACTAAGGAAACTTTCAATTTCACCATGATAGGTTCCATTGGTGTTGTGGTAATAAAATCTACTGTACCTATCTGAAGAACCGGATTAGCGAGAAACCGGTAGACTGGATCGCTATAGACCCATCCAACGACTGTTCCCAATACGATTCCGTAGGCAGCAAATAAAAGCACTTTGCGTAATGCGCTGATATGCTCCATGAGTGGCATATTCTCGTCCACACTTTTCCGCCTACGCATTCCCACACATCCTTCCTTACTTCTTCAAACACTGATTAAGTATATTTATAAGTACAAAGCAGTAAAACGTTCGCATGTAATTTTACCATGGAATAACTGTGGTTACAAAACAAACCTATTCATAATTCAGTTTCAGAGCTCTTATTTGCAAATGACTTTCGATATAATCGATGAGATCCCCTAAAGAGTGACCTTTAGGATTAGGTAATTCTAGCAGGACATTACGAGCCTCATGCAAAGCATGATTAATTACTTTCTCCTCAACATGATCCTGAGAGGCAGCCCAAGCAAGCCCTAAGTTCCATCCGATAACTTCACATTGGTTTTGAACTTTTACTGGGCAGCCTGCCAGTTCTGCTCCTAGCCGTGCGGCAAGTCCTGTCAAGACGGCTCTTTCCATCTCAAGAATCTTGATAAATTCAGCTTGATCTACATCTTCATCTTTAGCCAACCAACGATTAATAGCACCCTGATTCATGCTCTCAATAATTTTTGCTAAAGGTGCCAAGAAATGAAGCATCTTTTCTTTACACAAATTCAGGAAGAACTTCCCATAGAGGAAATCTCCGACAAGAACCGGAAATTGCCGTTTACTTTCTTCTAAATCAGGATCATCAGTCATTAAACGATGAACTTGGTCTGCCATAAATATGTATTGAAGAATTATTGCTAAGCTAATCGCTGAACGGTTACGTCCTCCAAAGGCCTGACTTATTGAAAGGACAATCAGAGAGCAGGCATTATTCTCCAGCTCACCAAAATTCAATTCTACAAGGTCGTCAAATTCCGCAGCCTTGAGCTTGATTTCACGTCTGAGTGTTCTACTTATTTCTTCAAGTTCCTCCTTGAAGTGTTCTGTCAATAGCGCCAAGGCAATCTCTCCTTAATATTTGAGGCTAATCTAGGAAGTATTCTAGGCTTTTTGTAAAAATCCTGCCCCTATCTTTTATTTCGCAATTCACTTTCTTATTTTTTACCGGTTCAGACAAATCATCCTCTTATGAATTAGCAAATATTTACATTAGAGAGATTCAAAACAATAGACCTTGCAACTCTCCGTCACAAGGCCTACCTTGCTAGTCTTATCCTAGTCTGGAATAAAATAAATACCCCTCCTAAAGATTTACCGCTTCCTTTGAATCTTCTACGATACCACGCTTCATTTCCGTAGCTGTCATATGACCTGCCATAAACTGCTCGGTCAAATAATTACAGGCGTCCCAGGGATTGACTCGATCCCCACAAGTGAAGACGTCGACGGCTGCATAACCAAGTTCTGGCCATGTATGAATGGCTAAATGGGATTCAGAAATCACGACCACACCACTCACACCTTGAGGACTGAACTTATGAAATACTACTTCGCGTACTTCTGCGCCTGCTTCCAGGGCTGCGTTGACCATGATTGCTTCGACTTCTTCGCGGTTGTTAAGAATGTCAAAGTTGCAACCATAGATTTCAGCCAACACATGACGTCCCAGAGAATTGTTCATCTTGTCATCGTTGCCCCCTTTTTAATTGCAATATACAAGGAATTCTATCGAAACAATTGTAGCACAATGGTGGTGCATGTCAATAAAAAAGTGAACTAGCTCGATCGCTCTACTCAGCGACATCTAAGGTGGCGAGCGCCATCCAATACCCTTGCCAAATCGCAACGACTTGTTTGCCGATATTATTATAGTCTAAATGTATGGCCATCAAATCGTCGATCATAACAGCAAATTCTTTTTCAACCCGTTCCCTTATTCCTAAATGATCTTCCTGCTTCGCTACATGAAGCAAACGTAAACAGACAAAATCTGATTCTACAAAACGATTAAACTCAAGTCGTTGCAATACTAAAACCGCCCTTCCTTGTTTATGGGCCATGTTCAGTTAAATTTTATCAAAGTGAATATATACCCATAAGCTATTCTACCATGAATTTTTCCATTTTCACGGCCGAAGATGCCATCTAGGACATAAATTACGGTGAATTATTGTCTTGCTTTTTGGGTTAACATATGTTATTTTATATAAGTCCCTCAAATACGGGGATTTAATCGGGGCGTGGCTCAGCTTGGTAGAGCGCTACCTTGGGGTGGTAGAGGTCGCACGTTCAAATCGTGTCGCTCCGACCATATTTAAAATATGAACCTACAAACTTGCTTGTCAAGATTTGTAGGTTTTGTTTTCTTATCTAGGTTTTGTTTTTATCGTGGGTACCTTTTAGTTCTGCCCAATAACTTCAATTTTCCGAACTCCTTGAATCTCACCAAGACCATCAAGTAGGTTTTCTGGGGTATCCACCATCCCTGTATTCTCCACAGAAATTGTTACGTTAGCAATTCCTTGAAGAGGTATTCCTTGGTTGATTGTCAAGATATTAGCGCGGAAGCAAGCTATGGTATTTAGGACATTTGATAAAACCCCCGCTGTATTTTCCAAGGTCAAAGATAAGGTGATGATTTTCTCTTTACTAGCTTCGTAAAAGGGAAACACCCCATCCTTGTACTTATAAAAGGCACTTCGACTAAGCTGTACTCGATCTACAGCCTCATTAATAGTATGAACATCGCCTTTAACCAAAAGCTCCTTCGCCCGAGCCGTTTTGAGAATTGCCTCCGGCAGAATATTCTTACTGACGATTAAGAAATCCTTATTCCGATTCTGACCAGCCATCTTTCTTCGCTCCTAGCACCTATATCAACTTCAGGTAACCTCATTGCTTCTGTAAGGTTATTATAAGCAAATGTCCATTGCATGGCAACATTTGTTTTTCTCCAATATACTTTTTTCTCCAATATACATATTTTAAATATTTATAGAAAACACCAACAAAAAAAGAGGGCTCCCGCAGGAACCCATCTCGTGTCTAAATGATGATGCAGATTAGACCACCATTGCCGTCGTTAACAATTCGTTGTAATGTATCCTGGAGCTTGTGTTGGGCATTCTCTGGCATCCGATAGAGCTTGGTTTGAACGCCTTCTCGCACAAGATCATGTAGTGATTTGCCAAAAATATTAGATTCCCACACCTTCTTGGGATCAGATTCAAATTCATCGAGAATGTAACGAACGAGATCCTCAGCCTGCTTCTCTGTACCAATCAGGGGGGTGATTTCCGTAGTAACATCTGCGCGTAGGATATGTAAAGATGGCGCACTGGCTTTTAGCTTAATCCCATAATGTCCGCCGGATTTTACTAGTTCAGGCTCTTCGAGGAACATTTCATCGAGATGAGGTGTTACTACCCCATAACCATGGGCGCGAACTTCGTCAATGGCCGGTGCAATTTTGTCCCATTCCTTCTTCGCCTTGCTATAGTCAAGGACCAATCTCATAAGGGTATGTTCCCCTTCGACGTCAACTCCGGTCATTTCCTCGAGGACTGTCTTAAAGAGTCCATCAATGGCTGTCATCTCTATTTCGGCAGTTCCTGTTCCCAAATTCATCTGCTTGAGCAGAACATCTTGGGCATTAGGGCATTCGCCAAGTTTATCCAGAGCCATGTCAATATCCCGTATGCGCCGAATCCCCTCGACGGATTGGCGTACTGCCTCTTCAAAGCTAGTCCGGACTGGGTGACTGGATTCAAGCTCTTCAACCCACTTAGGAATCTCAATATTGACCTCAGCCACGGGGAATTCGTAGAGTACTTCTTCGAGAATTTGCGTAATATCCTCAGGGGTCATTTCCAGGCAATTGACGGGAATCACTGGTACACTATACTTTTCCTCAAGAGAACCGGCTAACTCCATGGACATTTCTGAATACGGTCGAGTTGTGTTCATGACGATTACATAGGGTTTCCCTAATTGCTTTAATTCACTGATTACTCGTTCTTCAGCATCCAAATAAGCCTCTCTGGGGATGTCTGTAATAGAACCATCTGTGGTGATCACGATACCGATGGTTGAGTGATCTGTGATGACCTTGCGCGTGCCAATCTCAGCTGCTTCTTGGAACGGGATGGGCTCATCACTCCAGGAGGTTCGAACTAGTCGCGGCTCCTCCCCGTCTTCCGACTCATAGCCAATGGCCCCCTCCACAGCATAGCCCACACAATCCACTAGACGAACTTTCATTTGAATACTGTCTTTGACTAAGATTTCCACTGCATCCGCTGGAATAAACTTGGGCTCTGTCGTAGTAATTTGTCTTCCCGAGCCACTTTGAGGAAGTTCATCGTTCGCCCGCTCCCGCTCAAAAACATCCGTGATATTGGGCAGGACCAGGAGGTCCATGAAGCGTTTGATAAAGGTGGACTTCCCAGTGCGGACTGGTCCAACGATTCCCAGGTAGATATCGCCCCCTGTACGCTCGGCGATATCTTTAAAAATGTCCACTTTTTCCACAAAAATTCCCTCCCTTTTGAGTGCTGTCCCAAAACCGGGGAAGGGCCCCCACCTTATCCCCCACCTCCCTATCACAAGATGATGGATACCGGATAACTGGACTAGCACGTTACGCAGTATAAGTATATTGACTGGCTTGGGCAATTATGTCAAAATTTCTTTTGCCCTAATAATTTTCTGTAATGTGGAATTCCGACGATACCACTACCCAATCCTTTATCATTGCTATGTTAAGCTCAAACAATATATTCCATTTATTAAAAAAAGACGTAAGGAATTATTTTTCCATACGTCTTTTATGCTTGCTAAACCCATTTTTCCAAAACTACACAGTGAATTTAGGCAGCTGATCTATTGATTTCGCTGCAGCCTCGCATTGTAATCACTATTCTCCATAGCGATTTGGGCTACTTCCTCAATCTCATGCTTTTTCCCTCGCATCATAAGGGCTGATACTGCAGCTTTAGGATCCGCTCCCTCAAAGACAACTTGATAAGCTTGTTCCACAATTGGCATAGATATCCCATATTGACGACTCAACTCATAAGCTACCTTTGTGGTGCGAATACCTTCTACCACCATGCCGACCTCTTGCAAAACCTGATCCAATGGCTTCCCTTGCCCCAAGGCAATCCCGGCGCGACGATTACGGCTATGTTGACTGGTACAAGTCACGATGAGGTCCCCTACTCCAGACAAGCCAGCAAAAGTCAAGGGATTCCCTCCAAGCGCCACACCCAAACGAGTTATTTCGGCAATTCCTCGTGTCATAAGTGCAGCCCGCGTATTATCGCCAAAGCCTAACCCTTCCGCAAAGCCGGCGCACAGTGCAATAATATTTTTAAAGGCTCCTCCCAGTTCCACCCCGATCGTATCCGGGTTGGTATAGACGCGGAACTTAGGAGTCATCATGATATCCTGAACCGTTTCAGCGGCTGTCGTATCCTGAGAGGCTACCACAACTGTAGTCGGCATATCCTTACCCACCTCTTCAGCATGGCTAGGCCCGGATAAAACGACAATCGGATTATCAGGAAGCTCTTCACTTAGCACCTCAGAAAGGCGCTTATGACTACCTTCTTCCAATCCCTTAGCCGTATTAACAATGATGGTTCCTTTATTAAGGAAGGCCCTGATCTTTTGTGCAGTCTCTCGCACACTATGGGAGGGGACACTGAGGATAAGCATATCGGTATCCCCGAGGGTAGCGTTATCCACCGTAGCTTTCACAGTCTGAGGCAATACCACTCCCGGCAAGTAGTGAAGGTTTTCGCGCCGCTCGTTCATGAGCCTCATCTCCTGAGGGTTACGACCGATTAACGCAACCTCATGACCTGCTTTACCCATAGCTACAGCTAAGGCAGTCCCCCAGCTCCCGGCGCCATATACAGTGATCTTAGCCAAAACAATTCTCCTTCCCTAGCAAGCTATGTAAAACAAAGCAAGATATCGTAAAATATCCTAAGGTGTCTATTTAAAAATAATTCGATTCTCTGTTCCCTTGAGAACTCTTTGCATATTTGTGCGGTGGCGAATAACCACCCCACTAACAGCAATTACCGCAAAAACCTTGTAGGCCAGGGGCTCGTTAAAGATAAAAACTAAAACGCCAACTGCTAAAGCTCCTAATACCGAGCCCATCGAAACATAACGAGTGAGAAACACAACTAGGACAAATATGATAATCGCAATAATGGTGATTTCCGGCATTAAGATCAAGATAATACCAAAGCCAGAAGCCACTCCTTTACCACTGGGCTTGAAGCCGAAGAAGGGATTCCAGCTGTGCGCTGTCATCGCCAAGAGACCAGCCACAATTCCCCCCCAAGGTCCAAAAAAATGATACCCTAGATAGGCCGCCAAAGCACCTTTTATAGCATCTCCGATGAGAACAAGAACACCTAGCTTCGCCCCCAACAAGCGGAAGGCATTCGTCGTGCCCATATTACCGCTACCATGCTTGCGAACATCAATCCCCTTATAGCGACCTGCAAAATAGGCAAATGGAATTGCCCCCAGCAGATAAGCGATAACGAATATCGCATACTCCCCCATGATTACTCCCTCTCTTCGTCCTTTTGTCTCACTATCATTCTGATGGGCGAACCTTCAAAACCAAAGTTTGCCCGCACTTGGTTCTCTAAATAACGACGATAAGAAAAGTGCATCAGCTCATGATCATTGACAAAAAAGACAAAGGTTGGTGGTTTCACCCCTACTTGAGTAGCATAAAGAATCTTAAGACGTCTCCCCTTATCAGTGGGAGGCGGATTGAGATGAATCCATTCTCTGACTAAGGTGTTCAACGTCGCCGTAGCCACCCGAGTAGAGTTTTGCTCTGCTACAAAATCAACCAAATCCAGCAGTTTGGTAACCCGTTGCCCAGTCTTTGCCGAGATGAAGAGGGTTGGAGCATACTGCATAAAGCCTAACTCCTCCCGAATCGTCTTCTCAAAACGATTCATGGTCTTATCATCCTTTTCGACCAAATCCCATTTATTGACCACCAGAACGATCCCTTTGCCTGCCTCATGGGCATAACCGGCGATTTTCTTATCCTGCTCTGTCACACCTTCTACCGCTTCGATAAGCATAAGAATGACATCAGAGCGATCCACAGCACGTAAGGAACGAGCTACACTGTATTGCTCCGTTAACTCTTCAATACGACCCTTTCTTCGCATCCCCGCAGTGTCGATAATCACATAATGCTTACCATCATGCTCAAAGGCTGAATCGATAGCATCCCTTGTGGTGCCGGGAATATTACTGACGATCACTCTTTCCTCACCCAGCAAGGTGTTGACCAAGGAAGACTTCCCCACATTTGGGCGACCGATAACAGCAATACGGATAGTATCAGGATCCATCTCCTCATCCAGTTCATCGGGAAAATGGGAAACGACTTCATCCAGCAAATCGCCGATATTCATCCCATGGACTGCAGAAATAGGAATAGGTTCGCCTAGACCAAGTCCATAAAACTCGTAGAGCTCAGCCTTCTCAAAGTGCTCGACTTTGTTAGCGGCTAGAATGACCGGCTTACCCGAACGCCTTAGAGTATTAGCAATCATATCATCATCCGGAGTTGGGGAGACTTGGGCATCCATTACAAAAACAATGACATCGGCTTCTTCTATGGCAATCTCCGCTTGGCGACGCATTTGCGAGGATATCGGAGTATTTTCATTGACAAATTCAATTCCTCCGGTGTCTATAATCGTAAATTTCCGACCTAACCACTCAGCATCGCGGTATAAACGATCTCGTGTAACTCCCGGGCGGTTTTCAACTATGGCGACAAGCCCACCTGCCAAACGGTTAAATAGGGTGGACTTTCCTACATTGGGTCGACCCACGATGGCTACTACTGGCTTACTCAATTTCTTCACCCTCCAAACTCAATCCAGTCACTGCTTCCAGAAATGCTTTCCCCTGGTTTTTAACCACTAAAGGTGTTCCTTGCAGCGCCTGACTCAACCATTCCACACTTAGATCATCGAGAAAAATATCTTCATCCGCTTTAAGCATAACCTCGGGAATCAAAAAAATCTCACCTTTAATATTGCCAACCTGATTAGCAATATCCTGCGCTGTTAACAACCCTGCCACCGTCACCGTCAGTCCAAAAAATTCATTCGTTATCGTATGTAGCTCAATAGCCAAGCCTTGAATAGTGGCTAACTGATCTATCAAATGTGCAAAAAAGGGAGTAGCCGAAACTCCGGTTATCAGGTGGACCTTCCGCTCGGGGACAATCTGAGGAAGGCGCTGAAGAAATTGATTAAATTCATGGCGGAATTTGCTAGCCATTCCCACCCCATTTTCTAACTGAGAAAAATCATCATAACTATCTATAGATGGAAAATCCCAACCCGCTAAAGCATAAAACTCATCAGAGAAATACACCAGACTACGACCCGTTGCCTGGCGGTATTCTCTCTGCCAAGCTTCACCCTTTGTCAATATATCCTGGGACTCCTGAGGAGTAAATGGCCGAAGGCCCGGCAGATTCTCCCGATATTTCGTTAATCCCACCGGGACTACAGCTATAGATTGAACCGCTGGATGTAGTCCACCTAACTCCTTAACGGTATGTTCCAGAACGTCACCATCATTATAACCCGGCACCAAAACAATTTGTGAATGGATCTGAATTTCTGCCTCCGCCAATTGTGCAAGCTGCTTAGACAAATCTCCTGCCTTGGGGTTCTTCATCAAACGGACGCGAGCTTCCGCATCCCAAGCATGCACAGAGATATATAAAGGACTTAGATGAAACTTGAGAATGCGCTCAAACTCATCTTCAGCCAAGTTAGAGAGGGTAATGAAGCTTCCTTGGGTTAAAGAAAGCCGATAGTCATCATCTTTATCATAAAGGCTTCCGCGCATTCCCTTCGGCATCTGAGCTACAAAGCAAAAGACACAATTATTTTTACAAAGCTTTAAACCTTGAGTGCTTATAGCCTCAACCTCAAGACCGAGTACTTCACCGTAAGACCTTTCAATATCTATCTCCCATAGTTCTCCATTAGCCTTCTCCACGAGCATGATAAATTCATCCTCAGCAGTTAAGTATTGGAAATCAATAATATCTTTGATCTCCTGTCCATCAATAGCAAGAATACGATCCCCGCATTCAATCTCCATCTCTTCAGCAATACTGCCTTCATGGACTGTAGCTACGACTAAACCTTCTTTCAAGCTAGTCATCCTTTCTATATGTCCCTCCATCGTCCGTTATGGACTCCTGCACCACTATCATCCCAGTTCTTAGGCTTTTCTTAATCTGATTATACTCACGAATCTGCCTTAAGGCGGCAATCATAAGGCATGCTGCACTGCTAAAATGCCAAAGAAATGCATTCGGAAGGCTGTAGTATCTGACAACTCCATCAAATAAAAACATGACTAAGCCCATGTTGATGAGCATTCCACCGGAAAGGGCTAAAGTCATACTCCAAAGGTCATGAGTGCTGAAAAATGCCGCTGCTAAAAAAACTACAGCAAACAACCATCGATCATAGGAAAGAATCCCCGGTTCATTCAGTACAAACAGATCCTGAGCCAATAAGCATATTGACGTTACGAGTATCCCCGGAAATTCGCGACACTTAGCTCGCTTCCAAGCAATCCAGGATACGGCAACCAAGACTAGGACCCGCGGAAAATCCCAATCCCAGGTAAGGGAAAGAGTAAAGCTATCTTCAATAATCCACCCCAAGATCCAAGCCAGTGGAAGAACTCTCAAACTTTTATCAATACGAAAAATCGGCCACTCTGCCCATGCCAGAAACCCGACACTCAAGAGCAACCACTCGCCAATCGGGAACACCAACTCTTATCGCCTCCTCGAGCTTGTTCCCTTATTATTCCCGCAAAGTCTGTCCTTCAATCGGAGGCATGGAGAAGGAACTTGGATGAGGCGAATTTATATGACTATAGCGAGAAATATTCAGTAAGATACCTATCTCGACTAAGGTAATGACTAAGGAACTACCACCGTAGGATACCAAGGGCAGAGTGATTCCTGTTACCGGTAATACTCCAGTCACTACAGAAAGATTAATCCCTGATTGCATCGCTAAAGAGAAGGTGATGCCAAAGGACAACAAGCGTCCAAACCGATCCGGGCATTTTCTTGAGATATAAAAAGCCCTGCCAAAGCAGAATATAAACAACCCAATCAAGAATACGGTACCCATTAAGCCTAGTTCCTCACCGATTAAAGCAAAAATCATATCCGTATAGGTTTCTGGTAAATATCCGAACTTTTGCAAGCTTCGACCTAATCCTACCCCAAAGATTCCCCCTGACCCAAAGGCAATCTCAGCATTGGTGATTTGATATCCCATTCCGGAGGCATACTGCCAGGGGTCCAACCAAACAAGAATTCGGTTCCATTGATAAGGTGTATTATAGATGAGATACAAAAGAGGTCCACCAAGCATAGGAACTGCCAGCAGAAACCAGCCGGTGCGTAGTTCAGTCTGCCAAAGAAGGGCAGCAGCAGTAAACACAAGCACTAGTGTTGTTCCTAAGTCAGGTTGCTTGTAAACCAAGGCTAAGAGTGGAATAAGAACGAGGGCCGGCCAAGCAAGGTCCTTTAACTTCTTCACCGGATAACGGTCAAGGTAGTTTGCTAAAAAAAGTATGAGTGCAATTTTCGCAATTTCCGAAGGTTGTACATTGACTGGCCCAATTTTCAACCACCTAGATGCTCCATTGGCTTCTATTGCACTGTCGGAATTCAACACTAGCACCAACAAAAGCAAAGTGACACCAATTCCTAGGCCGGCAAATTTCCTGAAAACAGGAAAAGGAATCCTTGTGATAGTCAACGCCAAAAAGCTCCCGAGCACTGCCCATTTTCCTTGCTTCAGCACGTAGAAGAATGTATTATCGGTCTCATTATATCCCCTGACAGAACCTGCCGTAAGTACCATTACCAACCCATAGGCGAGAATTGCTAACACCGAGATCAGCAAATAAAAGTCTACCTCGTGGAGTGGCTTGGGTAACTTTCCGAGTAGTGAGCGTTTTCGTCTTTTCGGCACTGCTAATCCCTCGCTTTAACTTCCATGAGAGTAATATTCTATGGACAGCAAATGACTTCCTGCATGCTTGCAAGAAGTCATAGATGCTCATTGGTTCTATTTTATGTGAATTTCCTTTATTCTTCGGATTCTGTTTGGATAGCATCACCGATCGTAACTTGAGGGGCTTCGGGTTGACTCGCTAGGAGTTCTGCATCTTCAGTCGCTTGAGCTTCTTCCGCAGCTTCGCGAATACTTAAGCTAACGCGTTTTTCCTCGGGCTTGCATTCGATAACCTTAGCTTGAACCATGTCGCCGACCTTCACAATATCTTCTACCTTATTCACTCGCTTTTCGGAAAGCTGGGAGATATGGATCAAAGCATCGACCCCATCTTCCAACTGCACAAAAGCTCCAAAGGTGGCAATACGAACAACCTTTCCAGTCACAAGGGTGCCGACCGCATATTTCTCAAGGGCGTTTTCCCAAGGGCTCGGTTTCAATTGTTTAAGACCTAAGGAAATCTTGCCCTGTTCCTTGTCCACTTTGAGAACCTGAACTTCCACTTCATCTCCGACATTAACATATTCAGAAGGATGCTTTACCCGTGTATAGGCGATGTCGGACACGTGAAGCAGTCCATCCACCCCACCAAGATCAATGAATGCTCCAAATTGAGCCAAACGCTTCACAGTACCGCTGATAACGTCACCTTCCTGGAGGCTTTCGAGCAGGTGTTCCTTCTTAACAGCAAGCTCTTCCTGCAAGATTTCCTTTTGCGAAAGCACCACCCGGCGTTTCGAGGGATCAAATTCAATAACCCGCATGCGCAGAGTTTGTCCTTTGAATTGATTTAAATCTTCCACATAGCCCGGTTGAATTTGTGAGGCAGGCACGAAACCACGCATACCTACATCAACAATTAATCCACCTTTAACTACCTCAGCTACTTTACCCTGAATTTCTTGTTTGGTCTCTGCATATTCTTTGAGGCGATCGGCAGCAGCAAATTCATCAGCTCTACGCTTGGAAAGAATAGGATTTCCCTCTTCATTCTCCACGCGAAGTACAACAGCTTGGATCTTATCGCCAACTGCAACAATATCGCTGGGCTGTACATTAGAAGATACAGTGAGTTCTTTAAGGGAGATTATCCCTTCGGACTTCCAACCTAAATCAACAAACACCTCATCATGGTTCACTTTTACGACTGTTCCAGTGACTAAAGCACCGCGATGCAAACTCTGCATCTCTGCGGCCCAGTCCTCCATATTCATAATTTCATTCATTTCTTGGTTTTCCATGTTTGACATCTTGTTATAAACCTCCTCAATAATCCAATCTGGTGTCGAGGCTCCAGCCGTAAGTCCTACGGTTTCTACCCCTTCAAACCAGTTATTTTCTAATTCATCAGCCGTTTCAATAAGATATGTTTTGGTATGTTCGGCGCAAATCCCGGCCAACTTTCTGGTATTGGCACTATTTTTACCTCCGACCACAATCATCACATCAACCTTACCAGCCAATTCTCGGGCAACGGTTTGTCGCTCCTCTGTTGCATTGCAAATGGTATTATGTACCTTCAACTCCTGGGTATGTTTTCTTAACTCTTCGACAATACTGTGGAAATTCGCAGCTGGCTGCGTCGTCTGCGCCAGTACAGATAGTTTTTCATAAAACGGAAGTTCCATAGCTTCCCCAAGTGTCTCAATCGCTATTGACTTAATTCCTGCCCATCCCAAGATTCCTTGTACCTCGGGATGTTGGCGATCCCCCACTACAATGACTTGACTAGACTTGGAAGCTTCGGCGGCCAGTCGTTGTGCTTTTTGGACAAATGGACAGGTAGCATCTACCACTTCCACTTGTAAGCGTTGGGCTTCTTGATAGATATCAGGAGGAACCCCATGGGAGCGAATAATTAAAGTATCTCCGTTTTGTGTTTCCTTCACTTCCCCGACAACACGAACTCCTTGCTTTTCCATCTTCTCTACCACTTGCTTATTATGGATCAAAGGCCCCAAGGATGCGGCACTAGAAGAAACAACAGTTCGTTCAGCCATATCTAATGCTCGCTTAACGCCAAAGCAAAATCCGGCCTTTTCCGCCCGGATAATTTTCAATTTTGCTCCTCCTTAACTCGCATTACGCTTAAAATTCGCTATAATTCCCAAAATTCCTTCATTAGAATTAAATTGCCCTCTCTAAGAAAAATAATGCATTGTCCTGCTGTCTCATGCCACTTGCTTAACAAGCAAGTGGCTTAGTGGAGATTTGCAACAGACAAATTATCGATAGCCTTCATTATTTGGTCTGCAGCCCATTCCCGGCGATTTTCTACCCCTTCAGGGGCTTTGAGTTGCTCGGGACTGATGGGGGGGCCGACAAAAACTTCAATATGACCCCATCCTCGAGTCAAGAGATTCTGGGTGCCATTCACACGCATAGGCACGATGGGTGCTTGACTTTTTTCCATTAATAAAATCATACCAGAAAAACCTTTTTGTAGCTCACCGGACTTCGAGCGTGTACCTTCGGGAAACAGACCCAAGACTTTCCCTTCCTTGAGAACCTTCAAGGCATTCCGGATGGCACTGGTGTCACCTTGGCCTCTCTTCACAGGGAAAGCTCCTAGGTAGTTACGAAAGACTTTTCCTAGAAGTGGATTAGAAAATAGTTCTTCTTTTGCCATGAAGGAAACATTGAGCGGCACACTACAGGCGGCCACTATCGGATCCCAATTGCTGACATGATTACTTACTAAGATCACCGGTCCGTTCTTCGGAAAGTTTTCTACCCCGTGAACTTTCCAGCCCATCGCTCGAAACTGTAAGCGAAATAGTTTTTTTAAAAAATGATATAGGCTCATTGTCCTTTCGCCTCACTTTATGGCGTTTCATCAGACTTAATTATTGATCAGGCTGATGATACGCTCGATAATTTCCTCCACACTCAAGCCAGTGGTGTCAAGGATAATGGCATCGGCAGCCGGAACCAAGGGTGATACTTCTCGCTGTTGATCGGTTTGGTCACGCATCTGCATATCCCGCTTAACCTCTGCAAAGGAAATCTGCTTGCTTGTTTTTTGCAACTCCAGCCAGCGGCGTCTCGCTCTCTCTTCAGCGGTTGCTGTCAAAAAGATTTTAAGATCCGCTTCCGGCAAGACATAGGTTCCTATATCTCGTCCGTCCATCACGACGCTTCCTCGTTGAGCTTCACGTCGTTGTAAGTCCACCAATCTTTCTCTAACCCCAGCATAAGCTGCGATGATCGATACATTACGTGAAACCTCAGGTGTCCGGATGGCTTCTGTTATATCCTGTCCGTCGCAATGTATTTTTCTAGCTTCAGTATGATCAAGAACGATATCACATTTCCAAGCTAGCTCTACAATGGCCTCTTCCTGGTCCAGGGGGATGTTTATGCTCATCGCCTTATATGTAATAGCTCTATACATCGCTCCAGTGTCCACGTAAAAAATCCCTAACCGATGAGCAATTCCTTTAGCAATTGTGCTTTTACCCGCACCCGCCGGGCCATCGATAGCAATCTGAAGATTATCTTTCACTATTCACACCCTCGATTTACATTCTTCTAAGAACGACATTTTATTATACCATAATGTCCGAAGCCATCACAATCATTGTACCTCTAAAAACCTTCGGATAAGACGACTAGAAGCAGGGCGACAATGTTGTTGAGCGCATGTAGAGCCACTGCTGGCTTGATCGAGTTATATTTCATCACAAGGGAAGCCAAAACCATCCCTAGGACAAAACGTGGAATAAACCCATAAGACTGAAGATGCAATCCAGAAAAGATGGCTGCACTTATTGCTGCAGCTGTCCATTTGCCCATGTAGCTATTCAGGCTTTTATAAATAATCCCCCTAAACATCGTCTCTTCGAGGATAGGGGCAAGCATTCCAGCTAAAATAAGATTCAAGCAGAAAGTAATAAGGGTAGCATTACCTAATAACTTGGAATAGACATCAGTATCCGGAGGAGTAAACCCTCTTTCAAACAGGTAAGCCGCATAGATGATATTCACAATCCAAGTAAGGATATAAAGAGCAACGACCCTTCCCAAGTATCTTTCTTTCACATCATGCCAGCCAAAGTCGTTCCAGCTCCATTTGCGAGTGCGCATGATGAATAAAATGATCAGAAAAAACATACCCTGCGTCATAAAACCATTAATATAAAGGAGGACGCGCTCATACTCCCACCAACTAGCTACCCAAGCCGTGATAAAGCCAAGCCCTAGGTAAAGAACGGCAATCCCTATAAGGGCATAGAGCAATTCAACCCAGGTCAATTTCCTTTGCTCTGTATCTGCCCCATTCTGTTCTGATGACCCGTTTTCTATGTCAGGCACTTGATGATCGATCGGTCTCACTCCCCTTCTACGATAGCGATCTTTGTGACATAACCTATCTCACAAACCCACATCATATAACCTACTTCAATAAACTACTTCAACGGACATGAAATGGTTTGTCTCAATAACCTATCAGAAATTTTAACTTATGTACAGAGATAATGTAAATACTATATTAGTCCAATCCTCATTCCATTGTAAACTAAAGCAATCAGGAGGTCAAAATGAGTATTATCGTTAATCATCATCGTTTGTGCATCCCTATCGCAATCTATCTTGAACAGGTTGCTGACTTCACAAATCCTTGGGACGAAAGAGCTTATCAAGCTTATACTCAGCACTACTTAGATGAAATACATGACGAGGGTATTATCGGCATGGTTCGTCAGCATCGGGATGATCAATATGTCTACCTCGATGCGGCTGTGCGATATCCCGTGGAGAATTAACATTAAAAAATGGGAGTGTCGCCCATTCACTTTCGAGAATTTTGTGCGACACTCCCAGCACCGGCCTATTCACATAATAAACAAGCAGGTTCTTAATTCAGTTGAGCAAGCCCTCTATTACATATAAACTTGCATCCATGGGAAGATATAAGCTTGAGCCCAGACCAAAGCACTAAGCATGATCGCAAGGGCAAGACTGTGCCAGATAACCGCACGGAAGATCGGGCCAACTGCAGCCATACCTTCTTGATGGTTCTCATAACAAGCAACGGTAGCAACAACGATACTTTGAGCATCGATCATTTTACCCATAACACCACCGGTACTGTTCGCAGTAACGATAAGAACAGGGTTCAAACCAAGTTGCTCAGCAGTAATCTTTTGTAGTCCACCAAACATAGCGTTGGAGGAGGTATCACTACCTGTCAAGAACACACCTAACCAACCGAGCATGGAAGCAAAGAAGGGATATGCGGATCCTGTCTTTGTGAAGGCCAAACCGAGGATAGCGTCGGTTCCAGCATAACGAGTCAGGTAACCTAATCCTAATACGGAGCAGATAACGGTGATGGGAACAACCATCCGTTTTGCAGTCATATTGAAAGCTTGGACCCATTGATCTGCTTTAAGCTTGAGGATGAAAATGTTGGAAAGTACAGCAGCCAACATAATACCTGTACCTGCCATGGTTAAGATGTTCCAGCTGTAAACTGCAGCCATTGGTTTCTCAGGATTACCTACCGGTGCAGTGTGATGAACTAAGCCATCAAGATAGGGAACTGCGATCTTTGGATTGAAGAGTCCGTTCAAGAAAGCTTTAACATCACTCATACCCCAAACGAATACTGCCAGTGCCAAGAATACCCAAGGCATCCAAGCCATGACGAGTTCGCCTGTAGTGTAAGTTGGTGCTTCAACTTTCTTCTTGTTAAGCTGGGTAGCGGCATGGGCCTTGTTTTCATGAGCATCATCATGACCCATGATATTTTTAGGCTTCCATACTTTTAAGAATAAGGCAGTAACGATCATACTTACGATACCGGAACCGATATCAACGAGCATGACGTTACCAGCTTGAGACATTCCAAACTGGGTAATGGCAAAGGATAGACCGGAGACTAAAGTTGCAGGCCATACTTCAAAGACATCTTTCCAAGATCCTTTATCCATGAAGACGAGAGTAGCAACAAGCCAGAAAGGAACGATTACGGAGAAGAAGGGAAGCTGACGACCAGCTTGCATACTGATCAATTCAGCAGGAATCCCTGATACTTGACCCAAGGTGAGAATTGGAGTACCGATGGCGCCCCAAGCAACTGGTGCAGTGTTAGCAATCAAGCAAATAACAGCAGCAGTCATTGGACGGAAGCCCAAGCCCACCATGATCGCACCAGACACAGCAACCGGAGTTCCGAATCCAGAAGCACCTTCAATGAAGGCTCCGAAGCTGAAGGCGATGAGTAAGGCTTGTAAACGACGGTCAGGAGAAAGAGAAGCTACAGAGTTCTTAAGAATTTCGAATTTACCGGTAAT
>NZ_JBBWUA010000020.1:0-61180 GCF_038181555.1 Desulfitobacterium sp. THU1 | reverse complement strand
CTGAACTCCCCGACTATTGTCGTTTGTAATTAAACTTGATCCTGTGTCAGTACCCGGCTATAACTAGTGTAGCTGGGTTTTATTATATTTTGCCATAGGCCTCAAGTAGTTTCCATGCACCCTTTTATTAAGCGCTTACAATGTATTGGCTGGCAATACCACTATACTGGCTGCTGTTGTTACTGTTTGGATCGGTGCCACACCTGTTGCGCCTGCACCACCTATGAAGGTTATGGTGTAAGTATCTGGTGCGTTGGCTGTCCACAGTGCTGTAAAGGTTACATCGTATGCTGGCATCGTATACGTTGTACCCGCATCATAAGTTGTCGTGCCATCACTCCAACCAGCAAAGGTGTAGCCGGCTTTTGCAAATGTATTGGCTGGCAATACCACTATACTGGCTGCTGTTGTTACTGTTTGGATCGGTGCCACACCTGTTGCGCCTGCACCACCTATGAAGGTTATGGTGTAAGTATCTGGTACATTTTCCGTCCACTGCGCTGTAAAGGTTACATTCCTTACTGGCATAGTATACGTTATACCCGCACTGTAAGTCGTCGTGCCATCACTCCAGCCTGCAAAGGTATAGTCTGTTTTTGTGAATGGGTTGGCGGGCAATGCAAATGTGCCCCCTGCTGCTGTTGCTGCTTGGGTGGGTGCTGTGCCTGTTGCGTCTGTACCACCTGTAAAGGTTACAGAATACGTGGTTGGTGCATTGGCCGTCCACTGCGCTGTAAAGGTTACATTCTCTGCTGGCATGGTATACGTTATACCCACACTGTAAGTCGTCGTGCCATCATTCCAGCCTGCAAAGGTATAACCCGTTTTTGCAAATGGGTTGGTTGGCAATTGGAATGTGCCATTTGCTACTGTTGCTGCTTGGGTAGGTGCTGTGCCTGTTGCGCCTTCATCACCTGTAAAGGTTACGCTGTAGGTGCTTGGTACTGTAAAGTAGAAGGTGGTAGGTGCTCCGGCAGTATGGGTTGCTGTTTTTGCCACTCTAACCTGTAAAGCCACTGTTCCTGTCAGATCAGGGAGGTTCGGTGACGCTGCATTATATGCTGTCCATGTTGTCCCATCTGTTGAGAATTCCATGGCTGCAGTCATGCCTGTCATTGTGTTTGCGGCATCATCGCTTGTAACACCGGTTAAGGCTGGTCCGTCCGCCTGGGTTATATTCCAGCCATACCAGAGAGTATCCGATGTGTTGCCGTCAGCAACTGCCTTATAGTTATTCTGGGCGGTGGTTAACGTTGTGCCTGTTAAATCACTACCATTTATATCAACAAAACCAAGGATTCTGGATGACGGACATTTCTCAAATGCATTAGCGTCGGAAACTGTTGGTGGAGTTGCGGGAAGTTTCAAGGTCGACAATTTTGAGCAATTAGAAAATGCTGATGCTCCAATACTGGTCGCAACAGGAACATTTACTGTGGTGAGACTGGTGCATCCAATAAACGCACTACCCCCAATACTGGTCGCCACCGGAAAATTTGCTGTAGCGAGACTGGTGCACCCATAAAACGCAGCAAAACCACAACTGGTTGCCTTCGGAAAACTTACTGTGGTGAGACTGGTGCATTCAGCAAACGCATTACTCTCAATACTGGTCGCCTCTGGAAAACTTTCTGTGGTAAGACTGAGATTGGTGCACCCCAAAAACGCACTCCCCCCAATACTGGTTGCCAACGGAAAATTCGCTGCGGTGAGACTGGTGCATCCATAAAATGTCATCGCATCTACCGTTGTCGCCTTTGGAAAATTTGCAGTCACAAGACCGCTATTCTGAAATGCATACACACCTATTGTTACCACCTCAGGAAAATTTGCAGTTGTAAGACCTGTGCAACCATAAAAAGCACTAATCCCGATTACCGTCACATCTGGAAAATTTACAGCGGTGAGTTTTGTGTACGCACTTGTGTAATAAGCATCTCCTATGCTCTTAAACACACCGTAGGGAATTGAGGTCAGTTTGGCAATGTATACCTCTTGAATATTAATATTAAAAATTCTATCTCCTGCTGTGTCCACGCGCGGCAGGTCGGCAACTGAGGTAACCGTATCTGCCACCGTAAAGCTTGTGAGACCACTTAAAGATGTTCGTTGAGTCCTCATTTGAAGCCAGTCGTCGTATGTAACACTGCCCCCGATAATTTCAATTGAGGTGATTGCTTCATATGACGTAGCCGATTCAGCATTTCTCCATAGGGTAAATACGTTCGCAAGGCTATCTCCACCTATAGGATCGCCGCCATTGATTTTTGCTGTGATAGGTATTGCGGTTACGGTACTGGTTGGTGTACTGGTTTTCGTGCCCGTATGGCTACTTGTTGAAGTTGCAGTAACCGTTACCGTAATGGTTTTACCGATATCCTCCTTTTGTACAGTGTAGGTTGCTGAGTTTGTACCTACATCTTCCCCGCCTGCTTGCCATTGATAAGTAACCGCTGCTCCGATAGGATCCACTATTGCAGTTAAGGTTTGCCCTTCCTTGGCTGTGCCAGAGATTGAAACTGAGCTTAGTGGTATCTTATACGCCGGCACGGTTACCGTTACTGCTGCTCCTGCATTGAAGCCGGTTTGGGCTGCATATCTTACGTTGTAAGTTCCTGCTGCTAAGCCAGTAATCTCTGTGTCTGTTGCTGGTATGAAATTATCATCTGTTGACAATTTGTATTCCATGGCAGTTGTAGTACCTGTAATTTTTCCATCATTGCCGCCATATGTTGTCGGTGCAGCTGCATCCAAACCGATTGGTGCTAACTGATCTGCATTTGGACCAATCGGCACGGTTACTGTTGCTGTCGCCCCTGCATTAAAGCCTGTTTTAGCTGCATATCTTACGTTGTAAGTTCCTGCTGCTAAGCCGGTGATCTCTGAGTCTGTTGCTGGTATGAAATTATCATCTGTTGACAATTTGTATTCCATGGCAGTTGTAGTACCTGTAATTTTTCCATCATTTGCGCCATATGTTGTCGGCTCAACCCCCGCTAAGCCTGTTGGGGCTGCTTGTGCTACATTCATTGTGATCGTATATACTTCAGAAGCCAACACCGTTCCGGAACCTTTGGTGCGGATAGAATAGGTTGTGCCACCGGAGATATCAGTAATCGTACTACCTCCCGCGATCCATATGCTACCGCTATTTACGCTATATTCCATGGTAGATAGAACCCCTTCTATGCTACCCGTGCCATCGATGGCACTTGGCTGCGTTACGGTGAAATCAGTGCTTAGAGGTGTTGCTACCTGGGTCACAGTGATGGTCAGGATATCAGAATCGAGGGTCGTTGTCTCATTTCCAGACATATATACCTTGATTCCATCCACAGTTGTAACGTTTGAGATAACAACGCTTGTTGTGGTAATGTCTAGCCAGTTCGTTCCGCCGTCCACACTGTACTTCATCCCATCTGCTACATTTGACAGTGTCATGGTGGAGGCCTCGAAAGTGGCTACGGGCTTCGTTTCCTTTGTCGGAATAAAAGCATTTATTGTGATCGTATATGCTTCGGAAGCCACCACCGTTCCGGAGCCTTTGGTGCGGATAGAACAAGTTGTGCCGCCGGAGATACCAATAATACTACTACCTCCTGCCGTCCATGTGCTCCCGCTATCTAGGCTATATTCCATTGAAGCTGTAATCCCCGCTATGCTACCCGTGCCACCGATGGTACTTGGCTGGGTTAAGGTGAAAGTTGAAATTACCGGTGTTGCTGCCTGGGTCACAGTGATGGACTGGACATCAGAATTGAGGGTCGTTGTCCCGTTTCCAGGCATATATACCTTGATGTCATCCGCTGTTGTAACGTATGCGATAACAACGCTTGTTGTGGTAATGTCTAGCCAGTTCGTTCCGCCGTCAACGCTGTACTTCATACCATTTGCTACATTTGACAGTGTCATGGTGGAAGCCTCGAAAATCGCTACGGGCTTCGTTTCCTTTGTCGGAATAAAAGCATTTATTGTGATCGTATATGCTTCGGAAGCCAACACAGCTCCGGAAGCTTTGGTGCGGATAGAATAGGTTGTGCCGCCGGAGATACCAGTAATCGTACTACCTCCTGCCGTCCATGTACTGCCGTTATCCACGCTATATTCCATGGAAGATTGAACTCCTGCTATGCTACCCGTGCCATTGATTGTACTTGGCTGGGTTACGGTGAAAGTTGAAATTACCGGTGTTGCTGCCTTGGTCACAGTTATAGTCTGGACATCAGAATCTCTAGTCGTTGTACCGTTGCCAGGCATATATACTTTGATGCCATTGGCAGCTGTAGCGTCTGCGATAACAACGCTTGTTGTGGTAATGTCTATCCAGTTCGATCCGCCGTTAACGCTGTACTTCATCCCATTCTCTACATTTGTCAGTGTCATGGTGGAAGCCTCGAAAATTGCCGTAGGCATGGATGCCGGTGGCGGAGCTGAGCTAAGCTTTAAGCCTCCGCTGACATCTAAGCTAAGTTCCATCGAAGGATCATCTGAGAAGAACGGCGCAGGCAGAATATTGGTGCCCTTTTTGCTGTCGTATTCAGGGACAACCGTCATACTATTGCCGCCTGATACTGTGATGCCAATGGTGTCCTTTGCCTCGGTGAGTATCCCGTCTATACTCAGGATACTTGATCCAAGGACCTGATTATACGTCAAGAAAACATTGTTAGGTGTTGATGCACCCTTTATATTGCCGTTTATTGTTGGATTCCCTTTTAGCTTTAGTGTCACACCAGTGCCTACTTTGACTCCTGCACCGTAGCCGTCTTCGCTTGTCTTATTGCCGGTAATCGTTCCCCCGTTCATAGTAAGGCTGCCGTTTAGATTTACACCAGCACCAATCTTAGCTATATTACCCGAAATGGTCCCACCATTCATGGTGAATGTACCCGAACTATTCACTGCGCCACCAGCAGAATTGGAGCTACATCCGGTAATTCTAGCCGTATCCCACATGGTAAAAGTTGCCGAACCTCCAACATCAACGGCTCCTCTGTCATACACACTCGTATGCCTCATATTTTTTATTTCTCCACCATACATGTTGAAAGTAGTACGGGTACCTAGGTAAACAGCTGAGACTTTGCCGGAATCAGGACCATCATTGTTTTGCAGGGTAACCCCTTCATACATATTGAAGGTGCTGTTGTAGCCGTTAAGACTAACAATCTCCCATCCTCGAATACCACTGTTGGTTGTACCGCGGTTAAGGGTGCTGTCCACATCCCCCGTCCAAACCGCACCTCCGTCAATGGTAAGGGTATTGCCCTGACCCATTCCACCATCTCTGCCAAGTGTTAAAGTATAGGTATTATCTATACGGAACATGACACTGCTCGTGGCATCAGGTCCACGCTGAATTTTACGCGCACCATTACCACTGATGATAGTAATATTCTTTCTAATCTGCTCATCACCATAAGTTTTTGGATTCCAGGTTACGTCAGTAAGCAGCTTGATAGTACCGCCATTGGTACTGTTATTCAAAGCGGCAAAAGCGTCTTTGAAGGTACTATCCGTCCAATTAATACCTCCATCCGTGCTGTATTGTGCCTCCGAACTTGCCCACGCAGTGGACGGCATCATAAAAAATAGTGCTAACGTACAAACTACAAATAATACCTTCATACTTTCTTTTAGTTTACGCAATCGTCAACTCTCCTCTATTAAATTTCTCAAATTCAAGACTTCTTTTTTGCTGTTTCTCTTCCTTATTAAATTAATGCCTTGCTACCAAGGAAAAGAGAGCCAATTACTGCAAAAAGGATTGCTAAAACAAAATATACCGTTGCCATTGTAATAGAAAGGGTATAGTTATATGTTGTTATATGTTCTGGAACCGCGTTCCTAATGACCAACTTTTTAAAATATCCCATCCCATAAAATAAAAAGGTAAAAAAATAACAAATAGCAGTTACCTTTTGCATATTACCCCCCATATGCAAAGACTCCGTCCATTTTCATTCTCCTCCTGTGATGTTTGTCTTCATTTCATGATCTTACTGGGCCAATAGCAGATGCCTACCTCCAGCGCCCTAGGTTTATCCAAATGAAAGTCCGCATAGCGGCAGTACCAGCATTGGCACAGACCAGCTGCAGAGCCTTCCCTGGGTTCAAAAGCTGGGCAGCATTGCTTGGGCCAGACGTTTCCTTCCGCGTTGGGCGCATTCAGGGGCGCGTCTTTATCCCGTCTGTTTTTTAGCTCTACCATAACCGTTCACGACCTTTCTAGCTCTAAGCTTTCCAGTGAGAACGTACCATATAAAAACAAAAATCGAGCCTCTTTTCTCAAAAGACTCGTTTTTATGCTTAAAAAGCTATTAAGAAACTATCTTATTTTCCAAAAATGATTGACAAACAGAAAGACAGTTGTATGACTCGGCTGTGGCAACTCTTTTCTTGCTATATAAGATTGGCCTGGCTATATAAGGTGGGAGTCTAACGGCTGGTAGTCATCGGATAAAGGGTTAACCCTTTGAGTTATGCATCAGCGCATTAATTCCTCCTGTATTCGTCTTGGACTTTAAAAACATCTTCACTTATATATTGACTAAAACCACACATTAAACTATGCTTCATTTAAGAGTGTCGTATTTCTACGTTGTGAAAGGACGTAATAAAATGCATGATTTTGATCCTCTAGAGCATATTATGGGAGTTGACGAAGCTTCCGAAATGTGGGGCCTCAGTCCCACCTATATTAAAAAACTGTGTTATGAGCAAAAGCTTATGGCAAAAAAGATTAGCAACACTTGGATATTAAGCAAATTTCAGTCTAACCCCTCCGCATTGAGTGTTAAAGCCATCGAACCCTCAGCTTTATTATCGCCAATTATAAAAGCGCTTCCCTCTGGGACGACCTTCGAACTCAACGAATTAGTGATACCGGGGAATTGGAAATCACTTAGTCTTTCTGAAAAAAGATCTGTGGGAAAGATGTTTCACAAAGAAGTTCTAAGTGGCGACTGGGAGAACATCGAATATGTGGGAAGGAGACCGAATAACCATGCTGAATATCGTATTAAGAAAACGACCGAATAACTATGCTCAATATCTCAAAAATCTTGGTAATTGTCCTTGGGGGCTAGTAGCAGATGCCGTACCCTATGAAAACAAAAAACGAGCCTCTTTTCTCAAAAGGCTCTTCTTCATGCTTAAAAGCGCTTAATAAACCATATTATTTTTAATAATTGGACAAACCCAAAGACCGCTGTGTTATACCAGCATACGGACCCGGAAAATATCGTCGGCAATCTGATACAGGATCTCCCCATCATATTTCTCGATAAAGGCAAGCACGCTTTTGGTGCCTGCGCCGTGGCCGTTCTTTGTAGCGATCGGGTGTCCCTTTTCGTCAAGAACGGCAGAACCGTCGCAGGGGTTGCTGATCTCCAGGGCGAGCCTGCCTACCTGGCGGCAGATGAACCGGATCTTCCTCTCTCTGTCTTTTCCTACGCCTTCACAGGCTTGAATGGCATTTTCTATCAGATTGGAAATCACCATGGCCAACTCCAGCGAATCCACCGACAGGGCGTTGGGGATATCCAGACTCATCTCAGTGGTGATTCCTTTGTCCTCCGCTAGCCCCGCATAATAGCACACAGCAGCATTTACCGCCGTATTTTCGCAGTAACTTATCACTTTGGCTGATGCCTTACTGGACTGCTGCTTGAGAAAGGCAATAGCGTCCTCGGTTTTGTGCTGCTCCAACAGCTCCAGTAGGGTGTTGTTGAAATGGCGGCGGTCATGGTCGGCAATACAGCTTTGCTGACGGGACGCATCCAACAGCTTGATCCGATCTGCCATAGCGGAAGCCGACACGTGCAACAGCTCCTGACTGTTTTGCATCCTCAGGTTTTCCTCCCGCAGAGCATACTCGCGAGAAAGGGTTTTAAGGGAAAAGCCGATAGATACATAGACCGCCACTGTAACCAGAACAAGAAGATGGATCGGCACCGCCTGTTCGGTGAGAGTACGGACGACATCCTCTCCGCTGACAAAATAATAGGATAGGGCAGCTGTAAGAGCTACCGCCACGTAAAAAAACACGTTCCAAGACTCCACTATTTGCCGATACAAGGGGCGGACATACCAGTGTAGCAAGAGTAATATCCCGGCATACAGCACCAGCCGCAACAGTGTATTGGCATACATGGGATAGGGCATCAACCGAGAAAGAGAGAAACTAAGCACCATAACGGACATGCTTAGGTTCCACACGGTGAGGATGCTAAACAACCACTGCATAAAGCTGTCCCGGAACAAGGGACGTGCACCAAAGCAAATGGCCACCCATAAAATAAAGTCTAGCTTGGCCAGCAACGTGAGGTTCCCGGTAAGGTAACCGAATCCGTTCACTAGCAAATTGACGGTCAAAAAGCCTGCCATCCCAAGACCTGTTACTTTTTTACCATACTTTGGCTGAAGTAGCGTGAGCATCAACAGGATGTTCATGATGTCAGTTACCGTACCGCGTAAAAAATCGGGAAGCAAAGCGCTCATTTACACCCCTCCCTGGCGAGCAGGTAGTCCATATAGATGTCTCTCACCGCTGGGTATTGCTTGGCAGGAATAGGGATTACCGTTCCGTCTCGCATCACGAATCCATCCTTTGAAAACCCTTCTACCCGGCTCATGTTCAACACAAAGGAACTATGGGGCTGAAGAAAGCGCCCATCAGAAAGGAGAGGACGAACATGCTCGGAAAAGCTTTCCGAGATGGTGCGGGTGGCTAGCCTCTCTCCACCTATCAGCGAATAGAGAACGGTATGCTTGACATATTCGCAGAAAATAATGGACGATAACTTCACCACGCGAAGGCCGTCCTTGGTTTTGATAGTAATGATGTTCTCCTCAGCGGTATTCACCTTGGAAATGGCGAGATCCAGAGTTTGAAATAGCCGCTCTTTATCTATAGGCTTTAGAAGGTAATTAATAGGATTTGAAGAAAATGATTCAAACGCAAAGGATGGCTCTGTGGTAGCATAGATAATTTGCCCTTCCCGATCTAGTCGGCGAATCTCCTTGCCCAGCTCAATCCCATTAATCATCGGCATCACAATATCCAGGATATAAATATGGAACCGCTCCGTTTCGCAAGCCGTCAGCAATCCATCAGGATGATCAAACTGGCGAACCCCGGCATCAAGAGCGTTAATTTCTATGTAATCGTTGATATATTCGGCGATGATTGCGAGTTGATCGAGCAGGTCATCACAAACTGCTATGCGAAGCACAGCTACACCTCCTTCTCATAACAGCAGAAAATTCCTCTATTATGACCAACGGCCGGCTAGATTGAATTTTCTGGTTGCGGACAAAAACAACCCTAAATTTGTACCTTCTTTAATATAAGCTCTCGAGTTCACCCTATGTCAAGTCTTTGGGGCAAGAATTCCGACGATTTGTTTCTTCCAATGTATCGCGAGCTAAACGACTCTACTTTTCTTTTACTTTTATGTTCCATAATACTATATTTTAATAATAAATAGGGTACTGCCTCTTAACACTTAGAGATAGTACCCTATTATTATTCTACACTAAAACCATCAAACCCTTTATGCACAAGGCTTTACTGCTTCTGATCTGGCTCTATTAAGCTTACTTCGATTGGTCTTTGTTGTTAACCGCAGCCTGAGCGGTAGCTATCAAAATAGACCAATCTCAATTTTTCACCATTATGGAACACTTTTTGTAAACTATATTTTATAGTCTTTTTGACTAACTGCACAAAATTACAATAAACGAATAAACTTAATCACCTATTATGCTCATTTTACAAGGGTGCAGATATTATATAATTCCACTAAGCTTGTAACCGTGTATGTACTTTGAATTTCTGCAGAGCATTTTTGTAACTTTTTGTTAATCCAGCAGGTATCAATCCCTGATAGAAGGCCGCCTTTTATATCGGTATTTAATGAATCCCCGATAATAAGTGCTTCCTTTATATTAAAATCTTTAATATGACTCATCACGTAACCAAAAAACTCTTTTGATGGTTTTTGAAATCCAATGCTTTGGGAATCAAAAATGTCTTCAAAAAATTCGTATAAGCCCGACTGTTTTAATCGCTTTATCTGAGTTTGAGTTATACCATTAGTGATAACAAACAGCCTATGGGATACAGATAAGCTTTGGCACACTTCCAAAGCTCCTTCCATATGCTGACATCCATTGCCCAAAAGTTCTCTATATTGATTTTCCCATTCAACGCCATCCACAACTTTTCCTAGTCTTAACATAGTTTCTGAAAATCTTGAGTTCAGCACATCGTCCAATACAATATTTCCATTTTCATAATCAGCCCATAATTGTTTGTTGACGGAATTATATACTTGAAACAACTCATCCGAAAAGGTATATCCGTGTAGCTGAAACAATTTGTTTAATGAATCAATTTCATTAGCACTGAAATCTAACAATGTATCATCCAAATCAAATAGAAGTACTTTATAACTCATTTTTCCTCCCTAAAATATAATAAGCTTCTTTGCCTCATCCCTATTAATGTTCATTATAGCACATTTTTTACCACTGCCCATATTTCGGCATATTCCGTACAACCATATTCAATAATTTATGAACAATTGAAGCAAATACTTTTTATATTTTAAAAAGCAGGGTACTGCCTCTAAGAATCGCTAAGAGACAATACCCTTGCTTTATTATATACATCGCATTTCAAAGCTTTGGTATAAATGCTATTGGAATTTAACCTTAGTTTAAGCTTACTTCGATTGGTATTTGTTGTTAACCGCAGCCTGTGCTGCGGCTAACCGAGCAATGGGTACTCGGAACGGAGAACAGGACACATAATTCAATCCAATCATATGACAGAACTCAATCGACGAAGGATCTCCACCATGCTCGCCACAGATTCCGACCTTTAAGTCTGAGTTAGCAGTGCGTCCAAGCTGAACTCCCAGCTTCATAAGCTTGCCCACCCCATTGCGGTCGAGGACAGCAAAGGGATTATTCTCTAAGATATTTTGTTCAAGATATGCCGGGAGGAATTTACCTTCTGCGTCATCACGAGAGAAGCCTAAAGTGGTCTGAGTCAAATCATTTGTACCAAAGGAAAAGAAATCTGCTGCAGTGGCCACTTCGTCAGCAGTCAGAGCCGCTCTAGGAACTTCGATCATGGTTCCTACCTTATAGGCGAAGGTGACGCCTTGCTCTTCCATAACTGCTTGAGCATTTTCCTCGGTAAGCTTGCGAAGCTTCTCTAGTTCCTTCACGTGGATAACGAGAGGAATCATAACCTCTGGATGGATCTCATAGCCTTCCTTGACGAGACGAGCAGAGGCTTGGAAAATCGCCCGCGCTTGCATAGCATAGATTTCCGGGAAGGTGATTCCTAAGCGACAGCCTCGATGACCTAGCATCGGATTCAGTTCGGAAAGAGCTCGAACCTTTCTCAAAAGGACTTCCTTGTTACGGAGCTCTTCTTCATCCTCTCCGCTCAGTTTAAGTTTGGTGATCTCCACCACAAGCTCTTCAACATTCGGGAGGAACTCATGAAGCGGAGGATCTAGGAGACGGATGGTGACAGGGAATCCTTGCATCACTTTGAGAATGCCATAGAAATCCTCTTCCTGCACAGGTAGAAGCTTCGCCAAGGCCTCTTCTCTTTCCTGAAGACTCTGCGCAAGGATCATTTCTTGAACAATCGGAATCCGTGCCGGATCCATGAACATGTGCTCTGTCCGACATAGGCCTATGCCTTGTGCTCCAAAGTCCCGCGCTTTTTGGGCGTCCCGAGGGTTATCCGCATTGGCGAGTACCTTGAGAGCCCGGATCTCATCGGACCATCCCAGCAACTCCTTGAACTCTTCGCTGAGCTCAGGGTCAATCATGGGAACCTCTCCCTTGATGACGCGACCTGTTGCTCCATCAATAGAAAAGAGAGTACCCTCAGGATACGTTATACCATCGATGGTTAAGGTGTTATTGGTATAATCAATTTTCAAAGCGTCACAGCCGCATACCGCAGGTTTCCCCATATGACGAGCCACTACAGCAGCATGGCTGGTCATCCCGCCTCGACTGGTTAAAATCCCCTGGGAAGCGAGGATACCATGAATATCATCCGGTGTGGTCTCCGTACGAACCAAAAGAACCTTCTCGCCGGCATGACCCAAACGTTCAGCATCATCCGCATCAAAGACAATTTTACCGGAAGCTGCACCTGGCGAAGCAGGCAGACCTTTTGCTAAGATGTCCAGCTTGGCTTCACTATCCATGCGACGATGAAGTAGTTGCCCCAGTTGGCCGGGTTCGATACGTACTATAGCTTCTTCTTTGGAGATTACCCCTTCACGGCATAGTTCTACCGCAACGCGAATAGCAGCTGGGGCAGTCCGTTTACCGTTACGAGTCTGCAGGATATAGAGGCGACCGCGTTCGATGGTAAATTCGATATCCTGCATATCCCGGTAATGCTCTTCTAGGCGATTAGATATCTCGACAAATTGAGCGTAGATATCCTTATTTTCATTCTCAAGGCTCTTAATCGGTTGGGGAGTACGAATTCCCGCAACCACATCCTCTCCTTGGGCATTCATTAAGTATTCTCCATAAAGCGCTCGCTCTCCGGTCGAAGGATTACGGGTGAAGGCAACACCAGTTCCTGAATCATTGCCCATATTCCCAAAGACCATAGACTGAACATTCACTGCCGTTCCGATATTATCCGGTATTTCATTGATTTTACGATAGACAATCGCTCGATCATTATTCCAAGAACGAAATACCGCCAAGATCGCTTGTTCAAGCTGCTGCATGGGGTCTAAGGGGAAGGGGCTACCCGTACGCCGTTGAATAAGCTTTTTATAGCCTACGACGATTTCTTTTAAGCTCTCGGCAGAAAGCTCAGAGTCATAGGATACGCCTTGCTTTTCTTTAGCGTCCTCGAGAATTCTTTCAAACTCGTGATGCTCAACCTCGAGAACCACATCTCCAAACATTTGAATAAAACGACGATAGCTATCATAGGCAAAACGCTGGTTCTGGGTAGAAGCGGCAAGCCCTTCAACCGTATCATCATTGAGCCCTAAGTTAAGAATTGTATCCATCATCCCGGGCATTGAAAATTTTGCCCCCGAACGTACAGAAACCAATAAAGGATTTACCTTATCACCAAATTTCTTCCCGGTGGCCTCTTCTATATTAGCCAAAGCCGGTACGATCTGTTCCCAAATTCCCTCAGGAAGGTTGCGGCCATTGGCGTAATAATCATTACACGCTTCTGTCGTAATAGTAAACCCGGGAGGTACGGGCAAGTCGATATTCGTCATCTCGGCGAGATTGGCCCCTTTTCCCCCTAATAAATCCTTCATAGAAGCCTTGCCTTCACGGAATAAGTATACAAATTTTTTAGTCATTGCGATCCCCCTTATATAAGATTTCTAATATCCTAGAAGCTGTCTCCTCAATCGCTTTACCAGTAGCATCAATGACTGGGCAACCTACTTTTCGCATAATACCTCGAGCATATTCCAATTCTTCAACAATCCGCTGATAGTTAGCATAATCAGCACTTGCGCCTAAGCCTAAAGTTCTTAGACGTTCGGTTCTGATCTGGTTCAATAAGTCAGGCTTTAAGGTGAGCCCTATTACTTTTTGTCCCGGGATTTGAAAAAGCTCCTGAGGAGGAGATACTTCCGGAACCAGCGGAATATTAGCAGCCTTGATTCCTTTATGAGCCAGATACATGCTTAGTGGGGTCTTGGAAGTCCGCGATACACCAATGAGCACAACATCGGCTAACAGCACACCCCGTGGATCCTTACCGTCATCGTATTTAACCGCGAATTCCACAGCTTCCACCTTACGGAAATACTGTTCATCTAAGAGGTGAGTCACATTAGGGGTATAACTGGGCTCATGTCCGGTCTTATCCGCTAAAATATTAATCAGTGGTCCCAAGATATCGACGGTCCTTAGGCCAAGTTCTCGCGCTTTTTCCTCTAAATAAATACGCAGTCTTTTGACAACGAGGGTATAAACAATAATAGCTTGTTCCCTGAGCGCTTCTTCAAGGATTTCGTCAATGTGTACCTCATCCTGCACATAAGGGACTTTACGAATTTTAGTTCGAATACCAGAAAATTGAGCAGCCGCCGCTCGGCTTACGTATTCAGCAGTCTCTCCCAAAGCATCTGAAATAATATATATGACAGGCATTTCCGCTATGTCCTTTGTCACACTACACCTCCAAAATAAATGTGCTCGAGCCCGAAAGAATCCTATTGTTTCCCTAGAGTCCCGATCTGAACAAAAATCCTTGCGACATTCGTCTTAGTAAATCGACCGATAACCTCATAGCGCTCTTCACCCTTTTCGTCAATGAACGCTTCGACAACCGGCAGGGAATCGATCTGATGCAATGTCAACTTACGAGCAGCGTCAAGGATGGGTTCATCCGCTGTCGTCATGATTATATTCGGCATCCGAGTCATAATAATGCTTACTGGTACCTGTTGAAGATCTGTCTTTCCTAAAGCGGACTTGAGAAGATCCTTTCGAGAAACCATACCTTTCAGGTTCTGGTTTTCTCCTACGACCGTTAACGTCCCTACATTCTGGGTAAACATTGTGACGATGGCATCATAGATGCTTATGCTTTCTCTGACCGAAATAGGAAGGGACTTGAAATCTCCAACCCTCAGCAGACGCAGCTGCTCCATGATGGGCGAGCTTTCCTTCTGCTCTTTTAAAAAATAGCCAACTCGCGGCCGGGCATCTAAGACACCCGCCATTGTTAAAATCGTTAGGTCAGGTCGCAAGGTTGCGCGAGTTAAATCAAGCTTGGCTGCAATTTGTTCCCCAGTAATTGGGCTTGAATTCTTGACGATCTCGACAATTCTTGCTTGACGTTCCGAAAACTCCAACCCGTTTTCACCTCATTCATCGTTCACTTGTGTATACATTTATTCGTTTAACAACCCAAATGTGACATACTAATTAACATAATACCGATAATTATTCCACACAATTTCTCATTTTCCTTTAATTTATATTGCCCAATTGAAAAAAAATAATGGCAGTTGTAAAAAGGGAACCTGTCCTCAGTTTTTAGGCAGGTTCCCTTTTTAAATCCTTAGGCGAGGAGACTCAAATCCCCTATACAGCCTAAAATGGTCACACATTCGCCGAGGAGAGCTAAACGAGCTTGCTTGAGAGCTTCATCTTCGACCATAATCATGACAGCGTTAAATAAGTCTTCAATCAGAGGGATAAACTCAGCGGCCACATTGTAAGCTTGCGCATACTCACCTTGATCAAGCAATTTGGCCAAGGTTTCTTTTCTTGCGACAAGAGCAGCAGCAAGGGCAATTTCAGTAGAATCGACAAGAACTTCGGTGTCTAAGGGCTGAGCTTGAGCTTTTTTGCTAAGGTTTGCACAGCGAATATAAGCTTGGGAATAAGGTACAAATTCCGGAGTCTCCCGTTTGTCGGCCAGAACCAGAGCTTTCTTGGCTGCCCGGGTCATCTGATCACTGCCTTGAGCAAGGATTGCGTCAATGGTATCATAGCGCAGCCCTTGTTCTTGTAATACGAACCGTAGGCGCTGTTGGAAGAAATCCTGGAGCGCCACGGAAATATCTTCTAAGGGTAGTAGATTTATTCCTTGGTTAGTGAAGTTGACATAGGCAGCTTTAAGAAGTTGATCCAAGGAGAGATTCCAGCCTGCTTCCAAGAGGATTCCAACAATACCTTGAGCTTGGCGCCTTAAGGCGTATGGATCTTGCGAGCCGGTGGGTTGAATTCCAATCCCAAAGGCACCCACAATGGCATCCAGCTTATCGGCAATGCTGACTACTCGGCCTGCAAGAGATTCTGGCAAGGCATCACCGGCAAAACGAGGTTGGTAATGTTCAAGAATCCCTGTGCAGACTTCTGCTTTTTCACCATTAATTCTTGCATAATCGGCACCCATGATTCCTTGGAGTTCAGGAAAATCATAGACCATCAACGTGACCAAATCTGCTTTGGCTAATAGAGCCGCCCGTTCAACTAGGGCCTTCTGCCCTTCTACCACCCCTAATTGCTCAGCGATGGCTCCCGCTAGGGCACCCATCCGCTCGACACGTTGCCGGACACTGCCGAGTTTTTCATGATACGTGACTTTCTCCAGCTTTTCGACCAGATCAACAAGGGGTATTTTTTGGTCTTCGCGATAATAGAAGGCCGCATCTTCAAGACGTGCCTTGAGGACTTTTTCATTCCCTGCTTGCACTTTCTCTAAAGCATAATCATCTCCGTTGCGAACCGTCACAAAATAAGGCAGCAACTTCCCTTCTTTATTGCGCACCGGGAAATAGCGTTGGTGTTCTTTCATAGGCGTAGTTATTACCGGTTCAGGGAGGTGCATATAGTTTTTCGCTACTTCACCTAAGAGAGCCGTCGGATATTCAACGATATGGGTCACTTCTTCGAGGAGATCCTCATCCTTTTCCACTTCACCACCAACTCTGTCGGCAAGAACATGAATCTGCCCCAATATGGATTGACGGCGTTGTTGCGGATCCACCATGACAAAGGATTCTTGCATCTTTCCTACATATTCGGCAGGGCTGTCAAACGTAACCAAACCACCTAGGGTACGATGTCCTCGGGAGGTTCTTCCCGACTCTAAGCCAACGAATTCAAAGGAGACGACTTCTGTGCCAAACAAGGCCACAATCCAACGAATAGGGCGAGCAAAACGAAACTCTAGGTCCGCCCAACGCATGGGTTTGGGAAAATGAAGTCCCGTGATTAGATCCAAACAGAACTTGGCTAACAGCTCTGAGGTGGCTTGGCCGATTTCGGATTTCCGAGCATAGACATAAGGAACGCCATTCAATTCTTGAACGAAAAGCTCCTGAGGATCGACCCCTTGCCCCCGCGCAAAACCCTGAGCTGCTTTAGTGGGATTGCCTGCTGCATCATAGGCTGCTTTGACGGCAGGGCCCTTAACTTCCGCAGTAAAATCAGCTTGTTTTTCGGCTAAGCCTGTTATAAGTACCGCAAAGCGCCGGGGCGTGGTGTATATCTTAAGGTCAGAATAATCTAAGCGCAACTCTTCAAGCTGGGCCTTAGCTTGTTCCTGAAGCTGCCGGAACACACCTGGGGCGAATTTCGCCGGAATTTCTTCTGTACCAATCTCCAATAAAAAATCCTTAGCCATCTTATTCGACCTCCTTTCCAGACTGACTCTTGAGTAGAGGGAAGCCCAACTTTTCTCTCTGCTCAACATAAGCATGAGCACAAAGACGAGCTAAATTGCGCACCCGAGCAATATATCCGGTCCGTTCCGTGACGCTGATTGCCCCGCGAGCATCCAGAAGGTTAAAGGTATGAGAACACTTCAGAACATAATCATAAGCGGGAAGCACTAAACCCTTTTCAACAACACGGATGGCTTCCTTCTCGTACATATCAAACCAAACCTGCAGCGCTTCCACATCGGCTGCTTCGAAGTTGTAATGAGAATAATCGATTTCGTTTTGCAGATAGATATCGCCATAAGTGATATCACCTACATATTCAATATCGTAGACACTCTCTTTGTTTTGAATATACATAGCTAGGCGCTCTAAACCATAGGTGATCTCAGAGCAAACAGGTTTGCAGTCAATCCCTCCGCATTGTTGGAAGTAGGTGAACTGGGTGACTTCCATGCCATCCAACCAGACCTCCCACCCTAAACCCCAAGCACCTAAGGTTGGTGATTCCCAGTTATCTTCGACAAAGCGAATATCATGCTCTTTCGGGTTGATTCCAAGGCGCTCTAGGCTTTGCAGATAAAGCTCTTGGATATTGTCCGGGGATGGCTTAATGATGACTTGATATTGAAAATAATGCTGTAAACGGTTCGGATTCTCCCCGTAGCGTCCATCAGTGGGACGACGGGAGGGTTCGATATATGCTACTTTCCATGGCTCAGGCCCTAAGGCTTTCAAAAAGGTATTGGGGTTAAAGGTCCCCGCTCCTTTTTCCATATCATACGGCTGGGCAATGATGCAGCCTTGTTCTCCCCAAAATTGATTCAGGGAAAGGATCATGTCCTGAAATTTCATAATTAACCTCCTACTAATAATTTTTAGATTTAAAAAACAAAACTCCCGCCCCTGTAGCCTCCTGCTACAGGGACGAGAGTATTCTTCCCGCGGTTCCACCCTGCTTGATCCCGCTCTGGGATCCGCCTCAATTAAAATACACTCCAAGTGCCCCGATTCGCTTACCCGTTTGGCTTCCACCCTTCCAAACTCTCTTGAGGGATATTCGAATCTTCCTCTTATCATCGCACGATAGAATTCAATTTGGAAATAATTATAGTACGACCTGATCCTTTTGTCAATTAACAAGGTTCACAATCCGAACACTTTCTGTTAGAATTAAATGATGAATAAAATTAATGAATTCCTCGAAATCTCAACAAATATGTGAGAGCAGGTGAGTGTTTGGACACTTATCAGTTAAAGATTTTTATCGCCGTATCTAAATTCAAAAGTATTTCTAAAGCTGCTAGAATAATGCATTTAAGTCAACCTGCAGTCAGTACACACATCAAAAACCTCGAAGAGTATTACCGGGGTCAATTGTTTGAGCGCACTCAGCAAGGGGTTACTCTTACTAAAGCAGGTCAGATCTTCTATACCTATGCCCAACGGATCTTAGATCTACAGGAAGAAATGGAACAACAACTAGAAACGACCATCCAGCATGAGAGCAATCAAATCATCGTTGGGGCAAGTACCACGATTGGCAATGTTTCACTACCCTGCTCGATCTTTTTATTCAAGGAAGAGTTTCCGGAAGTCAACATCAGGCTTGCCATCGCTAATTCAGATGAAATCATCCGAAGGGTAAAATTAGAGGAAGTTGATTTCGGAGTGGTCGAAACATTTTTCGACGACATACCGGGATTCAGCTCTCATCACGTAACATCAGATGAATTAGTTCTTATTGTTCCCCCCTCCCACCCGATTGAGTCAGATAAGATTAGTTTAGAAGAGTTCCTAAAGCAGCCTTTGATTATGCGCGAGGCGGGATCTGGCACACGTAAAGTATTCACCGAATTTCTAGAAACACAAGGTTGCAAAATTGAAGATCTTAAGGTAATTACAGAAATGACGACGATTGATGCCATTAAATCTGCGGTTCAAGCCGGCATGGGCGTGGCCGTGGTACCTCGCTTATCAGTAAAAAAAGAAATCTATCAAGGAGCACTTAAAGCTCTGACGATTTCCGGTTTAGATATGCCCCTGCATTATAAGATCATAAAACTTGATCATCATTATTTACCTTCGAAGACACGACAGCTGATTAAATTTCTCACTGACCCAGAAGAGCGGTTTTTATGCTAGGATGATACCTCAAAATACCAACGAGGATGAGATACTCAGTAGAGTAAATCATCCTCGTTTTATATTAAACCAAAAAACGCAACAACAATTTTGCTCCCATCCAGGCTCCAATAAAAACGGCAATCATAAAAATCCACCCTGATAACGAACTGGAAGCAATACCATTTAAGACCAAGCCAATATTGCAACCATAGGCGATGCGGGCACCTATGCCCATGAGAATTCCACCGATTAATGCAGATACTGCAAATTTTCCTTCTTTAATGGGATGAAAACGCGCCTGTGAGGCAACGACAGTCGCCCAGAAAGCCCCTAGGATTATACCCAGATTTAAATATGTCCCATCGGCTACTAATAATTCCTGAAAGGTAAGATTCAAATCATTAACCAAGCCGATTTTTGAGGCGATCCATACAGACCAATCCTCCATATTTGTTGTAATCCCCCAGGGTCTTTGTCTGATCACCAAGACAGCGATATTCAATATCGCTAAAACCACTGCACCAACCCAATAGGCCCAAGGGCCCTTGTAAATTACCTCTAATTCTTTTCTCATTAGGCCCTCCTTCTCAGTCGCGTTTCTTGATCAGTTCCAGCCTCCATATCCCATTAGATACTTCTTCTTCCTTAATATCATGTCCATGTTCTCGAGCCCAGACGACAAGAGCTCTGCTGGTGCAGCTATGATCCGTCTCTAGTATTAAAACGTCACCACATGACATTTCTTTTAGTTTACGTTGTGTTTTTATGATAGGGATCGGACACATTTCACCCCATATATCTAATTGATAGGTTACCATTATTTACTCAAATCCTTTTTGTTTTTTCTGCCACCAACGCGTTACTTTCCATAAAACGAATAATATGAAGAGTTGCAGAGCCACAGCAGGCCCCCACCCCATGATATCGGGAAGGAAAATTCCCGGAAATTCATAAAAAGTAGAAAGCATGAAGGGGATGCTGTTTTTGCCGATAAAAACGCCAATAAGCAGTCCGCCTAAAGCAACCATTTGCATAGCAAAACCCTCGCCAATCCGCATTAGAACACCAGAAGCACAGCCGCCGGCTAAAACCATCCCCGTTCCAAATAAGATTCCCCCCATAAAGGTATGAATACCAAAGGGAGTTACATACAATTGTAGAGGATAGTTTAGAGTTTCAGCAAGATGATATACAATCGCAAAACCGGGTACACTAATCGCTAACAGTAGGATGACAGCCTCTGTCAGCTTGGTAGTGCCAGTCAACAACGGATCACGAAAGGCTGAAACGAAACAGAATCTTGATTTTTGCAAAACAAAACCAAGCCCTAAGCTTACTGCGAAAGTTAGAGCCAGCTTGACACTAACTTGAAGCAACAATAAGATCAGCAGCAGGATGAATATTGAAAAGCCTAAGTTCAGTTTTTGTTGTGATTTCTTTAACATAGCAACCTCTATTTAGTCTTCTTTTGAACTTTCCTTATATTATAAGATTAAGCCATTTTTGAAATTAGTCAAGGAGTAATATACTGTTCAATTTCCAAATCTTGTTACACAAAAGCTATATTCTCCTATACATTAAATTGAATGGAGGCAGCCTAACTGCCTCCATTCAATTTATTAACCTAATTAATTTAATAAACCCTACAAGACCCGAATTCTTTATATCTTTATATCTCTATACCTCTACTCAAAAAGAAATCTTTGTTGTTTAATTCATGCGATTTGTTATATAAAAAATTATCAAGGATGACCTTGCGATTTTTCATCGTGACATTGGAGGCAACTCATTTTCCCTTGCTCGTTATCCAGCATACTTTTCGCACCATTATGACAGGTTAGGCAGCTCGCAAATTCTGAGCCGGGAGTATACGCAGGGGTAAACTTTCCTTCCTTCCAGTTATTAAGGTACATAATTGCTTCAGCTGCTGTATCTCCCGAGACTTTAGCACAACGATTAGCTTTTTCATCTCCGTTGATTTTAGCATTTGCAGCACTCGCCCAAAGGCTGACTGATACGTGGCAAAGGGGGGAATTAGAGATTGTCGTAATTTGATTAGTGATCTTGGCATAGCTATCCATCTTTGTGGAGGGAAAAGGAAACATTGTATACCAGCCGATGAGTTCATTACCGATTAAATCGACGTCTTTTCCGGTGACCAAGTTAATAGCAAGCAAACTGCCGTTGAGAGCTCCGCACAGTGTGCCCCAACCTAGCGCTCCACCTTTACCATATTTGAACATGTCGGTAGGAATGTTACCCCAAGGTCCACCTACTTTTTCATTGATTGAGTCAACGATAGCCTTGCCGGCCGCGTAGCAACATCCACCCTCGAAGTAATTCTCATAAGCGCGCTTCCGTACTACTTCTGGATCGATTACTTCATAGGGCCATGGCAACGGTTGATCAGCTCCACTGACAGCAGCCGCTACGGGTTGGCCTTTGGCAGGCTCTGCAGTCGCTGGACTAGCTGCTCCATTGACACCACATCCGGCCAAGGCAGCACCGGCAGCAAACGTAAGACCTGTGGCGATAAACTTTCTCCGAGATACCTTTGAGTTTGACATAACAATCCTCTCCTTCTAATTTCTAATTAAATGAATGGATTAGCTGAAGCTTAGAAATCGCTTAAGGTGGATGTTAAACTCCACCTTAAGCTAGACCTATCTAAAATGGAGTATTAGCAACGAATCCTCGTATTAAGACTTATCCCCTGTCGAAGGTGCCGGTTGACCGGAAGGGGCTTGAGCTGCAGGAGCTTCAGTTCCAACCACAGGGAATCCTTTGTTTGCCCAGCCAGAACCAGGTGTCGAAGGCATACCCATACCGGAGTTCAAAGATACAGCATCATAGCCGAGTAATCTGAGAATAGCTACGGTCTGGCCTGCTGTCTGGCCTGTATAGCAGTACACAATTACTTTCTTATCCTTGGGAAGCTGAGCAAAGGAAGCTTGCATTCCTTTAGCGAAAGGAATATTGATAGCTCCATCGATATGTTTTTTAGCATAATCCTCAGCTTTTCTGACAGATAGGAACATGACGCTTGGATCTTTAGTATCTAAGGCTTTTTTGGCATCATCTTCACTGATTTTGTAGTTAGCATAGGTTGTTCCTTTAAGCTCTGCCATTTTGAAGAAGTAATCGTTCAGAGCTGTTTGGATCTCTGGTTTAATCTCAGTTTTACCTGCGGGTAAGGCATTTGCTGTAGTTTCAGTCACATCAGCTACGCCCTCGACTTTAGATATACCCAGATTCCAGCCCAGGTTCACTGATTTCGCATTAAATCCTGCAACATTTAGGAGAGCTACTGTTTGACCTGCGGTTTGACCGGTATAGCAATATACCATGATGGGTTTATCTTGAGGCAAATTAGTGAGATTCTTAGCAATTGCTTCTCCCCAAGGAAGATTCACTGCACCTTTAATGTGACCGGCATCATAATCCTTGGCTTGACGAATGTCTACGACAAGCATCGCTTCGTTAGCCTTGACTTTTGCGACAAAGTCTTTTTCAGGAATTTTGTAGACATCTGCCGGCATCTCAGCAAAGTACTTTTCTGCAGCATCTTTTACAACATTGACCTCAGGGGCCGGTGTTGCCGCTGGCGCCTTGTCAGCTGCTGCCGGAGCAGGTTGGGTCGTTGCCGGGGTGTTGGATGCCGAACATCCTGAAAGCACAACGGATAAAACTAGGAGAACCGAGAGAAATAACCTTACCTTTTTCATAAATAATCTACCTCCTTTTTTTCTGTGGCGTCTCATTCGACTTGTTAAAGTTTATACAAGCACATTATAGATGAATATTCAGAATCTGTGTTATAAGAGATTACGATATACCCTATCATATAATTTGATATCCTCTTGCTTAGGTATAGGGTACAATACACGAAAAAGAGCCCCTATGGGCCCTTTTTCGTGTTATCATCATAATAAGCATTCGAGTTGATCATTGTGCAATTCGACCCACGTCTCAGGATGCCATGAAAAAATCACATACAGGCGGTGCCGAAATGACTCAGCTTAAAACCTTCATCACCTCAAAATTTAGCTATATCCTTTTAAGCATCATTTATATAAGCACTCAACTCCCCATTCTTACCCGCTTTCCTTTTGTCCACTCCGACGAAACCTGGTTAAGCGGCTTATCAAGAAATATTATGGAGACCGGGAGTTACGCCGTAACCGAAGCATTCTTCGACCTTTACCCTCGTCATCCTCATGCCATCAAGAGTCTCTTCCACACCTTACAGATTATTTTTATCAAGGCCTTTGGTTATGAGATCTTTTCCATCCGGCTTTTGTCCTTCCTGTTTGGTCTACTTACTCTTTTCTTTTTTCACAGGCTCTGCACGAGAATTTTCGATTCAAAACCCTTGGCTTTGGTCGCGACCCTTTTGCTAGCCATGGATATTCAGTTTATTTATGCCTCCCATTTCGCCCGCCAAGAAATTATAGTATTATTCGTCCTAATATTTTCGCTTAACTTCTTTGCGCGGAGCCTCCCCAACATGAAACTTGTCCATCATCTTGCTCTCGGGATGATCATCGGAATGAGTATTGGTTTGCATCCGAATAGCTTTATCATCTGTCTGCCTATAGTTTTTCTTTATATCTTCCATATTGCTTTTACAAAAAAACTTAAGCTCGCTGATTTATTCGTTTACATCGCCCCGGTAACGGCTTTCGCCCTGGTTTTTATTGCTCTAAGCCTTTGTTTTGATGCCAACTTCATTGCCAATTACACTCAATTTGGCAGCCAATTTGGGGTAAACCATTCTCTCTCAGCCAAGCTTGCCGAAATTCCTAACTATTACTCGAAGCTTTTCTATGGAATTAGCGGTACATATTATACCCCTAATATTCAACTAGAATTTTATTTATTTGCCATAGTCTTGGTGGCATCCATCGTTTTCCTATTGATAACAGGGCAAAAAAAAATGAAGGAGATCTTCATTAGTATTATCCTCATCATTGTTGCCATCAACATAGGGATTATTCTGATCGGTCGCTACAGCCAGCCTAGTATTGTCTTTCTTATCCCTTTTCTCTATCTTCTAGTGACCTTCGTGTTGACCTTCATTCGTAAAAACATAAGGATCTGTTTAGCGATACTCCTCCTCTTCCTGATCACCACCAATAGTGTCCTGAATGCTCTTCCTTACCTCAATCACTCTTATGCCGGTTATCTCCAAGAGATCGGAAAAGTCGTTGAGAAGGATGACATCGTGCTGGCCAATCTCAATGCAGAAATGTATTTTGATAATGGTAAGCTTTTCGATTATCGAAATCTGGCTTACCTGCAGGAACACAACTTAACCTTTGAAGAATATATCGAGAGCAACCAAATTGCCTACATCATTTATCCCGAGGAAATGGATTTTCTCTACGAGAATCGACTCATCTGGAACGATTTCTATGGGGATATCTCCTTATATTACGAAGATATGCAATCGTTCCTGCAAACAAAAAGTCAACTGGTCTATCAGTTTTCTGAACCATCGTACGGCATGCGGATTGCCCGATACATTAACCAAAAAGATTGGCAAATCCGCATATATAAGGTTAATTAATAAGGGCGGAGCAAAGCCCCACCCTCCTAATGATTAAACATCCAACAGAGCATATACTTGCTCATAGAGTTCAGCGTAGCCCTTAGTCCCCACATCTCTTGGTCTTGCCAAGGAATTGGGGATTATTCTTTTTATCCCTCCGCTCCCCCTCTGACCCATCACAACAATCCGCTCCGAGAGGAGTATTGCTTCCTGAATATCATGCGTTACCACGACAATCGTGACTCCGGTTTCCCGCCAAACTTTGAGGAGCAGGTTCTGGAGTGATAAACGAGTTAAGGCATCTAAGCTACCGAAAGGTTCATCCATAAGCAAAACTTTGGGTTGAAGTGCTAAAGCCCGAGCCATAGCAGCTTTTTGCTTCATTCCCCCCGAGAGCTGGTGAGGATAACTATCCTCGAATCCGTCCAGTTCTACTAAATTCAGATACTTAGAGGCTATCTCGCGGTTCGCCCTCACACTATCGCCCACATGATGGACTTGCAGGGGATAGACAATATTTTGCATAACGGTCTGCCAAGGGAAGAGCTGGTTAAAATCCTGAAAAATCATCATCCGCTTGACTTCAGGCTTCACAATTTCTTGGCCATCCATAAGGATGTTCCCCGTATGGGGGTGGTCAAATCCGGCAATTTGTCTTAACAGTGTGGTTTTACCACATCCTGAAGGCCCTAAAATAGCTAAAATCTCTCCCTGCTGAATATCGAGATTGATATTCTCCAGTACTTTTAGAGTTTTGCCTGATCCTTGATAATATTTTTCGACCGACTTAAGTTGAATTAGCTCATTCCCCATTTTTTGATAGTCCTTTCTTCAATTACAGCAAAGAAAAAGTCCTCAACAATAATCCCAATCAGGACAATCACAAAGAGTCCGGCAAAGAGTCCGGGGGTATCCATAAAAACCCTTTGCTTGAAAATATACCACCCCAAACCACCTTTGGCGCCCACAGCACCAAAGATCATCTCCGCACTAATCAACGCTCGCCACGCCCTAGCCCAACCGATGCGCAACCCGGAGAGCACATAGGGTAAGGAAGCCGGAATTAAGATATCCTTAATGATGCGAAAGCGATTTAAACCTAGGTTCAAGCCAACCTCTTTGTAGATGGTCGGTATGGATCGGAAACCGGTCATCATATTCAAAATCAGCGGCCAAATGACCGAATGCACAATAATAACGAGAATGGAGAGCGTGTCGGTGCCAAACCAAATGATAATTAAAGGCAATAATGCTATTCCCGGCAAAGGATGGGCAATAGCTACCAGGGTATCTACAAGTCCGTCAACCATTTTATTGCTGATAGCCAGAGAGCTTATCATAATAGCCGCCAGCAGGCTGATGAGAAGCCCCTGGAGGATTAAGGCTAGGGAAAAACCCGTCTGAATGATGATTTCCCCACTGACAACCGAATCGCCTAAGGCCCTTGCAATAATTAACAAGGACGGGAAAATGGCTGTCGGAAAGACTCCACTTTGGGCGGTCAGTTCCCAAACTGCTAGGATGGCTATCATCCAAAATAATCTGGTCTTCAATTTGTGGTAAGACTCGTTATTCATTATTTACCATCCCAAATTACTTCCTTTAGATTAGCTGGTTGGCCCTTGATCAGTCCATATTTCTGCATGAAGTCAGCAAATTCCATAACACCTTGAACTTCAAGGCCATAGGTGGTATCCGAACGCTCCAGATAATTTGCTAGCTCTGCTTCATCCATCTGATAGGCCTTGGCTAGTATATTCACCGTTTCCGTTGGATTACCTTCCATAAATTTTATTGCTTCGGCCAATGCTTCAAGGAATGCCTCATAGACCGCAGGCTGTTTTTCATAGAACTTCTCGGTTGTAACACCTACGGCAAAAGTAAAGTCTTCTCCCATAACCTCTTTGCCGTCCAGAATTTGATGGATTCCCGGTTCCTCAAGCTCCATAAATAAATAGGGTGGCGTCGTAAAATGGGCACTGATTTCACTCCCTGCCAACAGTGCATTCATACCATCAGGATGGTCAAGTGTGACCAATTGATTGTCCAATCTCTTGGGATCCCCCCATAGTTTGTCAGCCGCCATGGCCAGTAAAATATGCTGGATGCTTCCGGGCTGAGGCAAGGCTATCCTATCTTCCGGCGTAAAATCCGCAATGGATTGAATCGATTCTTTATTGACCACCAGCCCAATGGGACTGGTGGAAAGTCCGCAAGCAATCTTCCATTCCATGCCTTTATCCCAACCGATCAAAAAAGGTGGAATGGCCATAAAGCCTACATCCAATTCCCCTGCCAACATCGCCTCCCGAATAGCCGTAGTATTACCGAGTTGCCGCCAGCTTACTTCGATTCCAGGTAATTTGCTTTCTAAAAGCTGCTTTTCTTTCATAATCTGTAACGGGGCATAGGCAAGACCGTATTGCTCGGCAATCTTTATTTGCAGCTTATTTTCTTGAACTTTACTTGATGTATTGCAGCCTACTAAAGTCAAGCTAAGAAGTGTTATGGCAAGGATAGGTAAAAGAATTTTGCTCTTCATAAAATTTACCTCCTCTAGTGTTCATCATGTCATCTATTTCAGATTTTAGCACTGGATTTCTTACTGTTTTATTTCCGACAAAGCAAATCCATAAGCATATTCTTCCCCTGTGTATCCCTAATCTCCAGACACTCAAAAGCCTTTTCTATCTTAAATCTCAAACGATCAGCAGAATCAGCCTGAAATAGCATATACCCGACTCGCTGAGTAGCATTTTGGATTTCTTGAATCATACTCCCCACCTGATAATTGAACCCGCCGGTAATCGCCCCCGATCTAGCCACTATTTCCTCCATGGGCACCATCCTACCGATTGTTCCCGGCTCAGTGAAAATCATTTGAACAGATGCATGGTTTGCATTATGTTTAAAGTCGTATTGTTCAAGGGCAGTATAGTCTATGTCTTGCCCTGCAGCATGGTGGATTAGCATTTCGAGAATATCTACCCCCGTAATCACCGGTAATAATTCATCCTCGTAAGCTCCCCCGATCCTGCAAGCGATCTCATTGACCTTGATACCTTCCGAGCCGATCAGCATTTGAAAATAAATGGGTCCGTTTTGAATGCCAAAGGCCTTGACTATTTTGTTGGTAAGCTCTTCTATCTCTTGAGGATAGTTAGCAAGATGCTTTGAAGGAAAATTATGAGCAATACAAACGCCGATGTGGTGGCCATTTGTAATTGTTTGCCTGTCTGTCACCGTCAAGATATGGGCTTTGCCGTTGCGAACCCAGCCGCTCAGGGTGATTTCTTCACTCGGATAAAATTCTTCGACTAGGATTTCATCTTCTCTGGAGTAGCTTAAGACATCAGGCAATAAGCTTCGTATTTGTTGTAGAGACTCGACTTTATAAACCCCACGTTGCCCCTGGCTGTCTAGGGGTTTCATGACCACTGGGAATCTTAAGCCCTTAAGTTCAGCCTCCTCGAAATCCTCCTGGATGAGTCGATATTCGGCGCTGGGAATTCCATTTTCCTTAAATATCTTCTTCATCACTTTTTTATGAGTTACAGCTTTTGCTTGCTCAACACCTAAAAAAGAGGGCAACCCTAATTCATTAGCTACTTTTGCGCAAGTCAACACGGGTTGATCCGTGCCAACAGTCAAAATGCCATCGATTCTATACTGGCGGGCAACAGCTAGGCACCCTTGCGCATCAAAGGTACTGGTCAACTCGCTGTACTCAGCGAACTTCTTCCCTGGGGCATCATCTAAATAGTCGGCAACGATCACCGTATGCCCTTTTCCTTTAGCCCGCAGTATAGCATTAATCTGAATGTTACTCCCGCCTAGAATTAGCAATCTAGCCAGAGCTATTCCCTCCTGACACTTTACGGAATACCATTGAGATACTCCCTAATCAATCTTGTAATGATAGCTTATCGTTTTATCTCCGCTATTTCATATTGTGGGGGAGTGGTCCTTGCGAATTTGGCAATCCCCGGGCCATAGTTAAGCAGAATCTTTAGATATAGCCTAACTAATTTTAAGATGCTGTAATTGGATTGCCCAGATTCCCTTTTATGATGCTCGACTTCAATATTTCCTACTACAACTCGCTGTTTAAAGATAATCGCCGAAATGTAGACAAAAGAAGTTCGGTCCTCAATAATTTTGGCAACTAAATCCTGACGAAGGATACGAAAACTACTCACTTTGATTCCGGCAGGCTTGTTGATCATGAGGTTGAAGAGCAGGTCTCTTAGCACTCCACCCCAATAGCGATACCCTTGAACCTTCTTAGTGGACAGTGGTGGCAAACCGTAAACTACATCATAACCCTCTTGAATTTTCTGCCAAAGCTTAACGATCTCCTCGGGAGGATTCTGCAAATCATCATCCATGATGACTGTATAGTTTCCGGTGGCATAACGCAAACCGCACATAATAGCATTTTGCTGACCATAATTCCTCTTGAGCTGAATGACCTTGATTCGTAACTCCACCCTATGCAGCTCAAGCATTTTGCCAAAGCTGTCATCTTTACTGCCATCATCAACTAAAATGATCTCGAAATCAAGGTTAAGTTTATTTAGGGCTTCCTTAAGGCTGTAACAAAGCTTTTCTAAGGTCTTCTGACTATTATAGACAGGAACAACAACACTCATCTTTTCCATCATAATCACAAGCCGCCGATAACGGCTTCAGCAGCCTTAAGGACAAAGTGATACTCGTCTTCCGTCATTCCGGCATATAGGGGCAAACGCAGCAAGCCTTGCGCTGATTTCTCTGTGATCGGCAAATCACTGGGCTTATATCCCATTTTTCTCCCCATCGGAGAGCTATGAAGAGGTAGGAAATGAAAAGAAGCAGCCACTCCCCTGCTTTTTAATTCTGCCAAGACGAAGTCTCTGATAGCTTGGCTATTGAACATAACCCAGAAGATATGATAATTGGCGTCACACTCTGAGGAAATCTCCATCATTCTAAGGATCCCCTGCTTTTCATAGGGTTCAAAAGCATGGCGATAGGCAGCGTACACAGCTTTCCTCTTCTCCGTAATTTCCTGCATCGCCTCAAGCTGAGCCAACAATACGGCCATGAGCATATCAGAAGGAGAATAGCTCGAACCCCAATCAAGCCAATTGTAGTTATGCACATCGCCACGCAAAAACTGACAACGATTCGTGCCTTTTTGCCGAATGATCTCAGCTTTCTCGATAAGCTGAGTATTTTTCTGATTGATCAGCAAGGCCCCACCCTCACCACAGGTATAGTTCTTAGTGCCATGAAAACTATAACAGCCAAAGTCACCGATGGTTCCAAGATTCCGCCCCCGATATTTTGCATTCACTCCTTGAGCGGCGTCTTCAATAACCTGTAAATGATGATTCGAGGCAATTGCCATAAGTCTGTCCATGTCGCACGCTACTCCGGCATAGTGAACAGGGATCATGGCTTTAGTCTTTGTGGTAATCTTTCTCTCTAGGTCTGCGGGATCAATGTTTAAAGTGTTAGCTTCTACTTCTGCGAAAACCGGCTTCGCTCCTCTTAACAATACCGCATTGGCAGTTGAAGAAAAGGTAAAGGAAGGCATGATCACCTCATCATCTGGTCCCAGATTGGCGAGGATCGCCGCCAGCTCCAAAGCATGAGTGCCTGATGTCATCATCAGCGCCTTATGTGCCTTAAAGCTATTCTCAATAAAAGCTGTAACCCTCTCAGTGTAATATCCATCTCCGCTTATTTGGCTTCTTTCCATGGCATCAATAACATACTTCTTTTCTTTTTCCGACAAATAAGGCTTAAAGCTTGGAATATTCATAAAAGATCCCTTCTGTTCTTGTCGTACTTTTCTCAATCTTATTCTATTATATAGTGTGCCTAGTTTGTTTCAAGAGATTTTAATTCAATACTCTATAAGAAGTATTGATGTAGCATTCTCGATATTTCTAACAAAGAGATATTAGAAGGCTTCGAGGAGAATTTCTCTTCGAAGCCTTCTAGCATACTTTTAGAAGTATTGCTGTCTTGAGGGAAGCCCAGTCATATTAAAAATCTAGGTAGTGAGGTCCCGGTATGCGAACATCTTCTTTTCTTAGGGTGATTTTCAGCTTATCAAAATACTCCAGATAAGCAACAACAGTTTTTCTGCCGATCTGAAGAGCATCGCGGACTTCCGCCACGCTAATGGTTCCTTGGGCATCCATTAAGGAGCGTATGGTTTGCAAGACCGTTTGCATAGCTTCTTTATGGACGAGGATGCCTTGGCCCAGATCCACTAGTTGACCCGATTTGAGAAAGAATCTGACAATCTCCTCGATGTCAACCGGTTTTAAGTTGGTATCCTTGGCAACCTGTTGGGTACTTCCGGTGTTCACCCCATAGGTCAAAAAGGCCTTCTCCATAAGGGCTATTTCCTTTGAGCCTAGGATTCTATCTAAGGCGATCTCGTTAGGTTCCGACAAGTAATTGCCCTCTGATTTAAGTCGTTGATTGGTGATAAAGTGATTGAGCAAAGCAGCAAAGTCTTTCGGATCTATAACCTGAAATACACCGCTTTTCATTTCTTCCTTATCGATTTGATAACGATAGGGATATTTACTGTACATTTTTCTAAACGCAGCAATTACTTTCGTATAATACTTTTCTAATTGAATGTGACTTAGATATTTAGACGTTTCCTTTAATAAAATGAGTTTTCCTGAGGCAACTTCTTGATCTAGGGTTTCCTGGACCTGACTCCTATCTGCATTCAGAGCTTGCCATAAGTCATCAATCCCAAGAGGTTTTTCTGAAGAATTTATTACCAAGGAGGTTAACTCTTCCAGAGTACCCTTTTCGCCGATGCCCATGGCCTCCAGGGTCTCCGGAGCAAATCGCAGCCTGTTTTTAGTCGTATGATACAGGATCCAGCCACCACCAATCGTCACCTCTGGTGAATAGCTACGGATAATAAAGCGGTCTTTACGCAGAATTACGACCGGTTCTTCAAAACGCAGCTGTACATAGCCTTTACTTCCCTCAGTAATCTCATCCGCTCCCAGAAGTCTGACCCGAGCCAGAACCTCCTTCGTTCCACTGTGCAAATGCACTCTTTGATTATGGATCAAGCTGCCTTTGCCTTTGACAGTGTAGACAAGAGCATCAGCAATACGAATTGGATTCAAGGTCCCTTCATGTGCCGCCGTATCCCCGCGTTTAATTTCTGATTTTTCAAGTCCGGTGAGATTTAAAGCACAACGATCACCTGCGGTTGCTTCCTCAACACCGGTATTATGCACTTGAATTCCCTTGACACGCGCAGTAAGCTCCGCAGGATATATTTCTACAGTATCTCCTTTGTTTACTTTGCCGCCGGTTATGGTTCCGGTGATGACGGTGCCATGACCGGTCATGGAAAACACTCTGTCAATGGGCAGCCGGAACATCTCTCGTCCCTCTCTAGCGTGTACTTTCAAAGCAAGTTCATCTAAAATTTCCAACAGCTGAGGAATTCCTTCACCCGTTACAGAGGATACCGGGACGATCGGGCTTCCTTCCAATGTTGTCCCCTGAACTGCATTTTTAATATCTTCAGTGACCATTTCCAGCCATTCATCATCGACAAGATCGGTCTTCGTTAAGGCAATGACACCGGACTTTACATTGAGAAGGTTTAGAATATCTAAGTGTTCCCGGGTTTGCGGCATGATTCCTTCATCAGCTGCAATGACTAACATGACCAGATCGATCCCCGTAGCACCGGCCACCATGGTCTTGACGAATTTCTCATGTCCGGGAACGTCGATGATGGACAGCATTTGACCGGAAGGTAGCGTCAAGGCGGCAAAGCCCAGTTCAATAGTCATCCCGCGACGTTTTTCTTCCACAAGACGATCGGTGTCAATATCGGTCAGTTTCTTTACAAGTGATGTTTTGCCGTGGTCAATATGACCAGCTGTTCCTAAGATAATCTTCTTCATCCATTCACCCCACGATGCCCTGCAAGGCCTGCGCAATAATTGGGAACTCGGTTGGCAATATCGTTCGAACATTCAACAGGACTTTATCCTTATGTATTCTGCCTATAATCGGGATGGCTGCTTTTCTGAGAAGGATCTGCAGCTCATTGGCAGACAATCCCACTATCGTTAGAGATATCGCTTTGCCCTTTAACAAAACATCGGGCAAAGAGCCACCCCCTGCTTCGTCTTCAACATCCGCGATTTCAGTCTGGCACCGATCACCTAGCACAGCAAGCAGTTGCCTTTCAAGTTCCTGAGCTCTCAGCAATAAATCTTCCACATTTAAATCCAACATGTTTAAAGCCGGAATTTGTTCTACAGCCTTTTCCGGGTTCAGATAGATAGCCAATACTGCAGTCAAGGCAGCGATAGAACTTTTATCACAACGGACAATACGGGCAAGAGGGTTCTTCTTAATCTTATCAATCAAAGCCTTCTTACCGACGATTACCCCAACCTGCGGGCCGCCTAACAATTTATCGCCACTAAATGTGATGAGATCCACGCCGCTAGCGATAACTTCCTGAACTGTAGGTTCATAGGGCAGTCCGATTTGGGTCAGATCATAAAGGCAGCCGCTACCCAAATCCTCCATGACCAGCACATTCTTTTCCCTACCCAGCTTCACTAAATCCTGACGTGAGACTTCCGTAGTAAAGCCGGAGATCCGGTAATTGCTGGTATGTACTTTCAGTAAAACAGCCGTAGTTTCGGAAAGGGCTTGGGCGTAATCCTGGTCTTTCGTTTTATTCGTGGTGCCGACTTCGATCATAGTACAGCCGCTAGCGGAAATTATATCCGGAATACGAAAGCTTCCCCCGATTTCAACCAACTGACCTCTGGAAACGATGACCTCCATTTGGTTAGCCAAAGTATTCAGACTTAAAAACACTGCTGCCGCGTTATTGTTGACGACCATCGCGCTTTCGGCACCGGTCAAGCGGGCAATGAGCGGCTCAATATGAGCATGACGAGAGCCTCGCTGTCCACTTTCCAGATCGAACTCTAGGTTACTGTACCCTTCATTAACCTTGTGTATTTGAACTATCGCCTCACGAGGCAGAGGTGCTCTTCCCAAATTAGTATGAAGCACAATGCCCGTTGCATTGATTACTTTCTTTAGGCCGATATTCTGTTGCTCACTAATTTTACTTCTAATCTTCTCCATCAAATAAACAGTAATCTCCTGACGATTGAGGGGGGACATTGATTCCGCAAATGATGAGTCAGCGTGGAGCTGTTCCCTGTATTCATCTATGATCTGCGTTAGTGTACTAGTAAGCATAGGCTTGCCAATCTTGTGCAGCAAAGCCACCACTTCAGGGTGCTCGAGGATTTCATTTATCGGAGTGATGGTTCGTAGAGCTTTGTGTAGTTGATCCTTCTCCAAAACAATGCCTCCCTATGTAAAGGGACATGAATTCCGCAGCTCTCAGCCGCTTGCTCATGCCCATCGCAATCATCATCATGTTTAATGGCGGGAATGTGTAGGAGTCGAACCTACCTCGGCCGGATCACCCACCCGACAACGGATTTGAAGTCCGCGGAACCCACCGGGATCCATCCATCCCCATTAATAGTTATACCATATCTAATATAATTTTCAAATAATTATCTTTATTATCTCCACTAATTGTACTTATTAGTTCCACCCTTTTTGTCCAGCAAGCCATTGTTCTGCAGCATAATTGAGGGGCATCGTGCGGATGTCCTCCCACACCAAATCCTGGACATTCATTTCTCGCAAATCCACCTGCTTAAAGTATGAACCGCAATCAGAGCAGACACACACTTCAATTCCTGGATAGTTTGCAGATTTAAGATAGGTCTGGTTTTTCGCATCCTCACTGCCACAGCTTGCGCATCCGGAAGCGTTGACAGGTCTTTGATAGCTGCAAACTAGGCATCTCTGATAGCGTTTACCTAACGGTCGAGCCAAAACAGTCATAAAATGCTTTTCTCCGCAGACTGGGCAGGCACCAAAAAGCTGATTCTCTTCACTAGGAGCCGGAACACGCGTCTGACAAGCCTGGGCAACACCCGCCAGAGCTAATTGCAACCGAGCGGCAATAGCGTCCTCCAAAGTCTCCCCTCTCTTGAAATCGTGTAGGAGGACACGCAATTCAACACCTTCCCGGGGATCACCTGCAACTTGATTTAGCCTTTCCCACAACTCTATAATGCTATCCTCGGGTAAACTATCGAGCGTAAAATAAGGTGAGGTCTGGGCAAGACGGACTGCTGCTACAGCCTCCGGAGCCTTACTGTCTTGCCAAAGCTGTATCTCAGCTTGTAATTTTAGATAATTTTCTCTAACTGCTGCCAAATGCTGTTCATTCAGCTCATTGTTTGGAATATTCCTCTGCACAATTCACCCTCCTTACAGAAAACCTGACTTCGCAACAATGCGAAGTCAACAGTCCTCAAGATTCGTTTTAAAATCATTCTATATGAGTTATACATCACTCAATATTCCGTTAAAGGAAGTCTGTTGCAAGCCCTGAGTACGGAATAATCCAAGGAGGCCTGCAACAGACTTATCATACCACAGAATAATTAGGATTTCTCTTCTTTCTGAAGCTCCTCATACCAAGCACCATGATGGGCCTTGGCGAAAGCTTCGGGAACATGACCCTTTACCATCCCCTGCAAGGCAACCCGTGACTCTGGGTGCAATAACGAAAGATAGATATGCCCAATTAAGGCTGCTGTCATAAAGATCATGGACAAATCATGAATCGGGTAGGCTAACCGCACTAATCCGATGGGGAAGTAGTGGGGGAACCACATAATAACCCCGCTTAGGGTAATAAAGACTGTACCAAAGATGGTGATTAGGGAGTTAATTTTTTCCCCTCCGTTATACTTTGCTTGAGGAGGGTAATTGCCATGGCCACCAAAAAACTCGACGGCAAAAGCCTTCACATGCATCACATCAGCTTTCGTCCAGACAAACACGTCACGTAACCAGGACCAGTGATGCTTTCGTTCACCGATGAAGAACAACAGTCCGACAATGACGACAAAGACTACTGCAAAAACACGGTGAATGATTCGTGCATTATCAATACCGCCTACTATCGCCATGACTGGTCGGAAAGTCACTGACATAACGGCTAGACCTGTAAAAAGGAGAATCAAGTAGGACGCGGCGTGAACCCAGTGGCTCAACCGCTCCCCCCCAGTGAATCTCAGAACTTTTCCTTCAGGGACTTGCTTCGCATTTTGTGCCATTATAGTGCCCCTCCTTTCCCCTGGTGGTCATCATCTACAAAATGCTCCCTGCTGTAATTGCCTTTAGCCACATTGACCAAAGTTCCAACAAGAACTGCTGCAGCTGCACCACCACAGGCAATCGCACCCAGCGGGCGAGCGATATCTTTCCAAAGGGTTAGGGTAAAGGGAACCGTGGGATTGGCCGGTAGACCATAAGATTCAGGAGTATCGAGCAGAATATACTTATAAAGTGTTCCCCCGACAACATCCTTGCCGTAGAGATTCGCCTTGGGATAGTTGGTTTTGAGCTCAGCCAGACGCTGTTCGGCTTTTGGCATCATGTCAGAGTCATCACCAAAGGTAAGGGTCCCTGGCTGACAAATAGCAACGCAAGCAGGTTCCAGACCATTTTCCACACGTTCCCAGCAACCGGTGCACTTAGACGCCTTTTTAGTCGTCTCATCAACCCGGGGAATGTTAAAGGGGCAGTTCGTGACACAATAGCCACAACCAATGCATTTGTCCTTATCAATGACCGTAAATCCAGTCTCGGTTTTGGATATAGCATCCGATGTGCAAGCCTTTTGACAGGCAGCATCGGCACAATGAAAGCATTGCGCTTTCCGCATCATCCAAAGCATTTTATTGTTCTCATACTTTTCATCAAAAGCAATATAGGTGTAAGTGTTGGGATCCAAGTCTTTAGTAGATTGATAGCTTTTCACCAGAGTCGTTTTGACCGCCGGTAAATCATTCCATTCTTTACAAGCTGCCGAACAGGCTTTACAGCCGGTACATTTGGAGGTGTCGACTAAAATCATCTTTTTACTCATCGCCTACGCCCTCCTTATGTTGACTAGACAGCACTTGTATTCTGGTGTGCCCGCTGTAGGATCAATAGCACTAATTGTCAGGTTATTAGTGCTTGGTCCAGGACTGAGTGACGCAAAGCCCCAGCTCCAGGGCATACCAATGGTCTCAGAATCCTGTCCGTTGATTTTCAGGGTCTGTATTCTGTCCGTAACCAAAGCGACAACCTTGACTTGACCCCGAGCAGAAGATACTTCCACCATGTCGCCCTCTTTAACACCGATCTTTTGAGCTAGGTTTTTGCTGATCTCGGCAAAGGGCTGAGGCATTAACTCATTGAGCATGGGGATATTTCTCGTGATTCCGCCGGCGCAGAAATGTTCAACCATACCATAAGTTGTTAATACGTAAGGGAAATTTTCCTTTGTTCCATGGTTCGTGACCCCGGGCAGGTAGTTCGGGATGGGAACCGTGGGGTTGGAGTTTACATTCTTGTGTAGTGCATTTTCGGTAGGGCTTTCGACGGGCTCATAAAATTCAGGCAGCGGTCCGTCATTGCATTGACCGGCAATCCTTACACCAATGGGCGGCAAACCATCAGCAGGGGGAGTTGCTGGGATTCCACTGAAATACTTGGCGGTGAATAGACGACCTACTCCTTCTGGATTCATCCGGAAAGAAAGTTTTCCTTGCGGTGTATCCGGTCCCTTGGTTTTATCAGGCACATCGGCGCCGTCGTTACCTTCCCAAGAATTCTTGGCTGCATCCCACCAAATCAGCTTGAGTTTGTCATCAAGAGGTTTACCGTTCATATCACAGGAGGCACGATTATAGAGAATGCGGATATTACCCGGCCAGGAGAAGCTCCAGTTCCGGTAAAGGCCGAGTCCTGAAGGATCCTCATTATTGCGGCGAGCAGTGAGATTGCCATTACCCGTAGCGCCGGCATAAATCCAACAGCCTGATGAGACCGTGCCGATAGGTGCTTTAAGATAATCCCCGATAGTCGGCAATAATTTACCGGTTGTTTCATCATAACCACTGATTTCCTGTAGAACTTTCAGCGGATCCGGATGTTGCCCATAATCCCAGCGGGCATTAAGAATCGGGGCATCCTTGGGATCCGTGCTTCCGGCATAGAGCTCTTTAAGCTTGCGATAGATAAGATCCAGCATATCCAAATCCGGCTTGGATTCGCCTAGAGGCTTCAACGCAGCATCTTTCCACTGAATCCAACGACCTGAGTTCGATAGTGTGCCCCCTTTCTCATAAACAAAAGCAGCCGGGAGCATTATAACTTCCGTATTGATCTTTGAGGGGTCGACGAGAAGCTCGCCGGTGGTCGGATCCTTTTCACGCCAAAATTGCGCGGTCTCGATCTCGTAAAGATCGGCCACGACCAACATATCCAGCTTAGCCAAGCCTTCACGAACGATTTGTCGGTTGGGGATGGATACCATGGAGTTCGATCCAAAATTAAGGAGAATCTTAAATTGATCCCCATTAATATATTCCCAGAGCTTTACCATGCTGTAGTTTTTGGTTGAGTTGTACTTAGGCAGGTAGTCAAAGCAATAATCATTTTCCTTAGTTGCCTTATCTCCAAACCAGGCTTTCAATTGAGCAACAATATGCTTCTCAAAGAAAGAACCGCTGCGAACCAAATAACTACGAAGATCTTTATCCGTATGAATCGGAGCTGGCAGATAGCCTGGCAAATTAGCAAAAAGATTGGCCATATCGGTAGAACCCTGAACATTAGGTTCACCACGAAGAGCCTGAATCCCGCTACCGGCCTTGCCCACGTTGCCCAGAAGCAGCTGGATAATAGCATAGCATCGTATGCCCTGAACGCCGGTAGTATGCTGGGTCATGCCCAGCGCATAGAGTATACTACCCGGTCTAGTGTTGCAGAACGTATCAGCTATTTCCTTAATCTTTTCAGCTGGAATACCACTGATATCCGCAGCAGTTTCTAGCGTATAGCGGGAGAAATGTTCCTTCAGCTTGCTAAAGACTGTGTCCGGATCCTCTAAGCTTTCAGCTATAGCGGGCTTGTTCTCCTCATCGAGTTGGTAGGCCCAGCTATCAAATTTATATTTTTTGGTTTCCGCATCGAAGCCAGAAAACAGACCATCCTCAAACTTGAAGTCCTTGCCGATTTTATATTGGGCATTCGTGAAGTTAAGGATATAGTCCTCATCGTAAAGCTTGTTATCGATGATGTACTTAATGATTGCGCCTAAATAAGCAATATCAGCACCAGGTCGAACCTGAGCGAAGATATCGGCTTGTGAAGCGGTCCTGGTGAATCGAGGGTCAACTACAATCACCTTAGCACCGTTTTCCTTTGCCTTGTTGATCCAACGCATAGCAATAGGATGGTTTTCAGCGCAATTGCTGCCCGCAATCAGGAAGCATTTTGTATTTTGCATATCTGGCCATGAGTTGGTCATGGCACCGCGACCAAATGAAGGTGACAAACTTGCCACCGTGGGAGCGTGTCATATCCGGGCCTGATGTTCGTTATAAGGTGTTCCGATAAGCTCGGATAGTTTTTTAATCAGGTAGGACTCTTCATTATCGACTTCAGCTGATCCAAGGACAGCAATGCCGTCAGCACGATTCACTTCATAAGTTTTACCACCGATTTCTTCGGTAGCTACCCAAGTCGTGTCGCGAACTTCCTTGATCTTTGAGGCAATCTTATTGATGGCTTCATCCCAGGAGATCTCTTGCCAATCGCTAGCTCCCGGTGCTCTGTACCTCGGCTTAAGGACCCGGTTGCTATCGTCAGCAATATGACTTAGGCTGGCACCTTTCGGACAGAGGGCACCGGAATTTACCGGATTATCCGGATCTCCATCTAAATAAACAATCTTCTCATCTTTGATGTGAAGCAGTAAGCCGCATCCGCCGGAACAGAAATGGCAGATGCTAGGAATTTTTGTGGTTCCTTCGATTCTGAGCGCAAAGCCTTGAGCTTGGGCGATCTGCGGATCAAACCCAAGACCGGAAGCCAAAGCTATTAAGGATGCCCCAGAAAGCTTAAGAAACCCACGACGAGTTACTTCCATCTAATCTCCCCCTCTATTTATTTTAGTAAGCGAAATAAAATATATATCATCAATTGTGTCATACGCAACATAAATTGTCAAACTATTTTGACAATAAAGAAAGTGAGAACTTTCCATAACTCTTCTAATTTCCCAACTGAAATAGGAGAGCATTAAAAGGTGGCGCAAATGTTTTAACTAAAGAATGACTTAGTATGCAAAAAGGCTTCGAAGAAATAATATCTCTCCGAAGCCTTCCTTTGTAATTTCTATTGGAGCCCGACCTCTCCCTCAGCATAGGTCGTAGGATAGGTTGCATGATAATAGGGTTCGAACTCCTCTTCGTCCATCATCGATTCCAGTTCCAATTCATAATTTTGCATGGCAGCAGCGGCTACTCCCACTAATCCCAGTACACGCAGAGCCGGACGCCTCCAGATCATATACCCGATAGCAACGCCCAGAGGTGCAGAGATACTGAATACTGTGCGAGCATTATGCTTGATTTTAACCTGACTTTGCCACATCCGATTGAATTGATGCTTGGTACCGTTCCAGAACTTACCGACCTTTCCGTGTTCGAGCTCTAATTCTCTTTCGCAATCGGCTAGAGCCTGAATCACATCGCCGTTAGCCCTTTTTAAGGCACGGTTTGCTTCTTCATAGGAAAGATTTAAGCGGTCACAAAGAACATCAATTTTCTCCAGTTCGGTCCACAACGTTTCGCTCATGATTTGGATCATCCTTTCCGCTTGGGTTTTGTCCCACGTTGACCAAGCGGCTCCCCATACTCCATGATTTTAATCGTTTATCTAGAGTTTGTTCACAAAAAAACTGTAAGGTATCGAGAATTTCTTTCTTCATCCACTCATTCCAACGCAGCCGATTAATTTTTTCCAAATCCCCTTGTAGAAGCTGCCTCATCAGCCCTAGACTTCCGCCACTTACCCATCGTCCTATGATAGGGGTACCAGCTTGAGCTTGACAAGTCCGGCAGACCACCCCTCCTGATTCAGGACTGAAGAGGTGACGTTCTCCTTGAATCTTTTGTCCACACTCTGCACATTCCATGAAGCGAGGACGATAACCAAGCTGGGTCATAAGCTTCAAGGTATACGCGCTCTGAACGAGAGCTGGGTCACAGGTTTCCACGAGGAATAGACTGGAAAAAATGAGGGTGAAAAGTTCCGGATGGGGCTGACCGGGAATTGTGGCTACATCCAGTAACTCTGCCATAGCCGTCGCCGCCATGCTCATGTCTAAGTCCGCCCACAAATGCGGAAAACTTTCTTTGGAGCTGACCTGATTGATTGTGTCTAGTGTTTTACCCTTATGTATCAAATATTCTGCATAGGTAAACAACTGGGCACCTGCTCTTTGGCGACTTTTAGGTTTACGAACCCCCTTGGCAATGGCTTGGATTTTCCCGTACTCTCTGGAAAATAAAGTGAGCAAACGGTCAGATTCCCCGTACTCTCGGCTTCGAATCACCAGAGCATCGGCGTGGTAAACACCCACATCCTCACCTCTTAGTCTTTGTAAAAATCACATTCTTATTCTTTGATCAATTGCACACCAGAGCTTGTTCCCAAGCGATCCGCTCCAGCCTCTACTAGCTGCAACGCAAACTCACGGGACCGTATCCCTCCGGAAGCTTTTACCTTTACAGATTCGCCTACCCAAGCCTTCAGATTGCGAACATCTTCTATCGTCGCACCGCCACCGGCAAAGCCCGTAGAAGTCTTGATGTATTCTGCACCTGATGCTTTGACGATCTCAGCAGCCTTTTGCTTCTCTTCTTCTGCAAGTAAAGAGGTTTCAATGATGATCTTAACAGTGACACCGCAGCAATGGGCTGCCTCAACGGCTCGGAAAATATCCTTTTCTACCGCTTCCCATTTACCTGACTTAGCCCAACCAATATTCATAACGATATCTACTTCCCGAGCTCCATGAGCTTTCGCGGCGAAGATCTCTTGGACTTTGATTTCTGTCATCGTTGCACCGAGTGGAAAGCCGATGACAGTCGCGACACCTACACCACTCCCATGCAAGAGCTTGGCAGCGGTACAGATATAGGCCGGATTGATACATACAGTAGCAAACTTATGTTGCTTCGCTTCGTGACATAAATTAACGATATCCTTTTCCGTAGCATCCGGTTTTAAAATGGTGTGATCAATCATTCCCGCAAGGTTCATTCTCCTCATCCTTTCTAGCTTCGATTAGAATATCCGAATTCCCGAAGGCTTCTTCCTCGGTTCCGCCAATCCTTCTCTACTTTGACAAAAAGCTCAAGGAACACTTTACTACCCAGCAGCTTTTCAATATCTTGCCTGGCTAAACTGCCAATCTCCTTCAGGACCTTTCCCTCATGGCCAATAATAATCCCTTTTTGGGAATCGCGTTCTACCACGATTACGGCACGAACCTTGACGAGGGTCTTCTTTTCCTCTACGCTTTCTACCACCACAGCAATAGAGTGGGGAACTTCATCCCGCGTGAGCTGAAGCACCTTCTCTCGCACTAGCTCGGCCATGATGAAACGTTCCGGTTGATCAGTAACTTCATCCTCCGGATAATACATGGGCCCTTTCGGCAGTTCTTTAAAAATAATCTTCATTAGCTCTTCTTTGTTTTCTCCTGTTTTCGCAGAGAGGGGAACGATGGCTAGAAAATCCTTCAAGTCGGAAAAATCCTTGATTTTCTTTAATAGCTTATCCTTCTCAATCAGATCGATTTTATTCAGCACCAGAATGCAAGGTGTTTTAACCTGCTTAAGATTTTCTAATATGTATTGCTCACCCGCCCCGAATTCTGCCGTAACGTCGACCATGTAAAGAATAATATCCACTTCCCGAAGTGATTCCAGAGCTGAATCGACCATGAATTCGCCAAGCTTATGCTTTGGTTTATGAATTCCCGGTGTGTCCAGAAAAATTACCTGACCCCGCTCTTCGGTCAATATACAATGGATTTTATTCCTTGTGGTCTGGGGTTTATCGGACATGATCAGTATTTTTTGCCCGAGCAACTGATTAAGCAAAGTGGACTTCCCAGCATTAGGACGCCCTATGACTGTGACAAATCCCGATCGAAATTCATCATTAGGTTTATTACCTAGCAAATTACTCACTTCCTTATCAAAACTGCCTTTAACAACGCATATTACAAACATTATAAAAGGTCAAGCTTCAAGCTTAACCTAAGAATTCCGGTCCAAAAGAGTCAGGGAGCAAGACACTTAGTCGAGTAGTTTTAGTTTGTCCCTTCCCATTGACTAAAATAACCAAACTATCCTGAGAAAATTCACGTAATACCTGACGACAAGCACCGCAGGGCGAAGGAAAGGCTTCGGTGGGTACGGCAATTGCCACCGCCTTCAGGCGTCGCTCCCCATGAAAGGCAGCATGAAAAACTGCATTGCGCTCAGCACAAAGAGTTAACCCATAACTGGCATTCTCCACATTGCAACCGGAAACGATCCTCCCGGATTCCCAGAGGGTGGCGGCCCCGACAGGGTAGTGCGAATAGGGTACATAGGCATTTTTATAGGCCTCTTGAGCCTCATGGATTAAGATTTCCATTTGTTCTCGGGAAATTTCCTGAACTGAATCCATAGGATCTCCTTTCGTCTTTATATACTGCTGACATTAACATCAGAGAACTAATTATTACTTGGGTCGTGTAGCTTTTGGGTTTTCTGAGGCCTGTTATAGTAGTAAACCAAGAAACTTAACTAAAGGCGGCCCAAATAATACAACCCCCACCCCAACAGCCATGATAACTGCAATCAGAACAGCACCAGCCGCGACATCCTTTGCTAACCCAGCTAAGGGGTGAACATTAGGCTCAGCAAGATCCACGGCAATTTCCAAAGCTGTATTAATAGCCTCTGCCGTCAGCACGCTGCTAATGGTCAGGAGTAAAATTGCCCATTCCCAACGCTCAAACCCCAGCCCAAAGGCCGTCAAGAGGACTACTATGGTGGCGAAGAGATGAATGCGAAAGTGCTTCTGAGTCTTTACGTTATAGAATATCCCTCGGAAAGCATTTTGAAAACTTCCCCACTCTGAATTCCCCCGATGATGCTGACCCATATCAACGCACCAAGCCGATTTCGCCCATGATAGCTTCCTCTTGTTTACGCATTTCTGCTTTTTCCTCTTCCTCCATATGGTCATAGCCCTGGAGATGAAGTGTTCCATGGACGGCTAAATAAATCAACTCTCGCTCAAAGGAGTGTCCATATTCTGTAGCCTGGGCTCGCGCACGCTCTACTGAAATAATAATATCCCCCAACAAATTGTCTTCATAATCAAGGATATCGGGTTCTTCATCCCCCTCTTCTTGCAAAGCGAAGGATAAGACATCCGTTGGCCGATCCACGCCCCGATAGTCGCGGTTAAGTTCATGTATTCTTTCATCATCCACTAAAGTAACACTTACTTCAGCTTCCTCTGACCCACCGGTCATGGTGATAGCCTTTTCAATCCCTTGCTTCAGGAGCCCTGAGAGTCTTTCACGATCTCCCAACAGAATGCTTTCTTCTTCCCAATTAATATCTAAAATCATTGGTGTGGAGCCGCATCTGCGACTCCTCACCCCCTTCCGTTAACTTGATACCCTCACTTTAAGTTAAAGATCAAGCGTCCTATGAAAGACTCTTTGCACCAGGCTTATTCTGATCCAAGGAATCTTGAGTTATCGTATTATCTGTGTCTGGTGATTCAGTCTGCTCTATGTCAGCTTTCTCTATATCGATCATCTCTGCTTCAGCTTTCTCTAAATCAGCTTCATCCGTATCTTCCCCTTCCCCAAGGAGCATAGGTGTTTCCAGCTCTTGTTTAGGCTGTAGTTCAGGATACTCTACTCGAGAATGGAAAATGCCACTAAGAATGCGAACAAAAGCCGAAGCAATCTTATCCAAGTCTTGGAAGGTCAGATTACACTGGCTGAGCTGATCATCATTAAGCTTGTCCTTAATAATCTTGCGGACTAAACCTTCGATTCGTCCTGGGGTAGGCTGCTTCATGGCACGGACCGCAGCTTCCACACTGTCTGCCAGCATCACCAGGGCTGCCTCTTTCGTCTGAGGCTTTGGGCCCTCATAATGAAAGGCTTCTTCGGGGACGCTGGCATTGTCTTCTAAGGCTTTATGGTAAAAAAAGCTCACCACGCTATCCCCATGATGTTGGGCAATAATATCCTGAATAACTTGGGGAAGCTTTTCTTCTTTGGCCATCTCCAGTCCATCCTTAAGATGGGAAGTGATAATCAAGGCACTGAGAGTTGGAGCAATCTTATCATGAGGGTTGTCTTGAGCAAATTGATTCTCAATAAAGAAATAGGGCCTTTTTAATTTTCCGATATCATGGTACAAGGCTCCCACCCGAACCAAGATAGCATCGGCTTGAACCTCTTCAGCCGCAGCCTCCGCAAGATTACCCACCAATATGCTGTGATGATAGGTCCCCGGGGCCTCCATTAACAGCCTCTTCAACAAAGGTCGATTCGGGTTGGAAAGCTCCAATAGCCGAATGGCTGAAGTGATACCGAAGCCCGACTCAAACCAATGGAGTGTTCCTACCGCAAGGACCGAGGAGAAAACTCCGTTCACAAGGCCAAGACCAACGCTGATCAGCCAAGTCGTAATGCGCATACCCGAAACCATGGCAATACCACTCACCGTTATGACGTTCACTGCGGCTATATAAATCCCCGCCCGAGCTAAATCTACTCTCTGGCTCAATAAGGATACACTGTGTACGCCCACCAAGCCACCAAATAGGGCAACGAGAGAAACCTGCCAACCTGTGGTAGACGAGATCGACGGATCCGCCAACAAACCTACAAATACAGACAGAATAGCAGCTGAAAAATAGGCGATTTCTACATCCACCAGAATGGCAATGGTCATAGTAGCCCAAGCCACAGGGATTAAGATACCAGCTAAAGCACTATATTCGGCCTCCCCCAAGTTCAAGGCGATAACACCCTTACCCATAGCCAGAACCAACAACATCATCAAACCGATCAGCACTAACTTCCTGGCTAAAAGATCAACCTTTCTCCGATACTGATAGGCATAAAAAAGCAGAGTTCCCATACTAGCAATCACAATTAGAGTGATTCCGGCAATCGTGCGCCAGGGCGAACGATTTTCTACTAGGCCATAAGCCGCGAGAACTTGCATGATCTCTTCATCCACAATTTCTCCCGGTCCCACAATCTTCTGGTTAGCTTTGTAGCTGTGCACATCCAGTCGGACCGATGCCCGAGCATCCTGTCTTAAACTCCCAGTAGCTTCACTGTCCTCCATCAAAGTGGGTTGAATGATTTTCGCATCGGCAAATTCACTGAGGAAAAGCTTGAAGACATCTGGAAAAGGAGCATTATCGATATCCTGCTTTATTTTCTGACGAAGGGCAGGAATTTCTTCCTTGCTATGAGCACCCGATTCATCATTGCGAGCATTACCCAGAATGATCTCTGTCGCCCTTTGTTCCTTTTCGTCCAAAAGTTCAACTGAAGTGCTCATAAGTCCCAAGAGTACCTCCTGAGACAAAGCATCAAAGGGTGCAATTTTGCGAAGTGTACTTAAGCGACTAGCCTGATCCTCATTGCCGGTGATCGCTTCCTCCAAAGCGATAAAAGCAGTACTCAAATCGCGAGCAATGCTTGTAAGGTAGTTTTCATCCGGTTTATAGACAGGCTTCACGGCATTAGCCGCCGCCTCTTGATCCTCATAATATTTATCTAAATCCTCGATATTTTTTCCATAGGGTGCTGTCACAAGCTGTGGACTAGGGTCTCCAAGCTCAAGGTTCAGTTTAGAGACAAAAAGTCCCGAAGAGAGCATGCCGATGAACAGCAGAAAACACACCACTAGTGCAGCAATTGGTCGCCAAGTGGTGTTGATATTTGTAAAAGGTTTTATGGAGCTTAAACCGCGGATTTTCAAACGCATCCCTCTTTCACTGACCCGGTCCCGATTTTTCTTCAGCCTTTTCGTATGCTTGAATTATTTTTTGAACGAGAGGATTGCGTACTACATCAGCAGCAGTAAAATAGTGGAAGGCTATATCCGGTATACCTTTAAGGATATTTTGAACTTCCTTTAATCCAGAGTAATGTCCACGGGGTAAATCTACTTGAGTTACATCTCCTGTGACCACCGCATGGGAGCCATACCCTAAGCGGGTCAGAAACATTTTCATTTGCTCAGGGGTCGTATTCTGCGCCTCATCGAGAATCATAAAGGAGTCATCGAGAGTCCGCCCGCGCATATAGGCCAACGGGGCAATCTCAATGGTTCCCTTTTCAACATAGCGTTGAGTCGTTTCCGGACCGAGCAGATCATAAAGCGCATCATAGAGGGGCCGCAAATAAGGATCAATTTTCTCCTGCAGATCTCCCGGAAGAAAGCCCAGCTTTTCACCTGCTTCAACCGCAGGACGAGTTAAGACGATACGGTTGACTTCTTTAGCTCTCAAGGCTAATACAGCCATCACAACCGCTAGATAGGTCTTACCGGTGCCCGCCGGCCCAATCCCAAAGACAATGGAATGCTTCTCTAAGTCTTCAAGATACTTCGCTTGGCCCAAGGTCTTTGCCTTTATCGGTCGTCCTCGATGAGTTGTCGCAATCACCTTAGCAAGCGCATTAGCCATTCCCAATCCACGACCTTCTTCCACTTGGGATATGACATAGGTTACACCTGCAGCCGTCAAATGATGACCCTGACGGACCATATCGAGCAATTCCTTCACTACGGTTTCCATACGTTCAACTTCTACCGGGCTTCCGGTGATGCTCATTTCTTCACCCCGGACCACTAAACGTGCCCCAAGATGTTTCTCCAATATTTTTAAGTGAGCATCTTCAGGCCCAAGTAAATTCATTGCTTCGGTCGCATTTTGCAAATATAGCTTTGATTCTGTTGTCAATTTTTCGCCCCCTGGTGCATGAAACTCTTGATTTATCCACGAAGTGAATATAGGAAACTTGCTTCATCTGAAGCCTAGGTGACTTACCCAATGATTGGATATACCGCTAAATCCTCGTATGATTCCACTTCAATACGTACGCGCTCACCTTCATTGCTTTCTAGAATACGAACCTTCTCCTCCAGAACATGGGCTCCGGGGGTAATGGCCTTATGCACCTCAGCTCGCGCTCGTTCCTCCGCTGCTTGACGAGCCTCAACTTCAGTTCGTTCAACCTGAAGCTTTTCTAACTCTTTATAGCGAACAGATACTATTTCGACAGGAAGACGCCAATTCCTCCATAAGTCAATCCCATGATATTGAACTTCCTCTTTAACCTGCGGATAAGGAGATTCCGGTGTTGTTACCATTATGACTCGTGCACCAAATTTTATACCCCATCCCTTAGCAACTTTTCCGCTCTCCTCAATCAATTCCTCTTGATAGGGAACAGTTACCTCAGCACTATACCAAACCCTTCCCCGCACAAAACCCTTAGCTGCGGGAACGGTTTCCGGAATAAAATCTTTGTGTTGAAGTTGGCGATCCGTCCGAGGTGTAGCACTGAGATTTTGGACAGTGGCCGGAGCCTGAATGAGCACTTGCCCCGGTTTGACAATTTCCCCTTCATGAATTAAGGGAGTCCCTTGAATCACCATGATTTGCTGAACAAGCCCAGCCTTACTAGCCACCAGATTCCCCGCCTCCCCTGGGACCTGGGGACGAATTTTCTGCACCACCTTAATCTCCACGCGAGTCCCATGACGCCTAATCCCAATCCAAGCTGCATCCGGAAATTCTTCAACAAGGGTTTTTGAAACCTTACTCAAGTCTACTGAATTCTGCCAAGTCCAAGTCTTTAGACCATGTCTCTCGGCACTCTCAAAAATATCCTGGCTGGAAATGGTCGTATTCCCAGAGACGGATATGGAAAGAATCATTTGCGATAGAATAGCTAAAGTTATGCCGATCACTAAAATTCCGGTTAAGAGAAACTTCCTTCGCCACCACCGCGCTGCGACGAAGGGCCATCCGTATTTTGCTATGATATGTACTTGAGTATGCGTCTTGCGTGCCGGCCCCTTTAGCCGGGCAAAATCCTGGATTCTAATCTGAGCTCTTAGGCCTTTTTCCGATCTTTGGGTTTTATAAAAAACGACGCCCTGGCGTATGCTTTCGTTCATGAAGCGAGCAAGCTCATTACCTCGGGCTACAAAGAACACTCTTCCTTGCAGAAACGCTCTTAGCTTTGCAATCATTTGGAGTCCCCTCCCCCATAGCACAAGGAAATGAATTGTCCTTCAATCCTCAACTCTGTGGCTAATACCGTCTTTAACACGAGTTCCTTTCCAGTGATGGTTAATACACCTTCTGTTGTATTTAAAAGAATCTCTTCTGAGGTAAACTCGACGATTTCTAAATAATTCTCTACAAAAACTTCTACGCGGCCAGTGACTGTAATGCGTGGCCCTTTTCCTACAACGTCCGGAGGGAAATCCAGCACATCCCCCACCGTTTTAGTAAGCTTATCCAACATAAAAAGCCTCCTCCCTTCTAAAGCATATTTATGAAGGAAAGAGGCTAAATAGTCCAAGCTTGAGGGACAAAGTGTTAAGAACTTATCCTGATGTGACCATGTCCTTACGGTTAAGCTGTAGCAAAGCGCGGAGGATGTCATCCGGAGAAGGCGGACATCCTGGTATTTCTATATCCACTGCTAGAGCATGACCTACACCGCCAGCAGCTGCATAGGCTTCTTTAAACACACCCCCGTTGATGGCGCAGTCACCCACAGCGATGACCCATTTCGGTTGGGGTGTGGCTTCATCAGTTGCTTTTGCTGCTTGATTCAACTGGGTGGACATGGGGCCCGTACACATAAGCAGATCAGCATGCCGGGGCGAGGCAACGAAGTCAAAGCCAAAACGCTGAAGATCGTAGATTGGATTGAGTAGAGCGGACATTTCCCAATCACAGCCATTGCAAGATCCGCAATCCAGATGCCGAATATGCCAGGATTGCTGGAAGGAATGGAGATGAGGTGCATTTTGATCTAACCGTTTTTCACTTAGTCGTCCTCGTTTCAAACTTCGCTTCAGTAGATTCCACATAATGCTCTCCTTCCTCCTTAACGGTCACAACAGCTATAACACAGCTCAAAACTCTTATTTATCAGCGGAAAATCCGGAACAATATTGCCAAGTACCGCCAAGGGTACAGCAGGCCAATTCGCGTAGGAGGCCGAGCGTATCCGACAACGATAAATTCTGCCTTCACGGTCCAACATCATCCAGATGACATCCGTCCCCCGTGGTGATTCAGCACATCCCCAAGCAAATTTATAGGGTCTGTCATCCTCTGAAGGTTCTACAGAAGTTGCCGTAGTGTCTTCACCACAACAGGTTGCAGCTTCATGTGAGCTTATAACTATTGTCTGGTCATTGAGCAGCTGGGCAAGCAGTGCATAACTTTGCCTCGTTTCGCGAACGCGAACCATAAGGCGGGCCCACACATCTCCCTCCTGCTCCACTTGGGGCTCAACGTTAAGCTCTGGATAGAGAAGAAAGTCATGACAGGAACGCCAGTCCCGGGCTACTCCGGAGGCACGAACTGCAGGGCCTGTGACTCCTAGGTCCAAGGCACTTTGCTTATGAAGAACCCCTGTGGTTATGGCCCGCTGCCGAAATCCATCATGCTCAAGGATTAGAGGAATCCATTCTTCAAAATCCTTCTTGAGCTCAGCTAACCTTGCTTGCAGATAAGCTACTCTCTCCTGGGCGGGGCGCTTGGCTTTGCCAATAGTCACCGTTCCACGTAAAAAACGGTGCCCGAAGAGTTCCTGATTAAGACGTTGGAGTTGCTCCTTTTGCTGCAAGCCATTGCTATTGCCGAGTGCAAAGCCCACACCGGCGCAAAGGTTGCCGATATCTCCCACATGGTTATAAAGTCTTTCCAGCTCTGCCAGCACCGTACGCCAGCCCAAGACTTCACGGGAAACCTGTAGACCACTTAACTTTTCCACAGCTTCACAATAAGCCAAAACATGACTGACTGTGCACACCCCGCAGACCCGCTCTACGATCTGTAACCCTTCTTCGATACTCCTTCCTTCCAAAAGCTTTTCCACCCCTTTATGAGTATAGAAAAGCTGAGCATCGAGGTGGAGAATCGTCTCGCCAACGGTTTGGAAGCGAAAATGACCCGGTTCAATAATTCCCGCGTGAATGGGACCTACCGGTATTTCAAACGTCCCTTCGCCTTTGGCAGCTGTGAAGGTAAGAGGCTGGGGAACAAATGATTCGGCTTCGCTTACCCCCGTAGTATGCGGCTCAGATTTCCGTAGCGGATGAAAATCCGCAGGCCAACCCGGATGCAAGACCAAGGAGCGCGTATCGGGATGCCCCTCAGGGATTAAGCCCATGAGATCTTTGAGCTCTCGCTCTGCCCAATTAAAGGCCGGGCAAAGAATCGTTAAAGAGGGATAACGGTCTTCGATGCCTCGGGCTGCCAAGGTGAGGGTAAAATCCCCCGGGAAATGGAAGAGCAGGTAGAGTACAAAGCCATTCCCTAACTTACGTTCATCATTTCCTACATGAGTCAGCAACACGGGACGGGTCGTGGTCTCTACCCATATATACTGAATGACCTCTGGTAGGCACTGAGAATCCAACCAAACCAGTCCTTCACTTTTTGTCCAGGTCGCCACATCATAACCCTCAGGATTCTCCAGCACCCGTTCCTCAAAATACCCTTGTAAGCTTAATGAGTTCTCCATACTCTCCACCTCCTCCCAGTATCAATTCTACAACCTGATTCAACGCCTGATTAAGGGGTTCCGGCACAACTACCCCTAAAATAAGAACAAGCGCTAAAGGTAGGGCTAGCCAAAGTATAGCTGATCCCTCTCCCTTCTCCTCAAGATGGCGTTCACCGGGCTTGCCGAAAAGCATCCCCAAAAAGTGATAGAGAAAGCCAGCAAAAATCACGGACAAGAACAAGGCCATCAAAAAACCCAAGAAAGGATGATCAGCCTGGAAAAGTCCAGCCATAATATTGATTTCCGAGCGAAAGGTTCCAAAAGGTGGAGTGCCCGTAATAGCAAGAAAGCCCATAAGTAGCATCCCCCCTGTATAAGGCCATAAGCTCAGGATACCTCTCATCTTGGGGATCTGCCGGGTACCCATCATCTGTACCACACGCCCCACTGCCACAAAAAGATTAGCTTTAGTCAAGGCATGTAGAATGAGGTGAAAGCAAGCCCCCCAAACCGCTAGGGGCGTCCCTATCCCAAAACCTAAAGCGATGATTCCCATATGCTCGACACTGGAATAAGCCAAGAGCCGCTTAATATCCTTCTGCAAAAGAATAAAGGCCACCATGGCACCCAAAGAAAGCAAGCCAAAGATGATCAGAAGGTTTCCTGAAAAATCCGGGCCGAGGCTGGTTTGACGAATGAGAATATGCCAACGCAGGATAGCATATAAGGCACAGTTTAAGAGTACCCCAGATAATAAGGCGCTGACAGGAGAGGGGGCTTGACTATGCGCGTCCGGTAACCAAGGATGCATCGGTACAAAACCCACTTTTGCCCCATAACCGATAAAAGCAAAGATAAAGCCCAGCTTAACCAAGGCGGGATCCAATTGGCTGGCTATGTTCACAAGTAACCGCCAGTCCAAGGCTGCTAAACTGTACCCATTAACCCGGCCTGAAGCCGCATAGAGAATCATGGTTCCCAACAAAGCAAAACTAATTCCCACCGTGCAGAGGACGATATATTTCCAGGCGGCTTCGATAGCCGGTTTCTCTCGATAAAACCCCACTAAAAGGGCAGTGGCTAAGGTAGTGCCTTCAATTCCGACCCAAAGCAAGCCCAGATTCGGCGTACTCACCACCCAAAGCATAGTACCTATAAACATCCAGATCCAAAAATAGTACCAAGGTAGCCGGCTTTGCGGGATTTTACCTTCTTCTACCTCGTGTTCCATATAGGAAAAGGAGTATAAAACCACATAAGCAGCAATTATGATAATGACAGCGAGAAGCAAGGCACTCAGAGCATCCCAAGTAAAGAAGCCTCCCAAGATGCTTTGCGGACCTTGAGTATACACTTGCCATACCGTGTCTCCTGCCATGCCCAATAAAGCCAAAACCGCCAGACTATTGAGCGTCCTTAAAACATGATTGCGAGAGGAGATGAGCATACATAGAGCTGCGAGAAAAGCCACGACAATAAACATCTTAGTTTCCTAACCTTTCAATGTATTGAGATGCTCTACATTCAATGAGTCGAACTTCTGAATCATTCGCTGAGCGAGAACCCCTAGGATCAATACCCCGATCAAAATGTCAAAGATGACCCCGACTTCCACAAGAAGAGGCATACCATTAGTTAGTAGGAAGCCCGCTAAGAAGATGCCATTGTCAATAATCAAAATACCCACCACTTGAATTAAAGCCACTTTCCGAATTACCATGAGCAATAATCCATAAAAGAGTAAGGCAAAAGCGATGGCTAAGCCATTACGTAGAGAAGGTTCTACTAAGGACAAGAGAGGTTGGGTGATGGCATAAGCAAGAATAGTGAGTGCCGCAGCCACGACTAAGGAGGAATTGCGGCGTAGAAACACTTCTCCGACCCATTGGGTATGAGATAGGCTAGCCGTCCGTCGAAGAACCCAAGGAATCACTCCACCTTTGACCACTAAGGTGAGGAGGGCGATGACCATCATCTCCAACTCGTTTTCTTTAATTCCCTCCAACAAAATGAGCAGGGAAAGAAATACCGCTTGCCAGGACCAGGCCAGCAAAGCCTTCTTCATTTTAGAGCAGCCGACAATGTACAAACCTGTAGCCAAGAGAATAAAAAGCAAGAGTTGCTGAAGATTTTCCAAGGTTCCTTCCATCCTAAATCCCTCCTTTCGTAATCCAAAGTGTCAATAAAGCCAAGATGGCCGCGGCCAAACCAACCGCTAAAAAATTAGGAATCCGGAAAAGTCGCACCTTCACATGGGCACTTTCAATGGTAGCAAAAAAAGCTCCCAGCAAAGCCACTAGCCCTATCTGCAGAATACTTTGAGTCACGAGAACCCCGAACTGAATTCCGCCACCTTGGGTATAAAGTAGATTCATATTCACAGGCATAATCAATAAGGCGATAAGTTGGAGGAGAAGCAGCTGCTTGAGTTGTTCTGCCCAATGCAAAAAAGCCAAAGACCGCCCCGAATAATCGAGGAGCATTCCCTCATGAATCATGGTCAACTCCAGATGAGTATCCGGGTTATCCACCGGAATCCTTCCCATCTCAGCAATCGCAATAAGCACAAGAGCAAGCAAGGCAAGAATCCGCGGTGTCTCAAATATAGACATGCCTTGGAGTTCAGCAATCATTACCGTAAGTGAGGTGGTCTCAGTCATTAAGGCTAGGACAACCAAACTTAAGATAAAGGCCGGCTCAACGAGAGCCGCTACAAAGACCTCCCTACTACTCCCCATACCTCCAAAAGTTCCTCCTGCGTCCAAACCCGCTAGGGCAAGAAAAAACCGAGCCAACCCAAAGCTGGCTACTAACCAGAACAAAGACCCCATCCCTTGGATCGGCGCGCCTCCCCAAGGACCGGGGATAACCAAACTTGATAGTAACGTGCTTCCTAAAACAATCGAAGGGGTGATCAATAAAATCCAAGAAGCATGCTCTGAAATAACCTCTTCTTTGTCCATATACTTACGCAGATCACGATAGGGTTGTAAAAGAGACGGTCCCCTACGCATCTGCCAAAATGCTTTTACTTTCTTAATCCACCCTTGCAGTAAAGGGGCGGCTAATAGAAAAAGTAATAAATGAAAGCAGGAAAAGACGATTATCTTCCAATCCAGCTGCCAAACCATAGACATCTCCTTCTCCTCCTTTACATTGTCCAAATCAAGACGATAACGAGAGTAACGAGGGTGTAAGCCAGATAGATATGAATACTCCCTGTTTGCAAAATGCGAATTCTATCTGCACACCACAAAACCAGCTTCATGGTTGGCCGATAAATAACGTCCTCCGCCATCTCACGAATACGACTATGGTACTGCAAAGAACGCAATATATAGCGATTCCCCCCATACTCCCTATCGATCTTGGGATGGAAGGCTAGAATCCTTTTAAATACAATCCGCAAAGGCATGGTCATTCCTAAGCTAGTGTATTGCATGCGAGAAGTCAGGGGAGTACCACAATTCCAGGTCCCAGAAGTCCTCCTCTGTTTTGCTCTCGATAAAAGAAAGAGAATTCCTGTAAACAGCAGTATCAGTAACCCGTAAGGGGTAATCAGCTGATATAAGTTTGTAAAGATGGGCAGGGCCACCGAGTTCGTGGTTGCTAGGACAGGCAAATTAAAGACCCCCATGGGTGCGTTAAAGATTGCCAAAAGACCTTGGGGCCAAAGGACAGGAAGAACGCTTAGGCACAGGGCGATTCCCATAGCAGTGGTCTGAGGCCAGGCTAGCTCTTGGGAAGCTTCTGCTTGAGGAGAACGAGCTTGCCCAAGAAAAGCTCCGGCAAACCACTTTACCATAGTTGCTAGAGCCAGGGCTGAGACAAAGGCTATTGTGGCAATGATTAAGGGAAGCACAAGCTTAAGCATTCCCTCACCTGCTTGCACAGATGTCTTCCATAAAGAGTGAAATAACAGCCATTCTCCCCAGAACCCACCCAAAGGTGGCAAAGCAGAAAGTCCGATGGCTCCTCCGAGAGCCCAGAAGCCTGTTCTGGGCATTTTCTTAAGTAGTCCACCCAGTTGATCTAAGCGACGTGTATGGGTTGCTTGAATGATATTCCCGGCCGCCATAAAGAGCGTCGATTTAAAGAGCAGGTGATGGAGTCCGTGCCAGAAGAAAGCAGCCAGGGCGAGGACCACGATTTCAGAATAACCCAAGGTTTGGGCAATCATGGCCGTCCCCAAAGCCGTGACGAGAATCCCTATATTCTCAACGGTCGAATAGGCAAGCAAGCGTTTGACATCCTGCTCGATCGAGGCATAGAGTATTCCTACAAAGGCCGAAAGCACCCCCAGAGCAAGCAGAACAACACCCCACCAGATTTCCACAGGGTTGAGGGTTAACCAAACCAGTCTCATTATCATATAAAGAGAGACTTTGACCATGACTCCTGACATCAGCGCCGAGACAGGAGAAGGCGCCACAGGATGAGCATAGGGAAGCCAAATATGAAAAGGCACCAGCCCTGCTTTGGTCCCAAAGCCAATCAGGAAGAAAACAAATAAGAAGCTCCTCTCTCCTTGGCTTAAACCAGGAGCGTAAGTAGCCCAATCCGTATAAGCAAAGCTGCCTGTCTTGCTATATAAATACAGGACCGCAGCTGTCAGAAAAACCGTACCCACATGGGTCATCACGAAATAAATAAAAGCGGCTGTGCGATTCGGTGCTTCCTCATGTTCAAAGATCACAAGAAAAAAGGAGAAAAGGGACATGAGCTCCCAAAGAAAAAGAAAATAAAAGCCCTGGTCAACTATCAAGACACCCATCATGCTACCGAGAAATCCCAGCCAAGCTAAAGAAAAAGAGACTAAAGATTTCTTCCCCTCATACTCTTTCATATAGCTCATCCCATAGAGGGAAGCCATCCCCTGCCCGAGAAATAGCAGAAAAAGAAAAAAGGCTGTTAACCCATCAAAAGCAAGTCCAGCTATCTGCCACCGGCCTGATTCATATCCACTTGGAAAATTCCAGCCAAGAAAAACTATACCGAGGATTGCCGCTACCAGCGTTAACCCCATCGTTCCAACCCGAGCCCCTCGCTCCATTCCCATGACCATTTTTTCTCCTCCATCATTTAACACTTGTACTATAACACGCGCAACTTGTTCCGTACTTTAAGTTGGCTGTTGTCTATTGTACTATAACACGCACCTTCTAATCTTACTCCTCATCTTCATCCATACACAAGGTGCATGTTTATGCATTTTCTCATTTAAACTGGCAAATTTGCTCGCCTATCGCAATTGTTTATCAAATACTTGGGAATGCCTCATATCCTGACTTCTTTCACCAGCGTTTGAGTTAAATAACATTCCCTTGATAACATCGACCTATAATACAAAAAATGTATCGAACTTATCGTCGATACATTTTTGTGGTCAGCATTTCTCAATACCGCAGAAAAAGTTCTGCTATGACTTGATGTCCCAGGATGCTGGGATGGAGCTGGTCAGGTCCCAGCATTAACTGCTCTTTTCCTTCAAATGCTTTAGCTATCGGAACTACAACTCCCCTATATTCTCTCGCCATCTGCTTCACACCATGATTAGCTTCCTTAAGCAAGCTTCTTGCTAAAGTATTCGTTTGTCGATCTCCAGCAGGTAGGGGATTGTAGATGCTAGCTAGTTTGAGAATGGCCGTTGGGTTAGCATTACGAATCCTCTCCCCCAATGCCATAAGATTATGGTGGAATTCTCCTATCATTAGACTCGGATTTGTCCCCTGACCTGCTACTAACCCCTTGCCAATAGTTAACAGGTCATTGGAGCCAATGGTTACAGTGATCACCTGAGCTTGAGAAACCATGCGGCACATGGTGTTTTGCCTAATCATGTTCACCAATTGGTCACTTGTCAGACCATTCACCCCGTAATTTTCGTACCCCAGCTTCGGATAGCTGGACAACAAGCTTGTATAATAGAGAGTCGCAAAAGATCGGTTGAAGCCAACTCCATACCCTGTTGTCAGCGAATCACCTAAAGCCAAATATATTCCATTCATAATGCTAATCACCACCTTACTAGGCTGCTCTATCATACATTATGCGAACTATGTATAGTTTGGTATACCCCTATGTCCCTGAGATAAAAACTCACCCTTGAGTTACATCCACCCAATCCGTTGCTACAAGCTCTTCCAATTCCTCAACGGCCAGCTTGACAGCAGCATCAGGAGCACCTGCTGCGGGAAACACTTCCGAATATTGCTTTAAGGACTCATCTAAATACACGGGAATTGCTTGCTTTAAACCAAAGGGGCAGACGCCTCCGACCGGATGTCCCGTCACTTCCAAAACCTGCTCCAAAGCAGGCATTTTAGCCTTACCTTTAAAGGTATCTTTAAACTTTCGATTATCGAGCTTTTTATCTCCTGCCATCAACACCATGACAAAACCATCATTGACTTTTAAAAGGAGTGATTTTGCAATCTCACCGGGAGTAACCCCCAAAGATTCTGCCGCCTTGGCTACTGTACTAATATCCTCAAACTTCAGGATTGGAAACTCCTTTTCCTTCCTAATAAAAAATTCCTTTACTGCTTCAACCGACATCGAACAACCTCCATTTACAGAAAAACTTTCAGATAGTGCAAAGACCTGACTGCATTATGCAATCAGGTCTTTTTGAGCTAAGATCCTAGAAGTTCACGCACGATCTGGTTAACCAGTTTGCCGTCAGCGCGTCCTTTTGTCTTCGGAGTGATTTTGCCCATCACTTTGCCGAGATCCTTCGGTCCTTGAGCACCGACTTCGGCAATCGTTTCTTGGGCTAACTGGCGTATCTCCCCTTCAGAAAGCTGCTGAGGAAGGTAATCCATGAGTACGGAGATTTCCTTTTCCAGGGCTTTCACAGTATCGGGGCGATTCGCCTTAGAAAACTCTTCGATCGAATCACGACGCATTTTCACTTCTCTAGCTAAGACTTCGATGACTTGGTCATCGGAAAATTCTATTCTCTTATCTATTTCAGCATTTTTAATGGCAGCCCGAGCCATACGAATGACGGAAAGTCTAACCTTCCCCTCCTCTTTGGCCTTCATGGCAACCTTCATATCCTCAACGAGGCGATCTTTAAGGGACAATTCAGTGCAACTCCTTACTTGAACTTACGTTTACGGGCGGCTTCAGACTTTTTCTTACGCTTTACACTAGGCTTTTCATAAGCCTCATGCTTACGAGCTTCTGATAATACGCCTGAACGCTGACAAGTGCGCTTGAACCGGCGGAGTGCGCTATCTAGGGATTCGTTTTTACCGACTTTAATTTCGCTCATTATCTTATCCCTCCCTCCACTGGATCATGTACAGATATACTAGATTATTATAATGGATGTGGCGGAGTGAGTCAAGTTCTTGACAAACATCCTTTGGAACTTATTGGTCATCTATAAGGATTTTATTTGGTTCTTCGGCGTTATCTTCAACAAATATGAATACCCAACCGTTTTCCGCCAATTAAATGGAAATGCAAATGCTTCACGACTTGACCACCATCATCACCACAATTGTTAACTAAACGATAACCTGAATCAGCTATCCCTAATTCTTCGGCTAGTTGTGTGGCGACGATGACAAGGTGCCCAACTAGAGCTTCATCCTCTGGGTTAAGATCATTTAAGCTTTCACTATGTTTCTTTGGAATGATCAGCACATGTACCGGGGCTACAGGATTAATATCCTTAAAGGCCAACACGCGTTCATCCTCATAGACCACTTCACTGGGGATCTCCCTATTTATGATTTTGCAAAAGATGCAGTCTGACATAAAAACCCTCCTGTATGTTTATATGCAATAAGCGTTTCCCATGTGCTAATGCAATCTTAGGTAGCTTTCTTCGAGCACACATTCAACTAGTTCGCCACTTTCCCAAGGTTTCCCTTCTCGGGGCGGCAGATGTACTTGGAGATAATTTCTCGTATGACCTGTGGCTACTCCCTCAGGATCAACCCATTCAACAAGAACTTCAACGGTCTGCCCTAAAAATTTGCGGACATATTCTTCCTGACTTTCCTTAGCGACCTTCATAAGAGCCTTGACTCGTTGTTCCTTGACCTTATTAGGGAGCTGATCGGGATACTTTGCAGCAGGGGTTCCTTTACGCATGGAATAGGGAAAGATATGGGCTCCGGAAAAACCACAAGAACGAACGGTTTCTATAGATTCTTGGAAGTTCTCTTCCGTCTCCCCAGGAAAACCGACAATCACGTCGGTCGTCACCGCAATACCCGGCAAGAGACCATTTAAACGGTCAATTAGCTCTTTGAATTGACTTACGGTGTATGGCCTTTTCATGCGCGTTAAAACGTCATCACTACCGCATTGAAGAGGAATATGAAGATGCGGACAAACCACTGGCGTACTCATGATGATTTCTATTAACTCCGGTGTAAATTCCATCGGTTCAATAGAGCTCAAGCGCAAACGATGCAAGCCTTCGACCTTTGCAATCTCTTTTACTAACCGAGCAAGATTCCAATCATCACCGAGATCTTCGCCATAGGATCCAGTATGAATACCGGTTAAAACAATTTCTTTATAACCTGCAGCAACGAGCTTCTCCGCTTCAGCGACGGCATTTTCAGGAATACGGCTTCTTACGGGGCCGCGAGCATAGGGAATGATGCAATAGGTACAAAACTTATTACACCCTTCTTGGATTTTTAAGGTTGCCCGTGTTCTGCTTTCTTCTTCAATTAAGGGCAGTTCCTCGAATTCCTTAGCATCCCAGATAGTGTGCACGCTACTTTTGGGCTGCTGCTCCCGCCGCACTATGTCGATCCACTCTAGGATCTTTCCTCGATCTTGAGTGCCTAAGACCAGATCCACACCCTCGATATCGAGAATCTCTCCCGGTGCTGTCTGAGCATAACAACCCATAACGACCACAAAGGCATCCGGATGAGCCTTGACCATACGCCGGATGGTCTGCCGCGACTTAGCATCGCCTGTATTGGTTACCGTGCAAGTATTGACGACCACTACATCAGCCTTCTCAGTGGTCGGCACTACATTGTAGCCATTATTTCTAAAGAGCTGCCCTAGGGCCTCGCTCTCGGTCTGATTGACTTTACACCCCAGGGTAACGAAGCAAACCCCGGGAGTCCGAGGATTTAAGTTGTCGCCGCTGGGTTCGGATATGGACGACGGATTCGATGGCTGTTGGGTATCTGACATTGGGGCACCCCCGTTATTGGAATTAATGATTGATTGAAAGTTTTGTAGAAGTCTCTCCAGGTTTTTGCTTTACGCGTTCACTCTGTAAGCCGCGCGCACCCGTTCTAACGCTCAAGCACTCCGCTCCGTCGGGGAGCCTGCGCCGCTAGATCGTTCTATGTGGCAGGCGGCTTGGGCGAAAGCCTCATCCGGCTTTCGTCCCGTCTAAATCGCCATCCCGAAAAGCGGGCGAGCTTTTCGCACTTGTTTGGCTCTCTAGCGGGTTGGAAACGTCCTGTTTCCAACCCGACT
>NZ_JBBWUA010000019.1:0-62700 GCF_038181555.1 Desulfitobacterium sp. THU1 | reverse complement strand
CTGAACTCCCCGACTATTGTCGTTTGTAATTAAACTTGATCCTGTGTCAGTACCCGGCTATAACTAGTGTAGCTGGGTTTTATTATATTTTGCCATAGGCCTCAAGTAGTTTCCATGCACCCTTTTATTAAGCGCTTACAAATAATTTTGAAAGGGTGTATTAATCTCTTGACACAGAGGTTGGCCACACTATAAACTTTAACTAAGTTAAAATAATTGAACACCGTTAGAAAGGTAGGCAATATGAAACTATCTAAAAAAGAACGAACTCAGAAAGAAATCATTGAGGCCGCGAAGGGTATCATCCATGATAAAGGACACGAAGCTATCACTGTTCGATATTTAGCCGAAATAACAGGATACGCGTACACCAATCTATATTATTACTTCAAAGATGTGAACGCTCTTTTATGGTCATTACGAGTGGATATGATTGAGGACATGATTACTGAGCTGACATCCATTTCCTTCACCAAGGATGATCCTGTGGAAGAAATCCTTGGAGCTTTTTTTAGCTATATTGATTACTTCTTCGAGCATCCGAATGTCTTCCGATTTTTCTACTTCTATCCTTTTATTCAACCCGAGGGAGATGATAGTTATCAAAAGCTGGATCTGAAGTTCCAAGGCATGTGGCAAACTTCCTTTTACAGACTGGTCCAAGAGGATGTCCTTCAAGCCGAAGAAATTGAAGTTGTTGCCAAAACTATAATTTATGCACTCCAAGGAATGATTGTGCTGAGCTTCTCATCCAATGGGTCTTCGAATCAAGAGGACATTAAAGGAGAACTTGTAAAACTTATAAACTATCTATTCAAAAAGGATAATGGAAACTAAAAGGAGGCTAAATTATGATTCAAGGTTTACAAATTAACTTTCGGCCACTATATCGTGTTGCTCATTTTTTGGCCCTAGCAATGCTGGTAATTATTCCAATGCAAATTATTATTTTTGTAATGGCACCACCTCCGGATACCGTCAAAGGCCTTTTTGAACTCTATCAACAAAATCCTTTCTTAGGGTTGCTGAGCTTAGACTTTCTATATCTGTTTAACAATGTGATTGTTTGCATAATCTACTTTGCCCTATTTACACTCTTATTTCATGAACGTCCAGTTGTTGTCTTATTGGCAATGATGCTTGGCTTGATTGGCGTTGCCTGTTACTATCCCTCGAATCCGGCATTTGAAATGCTAACCTTAAGTAATCAGTATGCTCAGGCGCTTCCAGACCAGCAGATGGTTTATTTGGCCGCCGGTGAAGCCTTAATGGCCGGCTATACAGGCACCGCCTTCAATGTTTACTATGTATTGAGTACCATATGCCTACTGTTGTTTGCCTATACAGTGATGAAGAGTCCCCAGTTTAAAAAATCGGTTGGCTTGTGGGGATTGGCTTCCGGATTCTTTATGATTGTTCCGTCATCGGCTGGTACGTTAGGCATGATATTCTCTTTGCTTTCTCTCATTCCTTGGGTTGTATTTGTTGCATTGCTAATGAACAATTTCAGAAGGTTCGCCGCTAACACCGAGAAACATGTATTCTAAAGATGCTCCGTCATCAACAACTATAAATATTATTGTATGCTAAAAACAGGGTATTGTTCCTTAACTCTAAGGAGCAATACCCTGTTTTTACTATCTATGTTCGCCGGCATCTAAAATTTTAAATCACACATTTCTGATTCCTGTATATATTTTACAGGAGGAGGGTTTCCTTGCATCAAGGCAACGGCTTGTCCTTCATAGGTAGGCCTGTCAAATTTTGCACCAGTGCCAAATTTGACAGATACCTTTACTATTCCTTTGTTATTTCTTCTGATCTGTGCTGTAAGTCATTCTTTGAGCTAAGTTTGTATCGCTACACAAGGCCAACAGCTTCCTTAAGAATTTGTTAATAATTTAACATGATTTTGTTAATGGGCATTAAGTCCTTTTTTTTCTATAATTTTATGTGGATGGGTATAGGGAGGGAGAAAAGGATCTTAGGAAAATCATGAAAAGAAAGGGGGGAAATCATGAAATATAGCGGGGCGGAACATGAAGAAACCGATACTCAAGGTGGCAAACGCAAAAAAATATCTAGGAAGACATTAGTCATTGGCCTGTTAGCAGTATTGTGTCTAACTGCTGTCGTAGGTGTTCAAGGAGTGCATGCACTTACGAAGGATCCTAGTTATTGTGTCTCTTGTCATGTCATGGAACCTGTTTATGGAACCTGGAGTCATTCATCGCACCGGGATATAGTCGGCTGTAATGATTGTCATACCGATCAAACCAACTATGCGACGAAGACCTATACCAAGATTACCTCAGGAGTTCAACATCTTTATCACAATACCTTTAGTGATGTACCTGACAGTATTCGAATGAACGAAAAGAATAACGAAATGGTCCAGAATAACTGCTTAAACTGTCATCAAGATGTGGTGAGAAATATTAGCATGGATCCAAGTCGACAATGTTTTGATTGTCACCGCTATACTCCTCATAGTAATTATCGTTAAGGGAAAGGAAAGGTAGGTAGAGATTGTGAGAAAACGTGGAATAATACTCCTTAGCTTGATGGTCATCGTAGCCATCAGTTTAGTTGCCGTTGGCTGCGCTTCATCGGGTAGTCAGCAGGCCGTTTCTTACCGTGCGGAAATCGCGCCCGGAACCCTATCCGTCGACGAATATGCCAAGTATTATCCTAAGCAATATGATACATTCATGCGAACTTCGGAGATGTCTAACGAGGGTAGCAAATATGGTGGCTCTGAGGAATATGATAAGTTAGTCCAATGGCCATTCTTAAAAGAGATATTTGCCGGCTATGGATTTGCTATCGAATATAATGAAGATAGGGGTCACAACTACACTCTTGAAGATGTGTCAAAAATTAAGCGTATCAATGAAAAGAGTATCGCCTCCTGCTGGACTTGTAAATCAGCCAATATATCCGGTGTAGTGGAGGAGATGGGCGATGCCTATTATGGCGCTAATTTTCATGATCTCAAGAGTAAAATCACTGAAGGTATAACCTGTGCTAATTGTCATGATCCCCAAACCATGAAATTAGTTATTACCCAACCACCTTTACGGGATACACTCACCCGGTTGGGTAAAGATCCTGATAAGTTAACGACTCAAGAGCTACGGACAATGACTTGCGCTCAATGCCACGTGGAATATTATTTCGCTGGAGATAAGAAAGTAGTCACTTTCCCTTGGGATAAAGGCACCACCCCGGATGACATTCTCGCGTATTATGAAGAAAAAGGGTTCTCTGATTGGAAGCATGCTAAAGCAGGAACACCTGAAATTAAGGTACAACATCCTGAATTTGAAACATTTTCAGGAAGTACTCATGCCGAGGCCGGTTTATCTTGCGCCGATTGCCATATGCCTTATAGCATGAATGGTGGCGAAAAGATTTCTTCGCACTGGTGGACCAGCCCGCTTAAGACGATGAATGAAAGCTGCATGACATGCCATCGGGAAGGCGAAGAATGGCTAAAAGAGCGGGTATTCTATACACAAGATAAAGTTGCGGATACGATGGCTACAGTGGGGAATGTGAATGTTGAAGCGATCGAAGCTATCGCGGCAGCTGATGCTGAAGGAGCTAATAAAGCTCTGCTCGAAGAAGCGCGCGGTCTCCAGCGTAAGGCCCAATTCTATGTTGACTGGGTTGGAGCAGAAAACTCCATGGGCTTCCATAATCCTCAACTGACCTTCGATAGCCTTAGTAAATCCTTAGACTATGCTTATCAGGCGATCAATAAGGCGACTGAGGCCAGAACGGGAGTGGCTGCTCCGCAATTTGAGGTGAAAGCTCCTAAGACCAACAGCGAAACAGTCAAGCTCTTATCGGAAAAAAGCTAGTCGGTCAGCGTTATTAGTTATCGGTTATATCTAAGGGGAATTTAAACATTTTGAAAAGCAGAGGTTAATTGGTGCTGTGACACCTTTCCTCTGTTTTTTCATTTTCAAGCACAAATCCGTTGGCCATAAGAAACATATATAATAATATTGAGATTATTGATCAAAAGGTATAAAATCAGAATGAGCCGGAATAGATAAAAAGGCAGGATCTCGAGAGGAAAATATCGGATAAGCGTGGTGAGTGATGCTGGACGAAGAAAAAGGCCTTTATAGCATTGGCACAGTGGCTGAGTTAATTGGGGAACATCCAGAAACCTTACGGGTCTGGGAAAGAAACAACCTGATTCATCCGGATCGGGCAAAGTACCAAAGAAAGTATTCCAACAACGATTTGTTGCGTTTAAAATTCATTAAATTTTTAATGGATGAAAAAGGCCTGAACATCGCGGGTGTAAAACAGATCACGGCTATGTATTCCTGCTGGTATAATCGTAATTGTAAAGGTGGAGCATTGAAGAATAGCTCGACAATCATTAATGAATCCAAGCCGTGTTGGAAAATCGAGGGGAGCTACTGCCTAATCGCCAGTGATAAGAGTGAGCTATGTAGTTCTTGTGAAATGTTGAGGACCTGTTCCGGCTCTATGGGGTCCGAGTAGATGGAACCCCCTTCTAGAGAACCATTTTGTGGTTCTCTTTTTCTTGCACGTATCTTAATATATAAATTTTCATCGGACGATAGTATAACGCAACTAGGCAGCCGCCGTCGTCTAACGACAACAAGTGCGAAAGCAGTGCTTTCGTGGCGCCAGCCAAGTTTTGTTTATAGATAGTAATGCAAGTAAGAATTCGTTGTTGTCCATCTCTCATGGTATAATATTAATAAGTAACTCAAGCCGCTAAGGGGGAGTAAAGATGAGCGAGAATATTCGGCTCCGGACAGAGCGAGAAGAATGGGAGCGGCTGTCGCCCTATGCTGCCAAAAGCAGTGAAGCCAAACGGGATCGAGAGGAAGAGGAATGCACTATTCGGACGAAATTCCAACGGGACCGGGACCGGATTTTGCACAGCAAACCCTTTCGTCGGCTTAAGCATAAGACCCAAGTCTACATTGCCCCTACGGGGGATCATTATCGGACGCGCATGACCCATAGTTTGGAAGTCTCCCAGATTTCCCGCACTATCGGCAGGGGGCTACGCCTAAACGAAGATCTAATTGAAGCTATTTCTCTGGGCCATGATGTGGGGCATACGCCCTTCGGACATGTGGGAGAGGAGGCCATCGCAAAGCTCATCGGCTGCTTTGAGCATAATGAACAATCGATCCGTATCCTTACTGTGCTCACGGAGGAAGGGAAAGGGTTAAACTTAACCCGGGAAGTTTTGGACGGTGTACTTAATCATACAGGTGAAGGAATACCCTATACTTTAGAAGGTCAGATTGTTAAGACTGGGGATCGCATCGCCTACCTGTGTCACGACTATGATGATTCTCTACGAGCAGGACTGATTAAAAAAGGCGATCTACCTGAACCTGTGGTAAAAACTCTAGGGGAAAAGCCAAGCCAGATGATCACGACGATGGTGGTAGATATGATCGAGAGTTCCCAGAACCAGACCGCTATTAAGCAATCTTCCCTCGTGGCAGAGGCCATGCAGCAGTTTAGAATCTTCATGTTTGAGCGAGTCTATAATAACGATACCCTTCGTGAGGAACGCCGCAAAGGGGAGTATGTTGTGCAGGCTTTGTTTCACTATTATATGGAGAATTTATCTCAACTTCCTCAGGAGTATCTCAAGTGGGCCAATGAAGATCAAGTAAAAGCGGTAGTTGATTATATCTCAGGATTGACCGATAATTACGCCATCGAACTCTTTCAAAGGCTCCTTGTGCCAAGGCATTAATTTTGTGCCGAGGTAGTAGCCTTTCCTTCCAAAGTTATACTTTTTGCTAGCATATATATACCTTAAGACTGAATAAATAAAGATGGCGAGCCAGTAGGCTCGCCATTCACTGTTGTTATATGTCGTAATACTTCACTCTTATTCTTCAGAATCACTTCAAAATCAAGCTCTCATCTGGCTCCACGGGAGCTGAAGTGTCTAAGCCGCCGAGAATAGCTGCTTTGAGTTCCCCTTCGAGAAGGAACTCGACACTTTGAACATCCGGAAGGGCAGTAAGGGTGTTCACGATGCTGTAAAGCACCATTTCCTCCCCAGTTGTACCGCCTTTGAAATTTTCTCGAAAGGATTTAGAAAGATCAAGGGTTGCCACACCGTCTTTAATCTTAACATCGAGCAGTGCAGTTTTCTCAGGAAGGGGGGCAACGGACCCCGTTGGAGGATTAGTAAATTCCTTGAAAATCTCCTTTATGGCAGCCGCGCTAGTTTCCTCGGTGACCTTGAGGGTGCGTTTGGTAGCGACTAGTCCTGAAGCATCAGGGGTAGGAAAATAAAGTGTAACATCCATTGTTTTATTAACGGACGTAGAAGGTTCGGGGGTTTGGGGCTCAGCGCCATTTGGTGAAGAGGTATTCGTGGGCGGGGTATTTTTAGAGATATCATCGGATCCACAGCCTACCGCAGTAAAGAGAAAAAACAAGAAAGAAAAAGCAAGGATGAAACTGCGAAATCTCAAGTTATTCATGATTGGCCTCCCACCTTTCTGATTTCATTTTAACACGTAAAGGCTAGCCGGAAAAGGGTCAACGGCTCTATTGGAAGTATAGGAAAGAAAAAGTCGAAATAAAGGAGGAAATAGTTAAGCAAAGTAGAATAATAATTAGAGATAATAAATATATCTAGAATATATATTGTACACCAATCACGCCAGATTTTAAAGAAGTAATTAAAAAGAGGATTCTTGAGTTTTTTGGCGAACAATAAAGTACTATTATCTTGACATTTTGTCAAAAATATGGCATAGGGTGGCGAAGAACAATCGGTGGATTATAGAATTCCTGAAGAAATCGTTGAGGAAGTTAGATTGCATTCGGACATCGTCGATACAATTTCCGATTATGTACGGCTTCAACGCAAAGGGAAGAATTACTTAGGTCTCTGTCCCTTTCATGCGGAGAAAACGCCGAGCTTTACGGTAACCCCAGAGAAGCAGATTTTCTATTGTTTTGGTTGCCATACAGGTGGTAATGTTTTTTCTTTTTTAATGAAAAAAGAAAATTGGAGTTTCCTTGAGACGGTTGAGAATCTAGCTGAAAAACACGGCATTATTCTTCCGGAAAAAGAACTTTCGCCCCGAGAGAAGGAGCTACAAACCCGTCGACGTCGTTGGGAAGAGATTCACGATTGGGCAACGGGTTATTTTCATGAAGTCTTGCTGAATAAGCCCGAAGGAGAACCAGGAAGGCAGTATTTTCGGCAACGTGGGATAGATGATGAAACCATCAAGCAATTTCGTTTGGGTTATGCTCCAGATCGCTGGGAGGGTCTTCTCGAGGCGCTGAGTGCACGAAAAGTAAGTCCCCAAGAGGTGGTTCAAGCGGGCCTTGCTTTAGAACGAGAGTCTTCGGAGGGGAGAACCCGTGGATTTTATGATCGTTTTCGTAATCGAGTCATCTTTGCGATTCTTGACTCGCGTCAGCGAACCATCGGTTTCGGCGGGCGGGTTTTAGATAATTCAACCCCCAAATATTTAAACTCACCTGAGACTGCTTTTTTTAACAAGGGACATCATTTATATGGTATGCACCGAGCCCATCAAGGAATCCGCGAGCGTGGATTCGCATTGTTGGCAGAAGGTTACATGGATGTTATCGCCTTGCAAAAAGCAGGTTTCAAGAACGCAGTAGCTTCATTAGGAACAGCTTTAACTCGTGATCAGGCAAAACTGATTCGCCGCTATACTGGACGAGTGGTGATCGTCTACGATGCGGATCAGGCAGGAATTCAGGCAACCCTACGAGCCGGAGAAATAGTGCGGGATATGGGCTTTCGCGTAGACGTCTTAAGTCTCAGCGGAGCTAAGGACCCGGATGAATACTTAAAAACCTTCGGAGTAGAAGAATTTAATAAAGCTCTCGCCCAAGCAGAGCCTTATATTCAATTTAAATATCATGTTTTGATCAAAACCACCCCCCCCGAATCAGCCCCGGAGAAGGCGGAGTTAGTCCGAGAACTAGCACCCGATATTGTGAAGGTACAGAGCCCGGTCGAACGAGAAGGGTATGAACGGTTCTTAAGTCTGGAGCTTAGTCTAACTCTAGATAAGGTCCAAGAGGAAATCGCCGGATTCGATCAAAAAACTGCGCAAAAGACTGCTGAGAAGGAAAAATTAAGGCAGAAACAGGATATTTCTGTAAAAAACAGGGATAATATCAATAGGTGTGCAAATCCATCATCAAATGGAGTGTCAGTCTCTGACGGGGCGTATCGAGCTGAGCGAATTCTCTTGCGTCTTTTGCTTGAACAGTTGATTCCCCTCTCCGAATTGAAGACACACCTCGAAGCAGGATTTTGGAAAGTACCCTATCATCAACAGATATTTAATCATATTGAAAAAGCACCTAATCTCGGAAAAGGGGCTCTACCGAACATGGATGACGATACCTTGCTAAGCAAGGCTGCACAACTCATGCTCGAGGAGATAGACCTAGCCAATCCGGAACGGCTTTTTCAAGACTGTCTGAAACAGATACATTCGCAAAAAGAGGAAGAAACAGTGGAAGAGCTTCAGGCTCGCATGGTGGACTTAGAAAAATCCGGCGATTTGGCAGGCGCTTTTGCCCTGTTAAAGGAGATAGGAGAGCGGTTGAGAAGTGGCGAAAACTAAGGTCATGAGCACAAACAAAAAAGAACCTCAGGAAGGAGGGGAATCCATGAGCGTTAATCAATTGAAGCTCGATGCGGTGAAAGAACTGATATTGCAAGGCAAAAAGAAGGGTTCTTTAACCTACCGGGAGATCATGGATGCCCTCCAAGGAATTGAGCTCACTGCCGATCAAATTGACGAAGTGTACGAACAACTTGGCAAAATGGGAATAGACGTCGTCAATGAAGCGGGTGAAGTCGAAGCCTTAGTCAAGGTCAATGATACAATAGTAGATGACGATGTGGATGAGGATGAGGTAGAAGAAGAGGTCGATGTGGACCTTTCTATTCCTGAAGGTGTGGGGATTGATGATCCGGTCCGTATGTACCTGAAGGAGATTGGCCGAGTTCCCCTTCTTTCTGCTGAGGAAGAGATTGAGCTGGCCAAACGGATGGAGCAAGGAGACGAAAGCGCCAAACGCCGTTTAGCTGAAGCTAATCTGCGTCTGGTTGTCAGTATTGCCAAACGTTATGTAGGTCGAGGTATGTTATTCCTGGATTTAATTCAGGAAGGTAATCTTGGTCTTATTAAAGCAGTAGAAAAATTCGATTATGTTAAAGGCTTTAAATTCTCTACCTATGCTACCTGGTGGATTCGTCAAGCGATCACCCGGGCGATCGCAGACCAAGCCCGCACGATTCGGATTCCCGTGCATATGGTGGAGACCATTAATAAACTTATCCGCGTCTCCCGTCAGCTCCTCCAAGAATTAGGGCGCGAACCAACCCCTGAGGAAATCGCTACCCAAATGGATATCTCCGTGGAGCGAGTGCGGGAAATTATGAAAATTGCACAAGAGCCAGTGTCCCTTGAGACTCCGATCGGGGAAGAGGAAGACTCTCACTTAGGGGACTTTATCCCCGATGAGGATGCTCCGGCGCCCTCTGAAGCAGCGTCCTTCATCCTCTTGAAGGAACAGCTGGAAGAGGTCTTAGAAACACTTACTCCTCGTGAGGAGAAGGTATTACGTCTACGCTTTGGTTTAGATGATGGTCGCACCCGTACCTTAGAAGAGGTTGGTCAAGAATTTGGCGTGACCCGCGAACGGATTCGTCAGATTGAAGCAAAGGCACTGCGGAAGCTTCGCCATCCCAGCCGGAGCAAAAAGCTTAAGGATTACCTAGAATAAGAGCTGCTTTAGGAAAATAGAGGATTTGTTCATCTGTTTGATTGAGCTAGGGATAAATTTTAAAATTAAAATTTATCCCTAAAGCTTGACTAGTAAATACGAATCTCGTATAATAAACCCTGCGAAGAGCATTCCTCGATAGCTCAATGGTGGAGCAACCGGCTGTTAACCGGTAGGTTGTAGGTTCGAATCCTACTCGGGGAGCCATTTTTTTTGGGCCTATAGCTCAGCGGTAGAGCCCCCGGCTCATAACCGGTTGGTCCCAGGTTCGAATCCTGGTGGGCCCACCAACCCAAAATGGCCCGTTGGTCAAGCGGCCTAAGACACCGCCCTTTCACGGCGGTAACACGGGTTCGAATCCCGTACGGGTCACCACTAAGAATGAATGTAGCGAGATGTGTATTGCATCTCGCTATTTTTACATATGCCAGATATAAATACCCCAAAATAAAGGGACCGGAAGGGGATTTCCTATGACAGTTTCGGTGAGTATTGGTCCACGTCTACAAATGGTGGCTAAATTTGTGCCTGAGGGTTCGCAACTTGGTGACATTGGCACAGACCATGCCTATCTGCCCATCTACCTTTGGGAAAGTGGGAGAATAAAGAAGGCTGTTGCGGTGGATGTCCACGAAGGACCGTATCGCTCAGCCTGTGCGGCCATCAAAGGGCGTGGTTTAAACTCGGTTATTGACGTGCGCTATGGAGATGGGCTAGCGCCGATTCAGCCGGGGGAGGTGGATACCCTGACCTTAGCGGGGATGGGTGGGAACACGATGTTGGAGATTTTCGCCGCCCAGGGGTTGGTGATGTCGCGGATTAAGGACCTCATTTTGCAGCCTCAGGGGGCAGAAGGCAAAGTCCGCTTAACCTTGCTTCAAGAAGGCTGGAAGCTGATACAGGAACGCTATGTAGCGGAAGAAGGACGTGTCTACATAGTCATGCATTTCTCCCGTCGTGCAGGGTACACTGGAGAGGAATTGCAGACAATGGTTGAGAAGTGCCTCAGGAAGCTTCACGTAGCTGTAACCTCTCTGGAAAGTCTACAAAAGCAAGAGCAAGTCCAAGAGCTTACCGAGAGCCTAATCAGGAAATGGATTTGGGAATTTGGCCCCCTGTGTCTCGAAGACCCCCAAGAAGAACTGCGAGTTCTGCTTCATGAGCAAAAACGCAATTTACATAGGACCATTGGTGAGATGAAAAAATCAGCCCAAGAAAAAGTGCAAAAGCGAATTGATGAGTATGACCTGAGCATCAGGGTGTTGGAGGAGATGGAAACATGTCTGTTTCAGTCGGTGTAATTGCTCAAACCATCGAAAAGATTGCCCCCAAAGGGTGGGCTGAAGAGTGGGACAATGTGGGTTTGTTGGTGGGCGGCTTCTCATCCTCCGTCGACAGAGTTCTAATGACATTAGATCTTACTCCAGAAATTTTAGAAGAGGCTATCCAAAAGGATGTCCAGCTGATTATCGCCCATCACCCGATCATGTTCCGGCCCCTAAAGAACTTACGTTCAGATAATCAAGGAGCACACTTGCCTCTTAAGCTGATTCAGGCCGGGATTGCCTATTATGCTGCCCATACCAATTTGGATCAATCGGCCTACTCTTCCAGCCGGAGCTTAGGTAAGGCTTTAGCTCTGGATAAGATGGAGTATTTACGAGTTACGAATAGTGAAAAGCTTTTAAAGCTCGTTACTTATGTTCCCCAAACTCATGTGGAGCTAGTTCGTCAAGCTCTTGCTCAAGCAGGGGTAGGAGCTGGTATAACCGATGGCCCCCATGCCTCTGAGTACTCCGAGTGTTTTTTTGCAGGGGAAGGAACAGGGATGTTTCGCCCCTTGGCAGGTGCACATCCTACTCTGGGTGAGATTGGAGAATTGACCTGCGTTGATGAAATTCGACTGGAGAGCATACTATCGGAAGGGCTTATCGAGCGTTCCTTAAAAGCCTTGAGAAAAGCTCATCCCTACGAAGAGCCTGCATATGACTTGATACCACTTTATAACACAGGTGTGGCTCAGGGCTATGGGGTGAAGGGATATCTCAAGCAGCCGGTGAGTTTGGAGAGCATAGCAAACCAACTGATTGTGGAAATGAAGAAGCTTGCACCCACAAACCTGGCTGGAGAACCTATTTTACGTTTAGCGGGAGACCCTCAAGGGCTCATTCACAAAGTTGCTATCGTCAATGGCAGCGGTGGTAGCTTTATCCCTAAGGCTCTCTTTAATGGAGTGGATCTTCTGATTACAGGCGATGTGGATCATCATGAAGCCCTAGATGCTCTAGAGGCAGGATTATCCATCATCGATATGGGGCATTTCTGGGGTGAAGTCGCCATGGTACAGTCCCTTGCTGAGTATCTAAGTCGCGAAAAAGCCCTAAATGGAGTAGAAGTGCTAATAAGCCAAAGAATGAAAAGCCCTTGGAAGTCGCTATAGATTTCGGTTAGTCAAGCAAAAGGGGTATGGCAACTGCTTTGTGAAAGTAGTTGCCATACCCCTTTTTGTATTTGGGCAAGGCCAGGTAATTTATAGAAAAATCAGAAAATTATTGACAAATATGATTTTTGACGGTAGAATAGTGTCGAAGGAAGAGATATTTAGAGTGAGAATTGAATGATTTCATTTTAACATTTGTTCTTTGCAGAAAACGAATCTCGTGATTTGAATCACGGATTAGAATTGAAAGATCTGTTAGACTAATAGAGAGTGAAAATTCACTTAATTATATTGAATTTAAGTGCAGCTCACTTAAATTTCATTTATTATAAGGAGGAATAATTTATGAGTCGTACTGAAATTCTAAGTCAAGAGCGTGATCGTATCATCATGAAGTTGTCTCAAGGCGGCATAGATAATAAAGCAAAATTAATTACATCCCTTATGGATATCGATGCAGAGATGGAAGAACTGCAAGAATCTGAGAAAGCTCTAGAAAAAGTTAATTAGATTGGAAATAGAACCATATTAAAGAATTTGACCAAAAGAGTAGAATGAAGTAATATAGTTAAGCGAAGTCAATCGGATGGTCGCGGAAGCAGGAACCGAAAGGTTGCTTCTGAGGAAAGTCCGGGCTCCATAGGGCAAGGTGCTGGGTAACGCCCAGTGGGAGGAATCCTAAGGACAGTGCAACAGAGATATACCGCCGATAGCGGAGGTTGGTCCCTGGACTGACTTTCGAGTAGGTAAGGGTGGAAAGGCGAGGTAAGAGCTCACCGGCAGCCTGGTGACAGGTTGGCCCTGCAAACCCCACTTGGAGCAAGACTGAATAGGGAGACTATAAAACGGCCCGTTTTTGTCTCCGGGTAAGGTCGCTTGAGGCCGTTGGTAACAGCGGTCCTAGATAGATGATCATCACCTTCTGAAAGGAAGGAACAGAACCCGGCTTATAGATTGGCTTCGCCTGATCTTCAGTTTCTTATGTAGAGCTGCATTTTGCAGCTCTTTTTTTGTCTTCAACTAACCTCATCAGCCTTGAATAGTTCCCCACCGCCAAGAGAAAGCTATCTAAAATAACTTTCTGGAAGGTGTACTTAATGAGAGCTATTGTCTATGAGGGAGTTCGAGATGTAAAAGTTAAAAATGTAGGTGACCCAGTAATAATCAACCAAGATGATATCATCGTTAAAGTTACTTCGGCAGCCATTTGTGGATCGGACCTCCACCTCATTCACGGTATGGTGCCCAATATGCCGGAGGGTTTTGTGCTAGGGCATGAAACCATGGGTATAGTTGAAGAAGTTGGAGACGAGGTTTATAAGGTAAAAAAAGGCGATCGAGTCATTGTTCCCTTTCCCGTCGCCTGTGGGCATTGCTGGTATTGTGAACATGACCTGTGGAGCCAATGTGATAATTCCAATAGCAATGGGGAAACGGGGGCTTATTTTGGCTACAGCTCGACCTTTGGAGGCTATGATGGCGGACAGGCTGAATACCTAAGAGTTCCCTACGCCAACGTGGGACCTAGAATTATTCCAGAGGAACTAACGGATGAACAGGTTCTATTTCTCACAGACATACTGCCTACTTCTTATTGGGGAGTAGAAAACGGTGGAGTCAAAAAGGGAGATACAGTTGTTGTTCTTGGGTGTGGACCAGTGGGTCTACTGACCATAAAATGGGCTATTTTTCAGGGAGCCAAGCGCGTGATAGCCGTAGACCACATCAGCTATAGGCTGGACCATGCTTATCGGAATTACGGTGTGGAAACTATTAATTTTGAAGAACATGATAATACCGGGGAATATATAAAGGAGATAACCCGCGGAGGCGCAGACGTTGTCATTGATTGCGTAGGCATGGATGGTAAAGCCTCTACGATCGAAAAGATTGAGACTATTTTGAAGCTCCAAGGAGGATCGAAGTCCGCTATTGAAATTGCCACCCAAGCAGTACGCAAAGGTGGCACGGTGTCCTTAGTGGGTGTCTATGGAGCTAAGTATAATCTATTTCCTTTAGGAGATTTCTTCTCTAGAAATATCACCTTAAAAATGGGACAATGTCCTGCTCATTCTTATGTGGATCGGATCCTAGATCATATTAAAACTGGACGGTTTGATGCTACAGATATCATCACTCATCGGTTGTCCTTGGATAAGGGAGAGCATGCTTATGAGATATTTGACGAGAAGAAGGATAACTGTATCAAAGTTGTCTTAAAGCCGTAGAAAGTCCAATCTATTCGACTTCTACCTGCTCGACATCCACCGCCTGATCAGAAGCCACCACAAGGCCGACTTCTCCTTTTAACTTTGGGTCGTTGACGACTGTATAAGGTTTATTGTATTGCCGAGCAATTTTTATATATTTGGCGCGAAAATCAAAGGCTAAATCTCCATTGAGGAGGAGGCGGGTAGACCGTGGGTCTTTCAGTGCCTCCTCGATTTCCGGGTAAACCTGTTTATCGTCAACTTGGTCCTTGGTCAGTAATTTCAATATACGTTCTCGAAATACCCCAAGATGTTCAAGCTTCTCACCCAGCTTGAGTTCGGGGGCTCCGTGTAAACCGACCATAAGACGTTCTTCCAATTCGCTTTTATTTTCACTCAAGCTAAGTCACTCCCATTAATATTTTTCTATGAATATCGTGCCCTGTTCTATCTTTTACTATCGGTGATTTGGTGGAGGATTAGGAAATCTGTTGATGAATTTTAGCCAGGCGGCGATTGCGCAGATAGAGCATAAAATCAGTCGATACCATGATGAGATTCAAGACATAGAGGAAGATAACTAAATCATATTGGAAGAAGAGCTTATGGAGGATACCAGCGACATAGCCTATTAAAATAATGATCAGGAAGAAGGCGCTTTTGCCTTCCACGGAACGGGATACATAAGACTTATAAATAGAAAAAGGCCAGGCGGCCCCGAAACACACCAACATCAGAGCTTCAAAAATACTCAACAAAGACGCCTCCTTATGAATGTGAAATAAGTCTGATCTTAGCTTAATAAGCAGCTAACTGAATTATAATCGATTCAGAGGTCATTGTCTCGGCAAATTTTTTCTTAATACGAACGAATTTTCAAACTTTTGCAACATAAGGTAATCCTATTGTCAAAGGAGGAAATATGGGGTTAAACTAAAAAGAATAGTAGGTTTTTATTAGCATAAATTGTCGAGATTAAGCAACCGTATTAAATATAAGCTAGATAAATCTGCTGTAGAGAATTAGGGTTCATAGCTAAAAGCGGAAATAAGCCAATGACGGCAGAATTTCCGTTAAAATATTTTAGAATTAAGGAGGGGATTTTATGAAGATCAGTAAAACAGCACAAGCAGGGGCCTTAGAATCCAATGACGTGCTTGTAACCGTAGCGCCTAATGAAAAAGGCGGGGTTCAAGTTCAGCTGGAAACCAAACGCGTTATCCTCAAACAATTTGGCAAGCAAATTGAGCAAGTAGTCAAGGACCAAGTCGCGGAAATGGGTGCAGAAGACGTCACTGTTAAGGTTCAGGATAAAGGGGCCTTGAACTACACCATTCGAGCTCGTGTTCAAACTGCCTTGGAGAGAGCTCTTGTCTAGGACAAAGCTTTAAGGGTAAGTGTTTTATAAAATGGTTTTGAAACACTGTTTTATTTATTGCTAAGGAGAAAAGAAGGGAGTCGTTTTTTATATGAAAAGGCTAAGAAGAAGTCTTTTGATTATATCCGGTAACAATCCTAAGCACATTCAAGATGCACCTGTATTCGATCCGGATGTGGTGATTTTTGATTTAGAAGAGCGGGTAGCAGCCCCAGACAAGGATAGTGCCCGTAATTTGGTGAGAGAAGCCTTGAGCTTCTTAGACTATTCTCAGGTAGAAGTAATGGTTCGAGTGAATCCACTCGATACGGAAGAGGGACAAAAAGACTTGGATCGTATTGCCCGAGTAAAGCCAGGTGCTCTCATTATCCCCAAGGCAAACGAGCAAGTGATTAAGCAAGCAGAAGGTCTGCTAACTAAAATAGAAAAAGAGGAAGGGTTTCCCGAGGGGTCCATCGAGATCATTCCTATTTTGGAAACCGCTTCAGGTATAGAAAATATTAATCAGCTCATATCCTCTTCACCTCGGGTGACCGGGTTGTGGTTCAACGGGGAAGGACTCATGGCTGAGTTTGGTACACAACGGACAAAAGAGGGAGCAGAGCTCTACTATGTGCGTGGCCGAGTTGGCATCGCCTGCCGAGCCGCCGGAATCGACGCTATCGACACCATATTTTCAGACGGTAATGATTACGAAGGCTTGGCCAATGACGCTTCGGCCGCAAGACGACTGGGCTTTACCGGTAAACTAGCCTTGGATGGTCGCCAAGTCGATACTCTCAATACCATTTTTCAGTAAATCACGATTTAGGAAAGGGATGAAAGAAGTACCATGAAAAATATACTTGGAAGAGAGATTCCAGATTATATAGAAGGATATGGTGAGGTTAAACCTTTCATGGGGGCCTTTGCCAATTACGGAGAGAGAGCCAAAGCCTCGGTTACCCTTCGCTCGGTTAAACCAGGAGAGAAGAAGCTTTTAGCTAGTATTGAAGAAGCCTTAGACAAAGTGGGCCTAAAAGATGGGATGACCCTATCCTTCCATCACCACTTGAGAAATGGGGATTATGTCCTCAATCAAGTGATGGCCGTCGTCGCTCAACGGGGCTACAAAGATATTCATGTAGCCGCAACCGGGATTTTCCCTATCCACGAGCCACTTGTGGATTATATGAAAAAGGGAATCGTTACCAAGATCTCCGTAAACTACATTTCGCCGGGACCTGTGGCGAAAGCCATTTCCCAAGGCCTCTTGAGGCATCCTGCTGTATTCATGAGTCACGGAGGACGTCCGCGGGCCATTGAAAGCGGTGATTTACACGTGGATGTGGCATTTATTGCTGCACCCACTGCCGATGCCTATGGCAATGTCAACGGAGTAGGGGGCCCTGCAGCTTGTGGTACCCTATCCTATGCAGTTGCAGATGCTTTTTTTGCGGATAAAGTAGTGGCGGTTACCGACCACCTCGCTCCTTACCCGGCTTGCCCCATAGAAATCACTCAGGACTTCGTCGATTATGTAGTTCAAGTGGACTCGATTGGTGATGCCAATGGGATTGTTTCAGGAACTCTTACAGTCACTAAGGATCCCGTGGGCCTGCGCATTGCCAAGATGGCTGCCCAATTGATCAATGAAGCGGGCTATATCCAAAACGAGATGTCCTTCCAAACCGGTGCCGGTGGTACATCTTTAGCCGTTGCTGCTGAGGTACGTAAGTACATGCAGGAAAAGAATGTTGTGGGAAGCTTTGCTGCCGGTGGCATCACTGGCTATATCGTCGATATGCTCAATGAAGGGCTGTTTAGAAATCTTTTTGATGTTCAGTGCTTCGACTTAAAAGCCGTAGCCTCTTACCGAGAAAATCCCCGCCATCAGGCGATGTCCGGTTCCCTTTATGGTAACCCTCATGATAAAGGGGCCATCGTCAACAACCTGGATGTCATGATATTGGGAGCCACAGAAATCGACACAGACTTTAATGTCAACGTAGTAACCGGTTCTGATGGCGTCATCATGGGAGCTTCCGGAGGGCATAATGATACTGCGGCAGGCTCGAAGATTGCGATTATCGTGACCAGCCTCACCAAAGGACGGCTGCCGGTTATTAAGGATCGGGTCACCACCGTGACGACACCGGGGGAAACCATCGATGTTCTAGTTACGGAGCGAGGAATCGCTATTAACCCGCGCCGCAAAGATCTTCTGGAAAAACTAAAAGACAGTGATTTGCCGATTATAACGATTGAAGAACTGAAAAAAATATCCGAGAGCTTAACCGGCGTACCGGAGACGATAGAATTTACGGACCGCGTCGTGGCTGTGGTAGAATACCGTGATGGAACCGTCATTGATGTCGTGAGACAAGCAAAAGAGTAAGACTTATAAAATGTAGAAAAGCAAGTTGCAACACGAGAATGAATAGGATATGATAATCTTAACATCGGGTTAACAAAGTGTTAACAAAGCATTTTGCTGAGCCGCAGGTTGTCTTTCTTAGAAGACTCGAAAACTGAATACTGTACTCCAGACACCCGAGATTTACCTTACAGAGAGAAAATGGTATAAGGGGCGTGTGCACAATGAAATTTCAAGACTTAGGACGAGGCGCGCGTATTGAACTGGCAAACATGGCAAAACAGTTGGGGATGAAGTATATTGGATACAATCCCGCAGCCCAGCAGGTTTCGCTGGAGTACAAAGGCAAAGGGATGACATATCACGTCGATGAGTTGGTAGCTGCATACCAACAATCCAATCCCACATCCTAATGGCATTAAGAAAGAACGAGAACAACTGAATAATAACAAAATAATAACTGAATAAGATCTACAATAGAATATGACACACAAAAAAGGGACTATGTAAGTCCCTTTTTTGTATAAAACAAAAGACGCATCCGTTTTCAGCTCTTTCCTATACATTAGCCATGGGCAAGCATGGGCTGTTGCATTAAATAAGCCGATTTACGTTTGCGCCTCTGATTCATATTGATGGGCAGACATTTGATGTTGCAGGTGAAGGACATGTTCACAGGCAGTGGACGATAAGCTACACCTTCTTCCAGAGCACGTGCTGCCTCGAAGTCACGGTACTCTCGCCATTGGGCAAAGAACACCTCCTTGCTTACCTCACATACCTCTCCGCCTGCCAGCTGGAAGAGAAAACGATCACAGCTGGGGTCTTGGACATAACAGATGATAAGATTATCGTGGAAGTACAATAGAAATCCCACCTTCCTCTTAGTTTTAGTTAGCCGCTTGACCTAGTATTTGTAAAGTGAATGTTAACTTAAGTTTAACAAAATCCAAAGAGATTTGAAAGTGAAATGTCCGACAAAATATACCCAGGTACCCACTTGACTCGCTCGCATATTAGGTTTGATGAAAGAATTTTGGCAAATAGGCGAGTAAAAAGTCGATTAGAAACGAACGATTATTTCGGGTCTTAAGGGTCTGCCACCTTCGTTTATTCACCAACGATTTGCGACAGATCCCTCATCAGATATAATGGGATAGACAAAAGAAACTATTGACGATTAGGGCTGCTTTTGGTAAAAGAAAGAGGAGACGAGTTTAAAGCCCAAATGACTCATCCCAAAAAGATGCTCTGTGCTCCCCGTAAAAAGAATCCCTCCTGGATTTAGGGAATCAGCAAATTTGCGATAAAGCATATCCTTAGCATCTTCTGTAAAGTAGATCACTACATTGCGACAGGCGAGTAAATCAAACCCAGAATCAAAGCGATCAGTGAGAAGATTTTGCTTCTGAAAGGTTACCGCTCGTTTGACCTGATCCTTAATTTGGTAGCCTCCATCCACAGGTGTAAAATACTTCGGAATAAGCTCAGGGGCCGTGCTCGCGAAATCAGCTTCTTTGTAGATTCCTTTTTTCGCCTGTTCAAGCACGTTGACATCGATATCGCTAGCTAAGATCGTGAAGCGAGCTTGCGGGAAGTATTCCATCAAGGTGATAGCCATGGAATAGGGTTCTTGACCACTCGAGCAGCCGGCACTCCAGATTTTTATAGGTGCCTTCTTTTCTAGGAGCTTGGGGAGAATCTCTTCGCGCAGAGTCTTCCATTGGTTGGTATCTCGGAAAAACTGGGTGACATTGATCGTTAAATGCTTGAAAAAGGCGTCGTAGAGATCTTTATCCAGATCAAGAGCCTTAATGAATTCAGGATAATTTTTATAGCCACGGGAGGACATAAAGCTGTTAATACGTCGCTCCATTTGATTTTGCTTATAAAAGTTTAGATCCAACCCGCTTTTCGGGTGGAATGCCTTAACAAACCATTCGTAGGTAGTGTTGTCTAGATTAGCCATAGTGGTACCTCATTTCATGTATAATATTTTAAGTGAATCATCCCAATAGGTCGATTATCAGGCCGCGTATTTCGTCGACTTGTGTGAGAATTTCTAGAGGCTTGGCCTGGGTATCCAGCACCTTTTGTCCGAGTTCTTCAAGGGCCTTATCAATTTCGTTGATTCGGGAAAGCACCTTGGGTCGTCCTTGAAAATCCCAAAAGGACTCTTCTGAGACCTGACGACTTTGACCAAAGGTCGAACGCAAAAAGGATTTGACCATGTCTTTGAAATCGGTCAGGTCACGCAGGGAGAAGCTCTCAGCGAGCTGCTGTCCCTTTTTCTCAAGACGAGTTAAAAATTCCTGAAGCTCTTGGCTTTGTAACTTCCGAGTCTGAGTGAGGACCTTGTTGAAATCAAGATCTCCCTTTGGAGATGAGCCAGAGGAGCGGGTGAGGGACTCTGTTTGTTGAGACCCGTTAATTCGTAGCGGCATCTTAATTCCCCCTGTAATGGACTTGAAAGGACGTTGTTCATGCAAACAAGACGGGTATTCTTGAAAATACTCCTTGGTCTCGGGGCCATGGCCTTACCGTGGACCGGTGTAGGCTACAAAGTAAAATCGGTTGTGGAGCCTTTGTTGGCACAGCCTCGGGCTAAGCTCTATCTTATCCCGCCGGAAGCCCAAACTATTAATGAGTATTTCCAGTCCGAAAGCTTAAGCAGAACGGCTATGGATGATATCCTAACTCTAAGCTCTGGCGAGATGGAAGGCCGGCGAGCGGGTGCGGCAGGCGAAGGTCGCGCTTCCCAGTATCTGTCACGGGAAATGAGTTTACTCGGCTTGAAACCTTTGGGAGACCAAGAACGGAGCTATGCCCAAGCCTTTACCATTCCGGAGGTCAAAGAGGAATTTGCTGGTAGCCGTTTAACCTTCTCTGTTGGTAATACTCAAATGCTACGTGCTCCGAGTTTAAACCTACTAGGTGGTCTGATGGGAAAGACGGAAAAAGAGGTTATAGTCTTATCTGCTCATTATGACCACTTGGGAGTTTATGATGGTAAGATCTATCCGGGAGCCAATGATAATGCCTCCGGAGTAGCCTGCGTACTCGATGTCATCCGCCGTCTGGTTCGGGAGAAAGAGACACCGCGCAAGACGGTAGTCTTTGCCTTCTGGAGTGCAGAAGAACTTGGCTTTTTAGGTTCAAAGACCTTTGTAGCGAATCCCACTGTGCCTCTGGAGAGAATTAAAGCGGTCGTGAACGTCGATACCGTAGGAAATGGCATGATCGGCAACTTTGGTCTCTGGACTGAAAACACCACGGATATCGCCTACCAGGCGGTTCATCAGGCAGCAGCCGATGCCGGCGCCAGTGCCATGCAGGTGGATAGCGGTGGCCATAACAGTGATCAGATGAGCTTTGCCCAAGCGGGCATCCCAGCAGTGACCCTCTTGGCTCGAGAGTGGCTGGTGAACAATCATACGCCACAGGATTCGCTGGGGAATGTGAAGATTGAGCAAGTCGAGTTGGCTACGGATATTGTTTATCGGGCCGTCAAGCATCTGGCTTATTAGGTTAGAACGGTTTTTAGAGTGTTATCCTAGGAGGGTGGTCTCCAGGATTTTGTTTTACATCGTTCACTCAGTAAGCTGCGCGGACCAATCTAACGCTCAAGCACTTCGCTCCGACGGGTGCCCGCCTAAATCGCCATCCCGAAAAGCGGGCGAGCTTTTCGCACTTGTTTGGCTCTCTAGGCGGTTGGAAACGTCCTGTTTCCAACCCGTCTCCGCTACGTGCTTTTCGCGAAGATTGGTCGCCGCTCGCTTAGAAGGCGTTCACTTTTGTAAAATAAAATCCTTGGGTAATATCTTGGGGTTATAGGGTAAACTCTAAAGTAACCTATAGAGGGTGAACTCTTTTATTCTTGTGATGCTTATTAGCTTAGAGACTTATTAGCTTAGGGACTTATTAGTTTAGGGATTTATCAGCTTAGAGATTTATTAGTTTAAGGTTTTATTAGCTAAGGTCTTATTAGATAAGGTATAGTATTACTCTACTATAACGATGACTCAGTAAATTCGCCAGTATAATTGTTGAGTTACTGATTATTAGACGGAGTTGGGGGAGTGCCTGAAGTTGGATCGGCTTCTAGGGACTGTCCCGGCTCCGTTAAGTCGTATTTGGAGCGAAGGATAACGAGGTCGACGCGACGATTTCTGGCGCGGTTGATTTCGTTATCGTTGGTGGTCACAGGGCGAAATTCCCCGTAGCCTGTGGCAGAAAGCTGCTCAGCAGGGATTCTTTCTTGCATGATATGGAGGACATTGGTTGCCCGTAAAACAGATAGCTCCCAGTTGCTAGGGAAACGGTCGGTATTAATGGGAAGGTCATCTGTGTGTCCTTCGACTTTGATATAGTTGGGTGCGGAGGCCAGAACGTTATTGATTTTTTCGAGAATTTCGCGTGCTCGGGGGGTAATGACCGCTGAGCCGCTCTCGAAAAGGAGTGTATCTTGAATACTGATGACCAAACCTCTTTCTTCAATAGAGGAGACCAGCTTGGTTTCGATCTGATTATCGAAGGCAAATTTATCAAGCTTCTGCTTGATTGATTCGATCGTCATATTCTCGATATCCGCATTGCCGGTACCTGCACCCTTTCCTTCTTCTAGGGTATCCCCGGAAGGTTCGGGTGTCTTGGTAGGATACGTCTCGATTAGGTTCGGCCCCGCGGGAGAAGTTCCAATCTCGACTTGGGCTGTTGAGGCTCCTCCCAAGGTAATGCTGAGCGATTCAGCCATGGCCTGGAATTTATCGGCATCAACCTTGCTCATGGAGTACATCACCACGAAGAAAATCATGAGTAAGGTAATAAGGTCGGAGTATGTAAGAAGCCAACGTTCCGAATTATCTTTTTCGGGTTCTCCACCACTTTTTCTTGCCATTATCTCACCTAAATTCTATGCTTTAAGTTATTGTCTCTATTTCAAACTTATTTTTAACTTAACATTAGTTGATTCCAAGACTCTCTGATCTTGCTTCATCACGAACCTGTACGGGCTCAGACATGCTCCCGAGGTGCGTCTTAAGCTTCTCTTTAAGGATAGAGGGGTTTTCACCTGCTTGAATGGAGAGGATTCCATCCATCACCATTTCCATGGCAGCCACTTCAAACCTATCCTTTTGCTTTAGCTTTGTAGCGATGGGAAGGTAGAGAAGATTTGCAAAGGCTACACCGTAGAGAGTTGCTAGAAACGCTCCGGCGATAGATTTGGAGAGGGCTTCAGGGTCTGATAAATTTCCCAAAACGTGCACAAGGCCCATTACCGTTCCGATAATCCCGAGGGTCGGGCTATAGCCCCCAGCCGCTTCAAATACGGAGATTCCAACTTTGTGGCGTTTTTCCATTACGGCGATATCAGATTCAAGAATCTCGCGAGTAATATCTGGATCTGTACCGTCGATGACCAGCTGCATTCCTTGGCGTGTAAAACGATCTTCGACAGTTTCTAATTCTTGTTCGAGACTGAGCAGTCCTTCTCGGCGTGCTTTCTCAGCAAAACGAATCAGAATGTCGTATGCCTCTGCAGTGCCGTAGGTCTTTTCAGTGAAGGCGATTTTAATCCAGGTAGTGAATTTTTTCATTTCCTTCAATGGAAAACTAGCAAAGACTGCTCCAAAGGTACCGCCAAAAACGATAATTGCTGGAGGCAGGAGGAAAAGAGAGTTTAGATGGCCACCTTCAAGAAGGAAACCTATGATTAATGCACCAAAACCAATAAGTATCCCGAGAATTGTTGTAATGTCCATTGTGTAACGGCCGGCTGCCCGGCCACCTCCTTTGCGTTAGATTTCTCATGGGCTGAATAAAACATGAGGGCATATGGTATTATCGTAAAAAAGTTCAGAAATCTTTATAGGCCTTAAGCACCAATATCAGGTAATTATGCTAAAGCAGGTTCCATACTCTATTGATTATATAGGAAAATGAGATAAGGGACTAGCACTAACACAAAAAACTTCCTTTGCCGAGGAAAGAACGCGTTAATCAGAGAAAAACAGAGAAATATAGATTATAAATTAGATATTTTACGATAACAATCCCTTATGTTTTTGAGGAGAATGCCGATAATACAATTAAGATAGTGTGTACGGGAGTGGATTCGTATGAAAATTGATGGAACATCAATATCCTCAATCGGCAGTGTTCAAGCGACTAACCGAGTAACAACCGTTAGTAGAAGGGTTGCCGTGCCTGGTCTTGAGCAAGATGGGATGAAGGTATCTGACAAAGGGCAGGTTTACCAGAACCTTCTACAGAAGATCAAGGAAATGCCGGAGGTTCGAGAAGATCGGATTCGTGAAATATCCGAGCGAATCAATCAAGGGGAATTCAGAATCGATGCTCAAGCTATCGCAGCCAAGCTGTTGGGTGGCGAGTAAGAGACCAGATGACATAAGGAGGTTGCACTGTGCCTGAGATCAAACGACTCAATGATAATCTAAAACGACAGGCGGCTCTTTACGAGGAGCTTAAGATGTTCGCAGAATACAAGCAACAGGCACTGGTGAACAATAACCTCCATGAGATAGAAGCAGCAACTGTTCGAGAAGAGCAGCTTATTATCGAAGCCTCCCGTTTGGAAAAGGAACGTCTTCTGTGGGCCGAGCAGATAGCCAAGGAGTTAGGCAAAGCCCCTGAAAATATAACCTTAAGTGAGTTGGCAGAGCGTTTCCCTGAATTAGCAGGGGTTAAGGCAGAACTAGATACCGTTCTCACTAATTTACGTGAAGTCAATGAATTAAACACTCAGCTTTTAAAACAAGCGATCAGAGTGATTGACTTAACTCTCGGTCTAATTACAGCCCAACCCAGTGGTAGCACTTATGCTCGTCCTGGGGGCAAGGAAAATGAACCGAAGAGCAATGTTCACTTTTTAGATCGAAGCATTTAGAGGAGGATTCTTATGCGCTCCACATTTTCAGGACTAGAGCTTGCACGGCGGGCCTTAGAATCCCAACAGACCGCCTTGGATACCACAGGGCACAACATTGCCAATGCCAATAGTAAGGGTTATACCCGGCAAGTCGTCAACCTTCAAGCCACCATACCCAGCAGTATCCCTAGCATGGGGCATAACCTGACTGTCGGCACAGGAGTAACCGTACAGGGCATCGAGCGGGCACGAGATATTTTTGTGGACCGGCAATATCGCTGGGAAAACACCAAGCAGTCGTACTGGTCAGCCCGGCAAAACAATTTAAATCAAGTCGAAGAGCTACTTAATGAACCTGATGACAACAGCTTCAGTAATGATCTGGACAAGTTCTGGAACGCCTGGAGTGAATTATCCAAGAACCCGGAGAATCTGGGTTCTCGGTCTGTCCTTCTCGAGCGGGCAGCCACCCTTGCTGATACATTTCACCATATCGACCAGCAGATTACTGAAATGCAGAAGGGTCTAGACTCCAGTGTCCGTGTTCAGATTGATCAAATCAATGTCGCTGCTCAACAGATTCAGGAACTGAATTTCCAGATTAAAAGATCAGAGGTAGCAGGAGACAATCCCAATGATCTAAGAGACAAGCGGGATACCCTTGTGGATGAACTCTCACAGTTGGTGAATGTGCGCGTTGTGGAAAGCCGTGATGCTACATTCAAGGATCGTGAGGTCAATATCTTTAAAGTATATATTGGTGATGATAAGACTGTGAATAATATTCTTGTTGATGATACTACTGCTTATCAGTTAGCAGAGCCAGTGATGACGGGAGCCGATGGGCTTCCCTTTGCTGAGGTGAGATGGGCTGCCGGACACCCTTACTTAGCTGGAAACACAGTGAGCTTAGGTGATAAGATGGGGAAACTGCAGTCCGATCTTTTATTGCGCGGTTCTGGTTATGATCTTGTTGGCGGAGAAGACAAGGAAAATGCTTATCTTTCCGATCTAAGGAAAAAATATAATGATTTGGCTGCTGGAATCGCTGAAACAGTGAATTCTCTTCATGCGGGTGGTATAGATCGAGCAGGAAATACTGGAGAAGTTTTCTTTGATGATGGAGTTCCTATTACTGCAGCTAACATTAGCATAAATGCTAATCTGATAAACGATCCTTGGTTGATTGCCACTGGTTCGGTCACTTATGGAGACGGGGAAGTTGCCCAAAAAATTTCATCCTTATCCTCGGGTTGGACCGCACTTGGTGGAACGCCACCAGCGGCTATATCTGCTGCCTCTTTTGGGGACTTTTATGGCTCCTCCATTTCTGAGCTGGGAGTTGATGTCCAGCAAGCTACCCGGATGGCCGAGGGTCAAGCCGTTCTTGTTAACCATATGTTTAACCAGCGGGAATCCCTGTCTGGAGTTTCTCTGGACGAGGAGATGACCAATCTTGTGCGCTTTCAAAAGAGTTACTCGGCAGCCGCACGGATTGTAACTATGCTGGACGATATGCTCAACACCATCGTTAACGGTATGGGCATTACGCGATAAACAATAGCTAGATGCTAAATCAAATCATGAGGGGGCAAGATCCCCGGAAAGTAGGTGAATCCCGTGCGGGTTACTAATAATATGCTCTCGAATAACCTATTACGCAATCTCCAATCGGCCCAAGGCCGCATGGATAAACTTCAAGACCAACTGAGCTCCGGGCGCAGAATTACACGTCCCTCCGATGATCCGGTAGGAATCGAGAATGCCCTGCGTTATAAAAGCAGCATCTCCCATGTGGAGCAGTGGAAAACCAACACCAAAGAAGGAATATCCTATTTGGACACAGTTGATGATACCTTAGGTGAGATGACCAAGTTGATTCAACGAGCCAAGGAGTTAGGACTTCAAGCAGCGAATGGGACCTATTCAGTGGAAGATCGAGAAAAGATGGCCATCGAGGTTGATCAGATTAAGGAACAGATGATGCAGTTTGCCAATACCCGCGTCGGCACCAAATATGTTTTTGGTGGGACAGCCAATGTGGAGCCATACCCACCGGGGTCAACTCCAGGAACAACTCCATGGGCGGGTTCTAATGATATCATGAAGTTCCAAGTGGGTAGTAATCTGAGTGTCGATGTCTCTGTTAATGGGCGGGATTTATTCGGTGTGGGACGGGAATATATGCCGGATGCATCGATTCCTCCTAATTATACATATACAAATACTGGTGACATGACAAAAATCGGTATGTTAGGAATTCTGGATAAACTAAGTGCAGACTTAAAGGATCCCTCAATGCCAAAACTCGATTTGAGCATCACGGATTTAGAGAAGCAGGCTGACCACATTGTGGATTTTCGTGCTGAATTGGGTGCGCGTCAGAACCGCATGGACTCCATCTATTCTCAGTTGGATTCCACCTCGGCTAACATGTCTAATTCCCTCGCCAATGTTCTGTATGCCGATATCGCTGCAACTCTGGTGGATTTTAAAACCACTGAAAATGTCTATCAAGCCGCCTTGTCAACCGGGGCCAAGATTATCCAGCCTTCACTTGTAGACTTCATGCGCTAAGGGGTGTTGTCAATGCTCCAGCTTAACATTCAGTCTTATCCGATTCGTCTTGAATATAATACGATTAACGCTCAAGTGAATCGAAAAACTACTTTGCCTAAGGTTGAAATGGAAACAATCCCGCCAAGGTTGGAAATTCGCCAACCACAGGGGGAACTCACCATTGATAATACGGAATATTATGATTCCATCGGTCTCAAAACCAGATCAACCTTATCCAGAGAATTTGCTGCCCAAGGAAGGCAAGCGGCTTTGGACGCAATTGCGGCGACGGTTGCCGAGGGGAATCGTTTGGCTCAGATTACCAACCCCGCTAATGCTTTTGCTGAATTAGCCTTCCAATCTAGGTTCGACCCTAAAGGTGAGCTAAGCTTTGAACCGATAGCACCCCCGGACATCCACTACCAAGCAAATCCGGCGCAGATTACCGTGATTCCTGGCAAAGTTAACTACAGTCCACAAAAAGGCACCATCGACGCCAATTATCAGCGCGGGGATGTTGACTTTAGGGTGACTCAGTATCCTGATGTAAAAATATCTGTAGTGGATGTGAAGGTATAGTAGCCAAGGAGGCAGAGAATATGAAAATAGATACCACGCGGTTTGGCACCCTCGAAGTCAGCGAAAAGCAAATAATTCATTTTCCGGAAGGAATTCCCGGCTTTCTCAACGAGAAAGCCTTTGTGCATTTGCCACATGAACCTGAAAGCCCGTTTTCCTTTCTCCAATCGACCATGGAAGCTAACCTGAGCTTTTTGCTGGTAAATCCCTTTGCATTTATTCAGGACTACGAATTTTCTCTTGAAGAAAAAGTAACAGAGGAACTAGGGGTTTCGGAGGAAAACCCTCCCCAAGTATTCGTCATCGCTACAGTTCGCGAGAACATTAAGGATATGTCTGTTAATCTCTTAGCTCCTATCGTAGTGAATGAAAGCAAGGGCATCGCCAGACAGGTTATTCTGGACAAACCGGAGTATGCGATCCGTCACAGGCTTTTTGCCGATGCGGCTTCTCCAGAAGCATCTGAAGGAGGCGTTTAATATGCTTGCCTTGACCCGCAAAGTTGGGGAACGCATCGTGATCGGCGATAACATTGTCGTTACTGTTGTCAGCGTCAAAGGAGATAGTGTTCGTCTCACAATCGAGGCTCCTAATGAGGTTAAGATATATCGGGGAGAAATATATGATGCCATAGTCGCTGAAAATGAAAAAGCCGCAGTTGTCCCAGCTGAAGCATTTGATTTAGCAATGCTTAACGACTTAAAGTTAAATAAGTAAATTTCTACTAAAGGCTATTTGCTTTTTGTCCGATATACACTATGTATGTATATTTTCTAGAAGATATGTAAGAGGGTGAAAAAAGTATGGAAATTGCTGTGGTCAAACCTGCTGTTCAGACGAATGGCAATAGTCACACATCAAATCAAAGTACTCCGAGCGTAAGTTCTTCATTGAGTATCGAAACCTTGGCATTGCATAAACCGGTGCCTGCCAATAAATCGGAAAAAGGTAATAACCAAGCTCAGTCCGAGGAAAAGGGCAAAGAAGAGCTTACCCGTGAGGATTTGACTAATCTGACAGAGCATTTAAACAAATTCATGTCTACTATCGATGCGGATCTAGAGTTTGAAATTCATGAGGGTACTGATCGAATGATGGTTAAATTCGTTAACAAGAGCAATCATCAGGTCATCAAGGAATTCCCGCCCCGTGAATTATTGGATACCCTAGCAGCCATACAGGACTATGTCGGCATACTCTTGGATAAAAGAGTGTGACACCACCCTTGATAATCTATATCTTATAATTGGATGCGTGCTAAATATTTATAAAAAAGATGAAATGTAGAGCAAAAAGGAGAAAGACAGAAATAACTAGAGAATATCAACCTTTTTTTCGCGTTTTATCCCCTCAAGAAAACCCAAGTTAAAAGCGATACATAGAGTAAGCAAGAGTGTAAAGCATTCCCCCTAACCGGCCGGAAGGTGGGAATGCCTGCATTCTGCAAATAAAATGCACGGGCAAGGATGCCCGGCATCAAAATCAAGGAGGAAAATAACCATGATTATTAACCACAATATGTCAGCCATTAATACCCATCGTCAATTAACCACAAACAATGCCAATAATTCCAAATCCTTAGAAAAGCTTTCTTCAGGTCTTCGTATTAACCGTGCGGGTGATGATGCTGCAGGTCTAGCAATCTCCGAAAAAATGCGCGGTCAGATCCGTGGTCTTGACCAAGCTGGACGTAATGCTCAAGACTCCATCTCCATGATCCAAACTGCTGAAGGTGCATTGAATGAAACTCACAGCATTCTCCAACGTATGCGTGAACTTGCTGTTCAAGCTTCCAACGATACTAACTCCACTACAGACCGTGGAGAAATCCAAAAAGAAATCAACCAGCTAACTGATGAAATCGATCGAATTGCTAATACAACTGAGTTCAATACCCAAAAATTGATTGATGGAAGCAAAAAAGGCCTTGTGGAAGCTGAAAAAGCTAAAGTAAACCTTGAACTTAACACTCGAGCTTCTATTACTGTTTCCATGAATGCTACCGCTGAGGGCATTACTAATGGTGGTGCCGTAGTCATAACCCGTACCTTAGTTTCAGGTACAGCTGCTGCCGGACATTTTAGTATTGATACTGCTGATTCAAGCGTTTCGGCGGTGTATGTGACTGGTGGCCAATCAATAACCTTCCAAGGCCAAACAATCACATTTGCTTCAGGATCATTAGACAGTCTGGCTGTCGGTGAAAGCGTAACTATCAGCGTAAAAGCAGCTGTTACTGCAGAAACCGCTCTTGGTGACTCCTTCAGTATGCAAATCGGTGCTAATAGTGGTCAAAGTATCCTAGTAGGCATTAATTCAATGAAAGCCGAGGATATTGGGGTCCGCAATAGTGCTGGGAAGTCACTGGAAGTAGATACCTACTTCAAAGCGACTGCCGCAGTTACGACAATTAACGATGCCATTGAACGGGTATCAGCAGAACGCTCCAAGTTGGGTGCAGTTCAAAACCGTTTAGAACACACCATCAATAACTTGGGCACTTCCAGCGAAAACCTCACTGCAGCTGAATCACGAGTTCGTGATGTAGATATGGCGAAAGAAATGATGAATTTCCAAAAGAACAACATTCTTTCCCAAGCAGCTCAAGCTATGCTTGCACAAGCCAACCAACAACCTCAAGGTGTGCTACAACTTCTCCAGTAATCCAAAGTTTACTAAGCATAGAGGCCAGAGTGTATCACTCTGGCCTCTGTTATAAAAGAGTATAAAGAGTATAAAAGTTGTGTAATTAAGTGAGGACAGATAATGAAGATTTCGGCCTGCATGATTGCGAAAAATGAAGAGAGGGTAATCGCCCGTTGTATCGAGAGCTACCGCGAGGCGGTAGATGAGATTATTGTCGTGGACACCGGCTCGACGGATCAAACTGTAGCGATTGCCAAAGATTTGGAAGCGCAGGTTTTTCACTTTGACTGGATAGATGATTTTGCTGCGGCAAAAAACTATGCAATTTCCAAGGCCAAAGGTGACTGGATTATATTTTTGGATGCCGATGAATATTTTGCGGACGGTACCGGAGTTAATTTGCGGGCTTATTTAGAAAAACTGGACAAGGCTTATGGAGCCGTAGCCTGCCGCATGCTCAACATTGATGAAACCAGCGGTAAAATCATCAATGAAATTGTCCATGTGCGAATATTTAAAAACGACAAACTGCTCCGCTATCTCAATCCGATCCATGAAGCACTGTATTACAATCGCAAGGGGGCTAACCTGCAGGCACATCTGGCAGATCGGCGGGAGTTGATCATCCATCATACCGGTTATTCAACAGGTGTTAAAAATGATAAGGCCTGCAGAAACCTAGAGCTTTTGCTCCGACAGTTGGACGGTAATACCGCATCTAAACCGGAATATTATTATTACATCGCGGACACTTACTTTACCTTGTCTGATTGGGACAAGGTAATCACCTATATCCGTTTATTCATGGACAGCGGTGCCAAGCTGACCAACCTCAATGTCAGGGTGAATAATATCTTAATTGATGCTATGATGAATCTTCATTATCCGGTAAGAGAGATTATGGAGGAAATAGAGATTGCCATAGATAAGTTCCCGCAGCATCCTTTGTTTTATTTTTATAAAGCCAAGTTTCTGTACGATGATAAACGATATGACGCTGCCTTTTTTGAGCTGAGGCGGGCTTTGCAATTACATGAAAACTATGAGGATATTGAAGTAAATCCCCTAGCGGTTAATCTCGGCAACCTGTACAATATGATGGGGGTTATCAGTGAATTTCGCAACAACTACGGTGCGGCAGTTGACTATTATCTGGTATCCCTAAAACTAGACAAGTACGAGGCAACTGCCTTTGATCGTCTGCTCAGGCTGATTAGGTCACAGTCGCTTTCGGATATTATCAGTTTTTTAAATACCTTGTTTGATGTGGAAAATGAAGCCGATCTGGACTTTTTGGCTACTGGGCTAGTCAACCACCCATTGCCCAAGGTTCTGGCTTACTATACAAGTTTGCGGGAGAAAAAGTACCCGAAAGAGGACTATGTGGTTATGCAAATGCTGGTAGCTAATGGGCATTATGACAAAGCCTTTGCTGCATTGCTGGACTGCTATGTTCGGGATGAAGATGAACGGTTGGCGCTGGCCTCGGCAACTGCAGCGGCCTTGAGCGGCAACGAAGCGTATCTTCTTCAAGCCGCAGAACATTTACCTTCTGCCTATGCTAAAATCCTCAATGCCTATCATGGCAACATCATGTTTTTTTTCGAAGAAGATAAACCAGCCTATCTAAGTTTGGTACGTACCTTTATCTTCTGGGCTGATGATGTCGCTAGGCAGAAACTGCTTAATCTAGCTGACCGGTTCCCGGACGGAATGGCTGCTGCCTTAGGTAGTCTGTTTATTCAGGAAGGGTATTATCAGACCGCGTTGAACTATTATAACTATATTGTGCAACGAGCTATCGGTGCAGGTATACCAGTGCACCTAGGTTTGTATTATAACCAGGGCTACTGCTTGCACCGTCTGAATAACCCGGTTGCCGCCACCGAGGCGTTTATTAAAGAGTATGAGGCAGGTTATCGATTTAACGATATCTATGAGTTTTTGCGCTGGAATTATGACAAGCTTGTTGTAGGTAGTAGCATGAAGGTGCGGGTTGAGGAAATATTGCGAGATGAGATTGCGAAGGATGAATTGCTTCATTAAAGGCAAAGGCTACTGGGATTATAGTTGATGTCTGCTGGTTCAGAACAGTTGACAATGTAATTTACTTCATAGATAGGAGACCAATGATGAAGGTTGTTATTCTCGCTGGCGGTTATGGGACTCGTATTAGTGAGGAATCCCATCTGAGACCAAAGCCGATGATAGAAATAGGGGAACGCCCTATTTTATGGCATATCATGAAATTATATTCCCACTATGGTTTTAATGATTTTGTTATCTGTTTAGGTTATAAAGGGAATATGATTAAGGAGTACTTTTCTAATTATTTTTTATATGGTTCTGATGTTACTATTGATTTAGTAAGCAATAGCATAACTACTCATTCCAGCGAGGAAGTGGAACCTTGGAAGGTTACCCTTGCCAATACTGGCTTAGATACCTTAACCGGCGGTCGTATTAAGCGAATTAGAAAATACATTGGTGATGAGACATTCATGCTCACCTACGGTGACGGGGTCGCCGATATCAATATTGAAGAGCTGATTTCCTTTCATAAATCCCACGGAAAGCTTGCCACTGTAACTGCTGTTCAGCCCAGCGGGAGATATGGGGTTTTAGGTCTTAATGATGATGCTAGTGTTCTAGAATTCATAGAAAAGCCTAAAACCTTGGACGCATGGATTAATGGAGGGTTCTTTGTCTTAGAGCCAGGAATTTTTGATTATATCGAAGGTGATCAAACTGCCTTCGAAGACAGTCCACTTAGACACTTGGCGGAGTCTGGACAAATTATGGCCTACCATCATAGCGGCTTTTGGCGATGTATGGATACACAACGAGACAAGTATATTTTAGAAAATTTTTGGGCGAGCGGTCAGGCTCCCTGGAAGGTATGGTTTTAATTGAGTTTTGAATTGCTTAAGAAAGCCTATTACGGGCAGACGGTACTAGTGACAGGCAGCAGTGGGTTCAAAGGTTCTTGGCTATCTCTATGGCTTCATACCCTAGGAGCAAAGGTCGTTGGGTATGCTTTGCGGCCTCCCACAGAACCGGCGATGTTTTCTATTTGCAATTTAGACAGGCACATAATTAGTATCGAAGCCGATATTAGTGATGAGGCGGATTTAATGGCAGTATTTAATACATATAAGCCGGATATCGTCTTTCACTTAGCTGCCCAACCCTTGGTGCGTTATTCATACCTACAGCCGAAGGAAACCTTCGAAACCAATGTAATGGGGACCGTTAATGTACTGGAAGCAGCTAGGAATACCGAGACGATCAAATCTATTGTGGTAATTACGACAGACAAATGTTATGAAAACCGGGAGTGGGCTTACGGCTATCGTGAAACAGATCCCCTCGGTGGCTTTGACCCCTATAGTGCCAGTAAGGGCTGTGCTGAGCTTGTCGTGTCCGCCTATCGCAATAGTTTTTTAATGAACCGCGGGATAGGCTTGGCTTCAGTAAGGGCAGGGAATGTTATCGGTGGCGGTGATTGGGCGGTTGATCGCTTGTTGCCTGATTTTGTCCGATCAGTTGTAGACAACCGACCTATTCGGATCAGAAACCCGCGGGCAATCCGTCCTTGGCAACATGTGCTGGAACCATTGTCTGGTTATCTAATGCTGGGTGCGCTACTTTTAGCTGAGCCGAAAAAGTATAGCGGCGCATGGAATTTCGGCCCTAGGGATACAGATGTTATATCTGTAGAGGAATTTCTCAACCTGACAATTGCTGAGTGGGGAGCGGGAAAAACAGAAAAAGAAAGTCTCCAGCAGCCGCATGAAGCTACTTTGCTAAAGCTGGATATTAGCAAGGCCGAGGCATATCTCAATTGGTGGCCGGTTTTTTCTTGCCGCGAGGCCATCAAGAGGACAGTTGCATGGTACAAAAGGTATTATGCCGGTTCGCCAGGAGATATGTTTTCCTTTACTGTGGAACAGATCAAAGAATACGAACAGATATTAAAGCAGCAAAAGTAATTAGAGGGGGTTCTGCGACGTGAAAATAAGAGTAGCAGACTATATAGCAAATTTATTAGTTGAAAATGGCATAACAAATGTTTTTTCTGTAGTTGGCGGCGGAGCTATGCATCTTAATGATGCTTTTGGACGGCATAAGGATATTGAGTGCATATATAATCATCATGAGCAAGCAAGCGCTATTGCAGCGGAAGGCTATGCTCGTATTAATAATAATATGGCTTGTGTATGTGTTACAACCGGGCCTGGCGGAACTAATGCGCTTACAGGGGTATTGTGTGCGTGGCAGGATTCGATACCGATGATAGTTGTTTCAGGACAGACAAGGTACGAAACAACGGTTGATAGTACAGGACTTAAGCTGAGGCAGTTTGGCGAACAGGAATATAACATTATTGAATCTGTTAGGCCTATGACTAAGTATGCTGTGATGATAAAAGACCCCCAATCTATTAAGTATCATCTCGAAAGAGCTATTGTTGAAGCCACAACAGGACGCAAAGGGCCTTGTTGGGTCGATGTGCCTCTTGATATCCAAGGTTCTTTAGTAGATGATACGCTGTTATCGGGGTACACTCCATTAAAAGAAATTGTGTCTAATAAAGATATTTGCAGTGTTATTTGCAATAAAATTAAAAATGCGAAATCACCTGTAATCATAGTAGGTTCTGCTGTAAGACAATCAGGCTCTCTGCCTGAAATACATGAGCTTGTCTCAAAGTTGAATATACCTGTGTTATGTCCAACGAGTGTAGCTGATGCTTTTCCTAGTTCACACCCATTATATTATGGTAATTTTGGGGTATTTGGAGGACGAGCAGGTAATTTTATTATTCAAAATTGCGATTTAATGTTATCGTTGGGAGCAAGAATGTCATTTAAACAAACTGGATTTAACTATTCTTTTTTTGCTCCAAACGCCGAAAAAATCATTGTTGATATTGATGGGGAAGAACTAAGAAAAAATACATTAAAAATCGATATGCCTATTCAAGCTGATTTGGTTGATATTATCTCTTCCTTAAATGAATTGATAGTAGATGCATTACCGATAAAAACTGAGTGGATAGATTACTGTAATAGCTTAAAAATCAGATTTAGCCCTATGCCTGAAAAAGCCTTTAATAGCGAAGCTGTTAATCCGTATTATTTTGCAAGTAAATTACAGCAAAGGCTGACTGAGGATAGTATAATTGTGGTGGGAAACAGCTGCGCTTGTGTTTCCCTATTACAAATGGGAATAACGAAAAAAGGGCAGCGTATTTTTGGAAACGTAAATTGCGGAACTATGGGATATGACATTCCTGCAGCAATTGGAGCAGCAATGGCATCAAAAAGAAACGTTATATGTGCAACTGGTGACGGCAGCTTTCAAATGAACATACAGGAATTGCAAACCATTGTTCACAACAATTTACCAGTGAAGTTTATTGTTTTTAATAACAGTGGCTATCAAGCCGTTGTGCAAACCCAAAAGAACTTTTTTGGAGGTGTTTTATCGGGATGTACAAAGGAAAGTGGTTTGAGCTTTCCGGCCTTTGATAAAATTACTGCCGCATACGGTATTCCTTATAAAAGAATAAGCAGCCATAAGGATGTCGACGAAGGAATTAATTGGCTGATGTCCTTGGATTCTTATGGCTTATGTGAAGTCATTCAGGATACTAATCAATTAATTGAGCCTAAAGTAATGAGTAAGAGAATGCCTGATGGAAGCTTAGTATCCCCACCGATAGATGATTTATCGCCGTTTTTAGAGCAGGAGGAATATAATAAATATGCGAAGTTTAAGAATTAAGAATATCGATATCGGCATCGACTATGAACCTCTTGTCATTCCTGAAATAGGGATTAATCATAATGGGAGCCTTGAAGTTGCTTTTGCAATGGTTGATGCAGCGGCAAGAGCAGGCGCTAAGCTTATCAAGCATCAAACCCATATCATTGACGATGAGATGAGCAGCGAGGCAAAGAAGGTCATACCAGGGAATTCCACCGAGTCAATTTATCAAGTAATGAAAGCCTGTGCACTTGATGAAGAAGAGGAAAAGGAATTAATGGAATATGTGCAGTCTAAAGGCATGGTATTTTTAAGTACGCCTTTTAGCAGAGCCGCAGCCTTGCGTTTGGATAAATTTGGTGTATCGGCGTTCAAAATTGGTTCTGGAGAGATGAACAACTATCCATTAATCGATTTGATTTCAAGATTTGGCCGTCCGATGATCATTTCTACCGGGATGAATGACAAGGAAGCAATAAAAAGAACTGTTGATATTGTATCAAAGAATAGCTGTCCTTTTGCCTTATTACATACCACAAACCTTTATCCTACACCATCAAGATTGGTAAGGCTTGGAGCTATGCTGGAGCTAAAGGAATTTGGAGTACCTTTTGGACTGTCAGATCATACGGTCAATAATAATGCCTGTATAGCGGCTATAGCTTTGGGCGCTTCTATCGTAGAGAAGCATTTTACTGATACAAAGAGGCGAAAAGGGAATGACATCGTTTGCTCGATGGATGAAAGAGAGTTGACGGAGTTACTGAATGCTTCAAAGGATGTGTTCAGTATGCGGGGAGGCAAAAAAGAACCGCTACCTGAGGAACAAGTTACGATTGATTTTGCATTTGCAACAGTAGTAACTATTTCTGATATGAAAGCTGGCGAAATTTTTACAGCCGAAAACTTGTGGGTTAAGAGACCAGGTACTGGTGAGATAAAAGCGGCAGACTATGAGAAAATAATTGGTAGGCGGGCCAAAAGCGATATTAAGGCTGACACACATATTACGTGGGGAATGGTGCTATAAATTGGGGAAAATAGAGACGATCGTTTTTATAACTGGTACCAGAGCGGATTATGGCAAATTGAAATCTCTTATTAAGGAGACACAAAAATATTTTGAGACGCACGTCTATGTATGTGGTATGCATTTGTTGCCTCAACATGGTAGTACTTATAATGATATTATCAATGACGGATATGAAAATATCCATCTGGCTAAGGATATTGTATATACCAGCAAAATGGATATTGATCTTGCCAGTACAATGATTAGCCTTAATTCATACGTTAATGCAATAAAACCGGATTTAATCGTAGTCCATGGCGATAGGATTGAGGCCTTAGCAGGAGCAATATCAGGAATGTTAAATAATGTTCTGATCGCACATATCGAAGGCGGAGAAGTAACAGGAACTGTCGATGAAGCGATACGCCATTCTATTAGTAAAATGGCCCAATACCATTTTGTAGCCAATTATGAGTCCAAACTGAGAATACTGCAGCTTGGAGAGAGTGAGGAAAATATTTATATAACAGGGTCACCGGATATAGATATTATGCTATCTGAGCTGCCCAGTATCAATGAAGTTAAACATAGATATAATATAGAATTCGATGAATATGCGATTCTTATATATCATCCCGTAACAACGGAAGCCATGGCAACTGAGAAGCGTATTCTTCAAGTTTTAGCGGCTGTAGAGAAAAGCGGAAATAATTTCATTGTCATATACCCTAACAATGATTTAGGTAGCGATGTTATTATCCGGGAAATTGAAAAGCTCAAATCAAATAAAAGATATATGGTGTTTCAGTCCTTGCCTTTTGAATACTTTTTAAGTCTATTGAAACATTCGCTCTTTATTATTGGTAATTCCAGCGCCGGAATACGAGAGGCTTGTGTTTATGGCATACCTGCTATCGATCTTGGGACAAGGCAGCAGGGAAGGTATCAACATTCTTATCTAAGAAATATACAGCATTCTCAAGAGAATGAGAATGAAATTTTATCTTGCATAAAGCAAACCGCTAGGCATAAATGCATTTCTCACTATTTTGGGAATGGTAATAGCGCAAAACATTTTGTCGACGTTTTAAAATCAGGTCGAGCTGCTTCGGTGCAAAAAAAGTTTATTGACATGAATGAAACACAAGAAGCAATACAAAATTACATCAATGAGGTATGCTTTTAATGAAAAAGGCGGTATTGACTGGCGGGACAGGTTTTTGGGTCATTGGCTATTAAAAGAACTGGTTAAGCATGATGTTTTTGTCTACGTGGTTACAAGAAAAAACTCACCTAGACGAGCGGTAATAATGAACCCATAAATTAAGACAAAAAAACGCTTCTGAGTTTACATCATTTAAACGTCGGTCAATGTCCGGTATGGCGGAAAGTAAACTTACTATATCGCAGCAAGCTGAGTTATTAAGCATCAATAGGACTTCCTTATACTATAAGCCAGTCGAGCCAAATGAGGATGATATTCGGATTAAGAACTATATTGACAAAGTCTATACATGCTGCCCCGAATTCGGCTACCGTAGGATTTGCCAATGGCTCAATCGCTATGAGAGAGCCGCCGTAAACTACAAGGCTGTTCTACGTCACATGTGCGAGGTGGGAATTCAGGCAGTATATCATGCGCTATTACACTTCAGTAGAGCTTGGACTACCGCACCCCACGGTAGATTTACTGTAGCAGCTACGCTGGCAATCTTCTTTTGGGATAAGTGCCGGTAGATAAGATGATAAGGGCCTATTAACAGTGTCTTTGTCATCTTACCTAGTATTGCGGTCGGACATACAGAAGACGTTTGTTGCTACGGTGCAGACACAAGAGGTAATAACAAATTATATAAATGAGGTGTGTTTTTGAAGAATGTTATTATCACAGGGGCGACAGGGTTTCTTGGCTATGCTTTGTTGCTTGATTTAATCGAAAACAACATTCATGCAACTGTGTTATGCCGTAGAAATTCCAAACGGAGGATGCGGCTTGATAATTTGAGGAATATCAAAATAATTGAGTGTGACTTGTCATATGCAAGTGAAATATTATTAGACGGTGATTACGATACTTTCTATCACCTTGCTTGGGAGGGGGACAGGAACGATTTTGACAAGCAATATCGTAATATTGATGTCACCTTGGAGTGCCTGAAACTGGCAGCAAAATCCGAGTGCAGACACTTTATATGCACAGGATCACAAGCGGAGTATGGAAACGTTAAGGGACTTATCACCGAAGAAACACATTTGCTCCCCACAACAGCATACGGTACATGTAAAGTGGCAACTTACTATCTCATGCGTGATTTGGCATGTCGATTAGGGATAGACCATACTTGGGTACGGCCGTTCAGCGTATATGGTAAGCACGACAATCCCAATTCGTTGCTTCCGCAAATGATGGAAGCTTTTTTATCAGGTCGCGATTTCACACTTGCATCAGATGGTACGCACACTTGGAACTATCTGCACGAGACAGATGCCGCACGGGCGTTGCGGTTGCTTGGTGACTGTGAGACAAGCGATTCTCTATTTAACCTTGCGGGTGATGAAAATATCCCACTTTGCGAATATGCCGAGCGTGTACGACAGGCACTTAATCCAAACGGAATTGTAGCATACGGTAATAGAAAAAGCGAAGTGAACCTTAATGTGTCAAATGAAAAATTAAAGAAAGCCACTGGTTGGAAACCGGAATTAAAGTTCGAGAAGGAGAATTTTTTATGATAGCGCTTACCCCTCCAAGGTGGAAATATCTTGAGGATATGATTGATGGCAGAGTGATGTATGTTAACGAAAAACTTAACAATGTCAAGGGTCATGACATTGTGATATTCCCTGCGGGACAAACAGCAGAGATGCTCTGCAATACGCTTATGTGTGAAGGTAAGGACGTGGCGTTCTTTATAGATAATAATCCTGCGGAACGGAGGATTTGCAATAAAGAAATCCGCCACAGCTCTTGTGTAGAAGAGGATGGTTTTGCAGCTAAATATATTGTGATACTTGCTTCTTCACACAAAAATAATTCAGATATTAAAAAACAGCTTCCTTGCAATTGTACTGTTATCGATTGGTATAGTTATATTATTTCTCAAAATTGGATGGATATTAAGTCAGTTGCCGAATCACTTGACGACGACGTGTCCAGATATGCATATTTTTCATCAGTATATGGGCAGATGACAGGGGACTTTTCTTATATTGAGTGTGTTCCCAACCAATATTTTGCTTTGCCAACTTTTAATTCTCCGTTTGGTGAAGTGTTAGTGGACTGTGGGGCTTTTGTCGGGGATAGCTTTGAGCAATATGTATATCGTTCGTATGGTAATATCAGAGTGTATGCATTTGAAGCCTCACCAAGCAATGTAATTGCATGCGAGGTAAGAGCTAAGAGGCTTTATAGCGAGTTTGCGATGGCAGCGGATTCTATCGTAATCGAACACTTAGGTGTAGGTTCGACTAGAGGAGAACTGAAGTTCACTCAAAATGCTGCAGTAAACTGTCGAAATAATTCCGATGGTGATATGGTTGTGAATATTATTCCACTCGATGACTATTTCCGTGATAAAAAATGTCCAACTATAATCAAGACTGATGTTGAAGGGATGGATTATGATGTTATTGTCGGAGCAAAGGAATTAATATCCCAAAACTATCCGAAACTTGCAATCAGCATATATCATACGCCGGTTGATTTAACGCGTATTCCGGGGTATATTCGAAAAATTGCACCGGAGTACAGCCATTTTTCCGTAAGAACCCATCATACAGATTACCAAGACACGGTTTTATACGTTTGGAAATAAGACCATTAATGAAACGGGATAGATATCATAGTGAAAGGAATGGTCTTTCTATGGCAATTACTAACAATATGTTTAATCCCAATCGTATAAATCTTGGAGAGACAATACCATTAAGCTCGCCTCTTGTAATACAGCTTGAGACATCGGGCTTCTGTAACCTTAAATGTGTATTTTGTCCGTGTGGAAACGACAGTTTCGGAGCAATTATTAAGGATACGATGACTCTCGAAACTTTCAATTTATTTTTGATGCAATGCAAAGAATTTCCCGACAAGATTAAAGCGCTTCGAATAATCGGAATCGGAGAACCACTTATGAACAAGCATCTACCGGAGTTTGTTGTTGCCGCAAAGCAGTCGGGTATTTTTGAAAAGGTTGAAATAACCTCAAATGGAGTGTTTTTAACACCAGAACTAAGCGATGCGTTAATAGCCGGAGGTCTTGATGTATTAATTATTTCGCTTGAAGCTATTGATAAAATCAAATTTCATGAAATCTGCAGGGTGCATGTTGATATAGACAAAATCCATGAAAATTTGAAATATTACTATGAACATAAAGTTGATGGTTTACTCTATATAAAAACAACAAACTACGCATTTGAACTAGAGGAAGAAAAAGAGAGGTTCTTTACGGAATACGGGGGAATATGTGATTACATTTACGTCGAAAATGTAATAGAAAACTGGCCGGAGTTTTCAGCAGGCACGAATGGTAATTCTGTTAGGTATGAAATGGAGCAATATCAAACACAAAAGCGTGTTTGTGTTCAACCATTTAAGCTACTGTGTCTCGCCGCCAACGGTGATGTTATGCCATGCAGTGTAGATTGGAAACGCAAGTTGAAGGTTGGTAATATATACAATGAAAAACTGTCGGAAATCTGGAATGGGCTGCGGTTGCGCAATTTTCGTATATCGCTTCTTGAACAAAAAAATTGTGATTACTGTAAGAAGTGTTCCTATACGAAATCAAACCAACCAGACGATATTGATGTGTATTCTGAGGAGATTCTGAAACGACTTAAAAAACTGGAGGTATAATACGATGGAGATGCAATATCGAGAATTCGGCAATACAGGAAAACAAGTATCCATCGTTGGCTTTGGTGGTTCCAGGTTTGATGCAAAGAATAGGAGTTTCGATGAAAATGTTGAGCTTGTTATGAAAGCAGTTAATTTAGGCATCAATTATTTTGACACTGCGCATCTTTACTGCAATGGTCAAAGTGAGGGCATTATCGGTGAAGGTTTGTTACGTGCTGCATCTTTAAAAAAGCACGAAGTATACGTTTCTTCAAAGTCGGCAGTGAATAACGACCCGAATGCAGATGCAGTTCTTCGGAGAGTTGAGAAAAGCCTTGTGGCACTGCAGGTTGACAAGCTTAACTTTTTTCATATATGGGGAGTCCTTGATATGAAGCAGTTTTCACAAGTGATGAAGCCTAATGGTCCAATATATGGTGCTATCCGTGCCAAGGAAAAGGGATTAATTGATCACATCTGTGTGTCTGTTCATTTGGATGGTGACGATATTGAATCTATCTTAAAAGAAGATATCTTTGATGGTATAACGATAGGTTTCAATGCACTTAACTGGAGATACAGAATGAAAGGATTAAAGCTGGCGGCAGATAAAGGCTTAGGTGTGGCGATTATGAACCCATTAGGCGGTGGCGTAATACCGCGTAGCAAGAAGTACTTTTCAAATTTGGATTCTGGAGATGGTATTGCGGCAGGGGCATTGCGTTTTGTTGCTTCACATAAGGAAGTTTCAACAGTACTTGTAGGTGTCGAAAAAACACGAGATATTGACCAAGCTTGTGATGCTATCGGCGGTAAAGTCTTACTAAACTACGATGAGGATATTCGAAAAAAAATATACGCATTATCTGATATTGCAGATAATCAAATTTGTTCAGGGTGTAAATATTGCTCTGAATGTCCGAAGGATCTCGAACCATTTAAGTTAATGAGTGCGTACAACGAGTATATATTCACCGGTCGGGACAAGCAGTATTTCTTTGATAGGATGAAGGAATGGTACGGTTTCAGTCCTTATTTGAGCTATAACTGTATTTCCTGCGGAAAATGTGAACGTCACTGTACTCAGCATTTACCTATAATTAATCGAATCAAAGATATAAATGATTGGGTTAAGGATAATCACACGGATATGTTAGAAATTTGCAATCGTGTATTTCCGAATGACAAATCAAAGCCAGTTGCTTTATATGCGGCTAGCGTTGCAGCGGCACAGCTGATTGATAGCTATAGAGCAAATGTTGGCAGCATTGATTTCCCTTTGTATCTGTTTGATTCGAACAAAGAACTGCATGGACTAACTTTCGCTGAAACGGGATTAATGATTCATCGACCTGAAGACATTGTAGATATGAATATAAAACATATAGTGGTGGCACAGAGGCAATATTTTAATGACATAGAAAATTTCTTAAGAACATTAGTTCCAATTGAGGTCGAGATAATTTGCATATGAAACTGGGGATTGTTATAAAATGATTAAGGAGAATTTGAACGTTAATGAAACGAGATAGATGTCCAATTTGCGGTAGTGAGAAAAAAGCCGCAATTTATTCACACAAACTTGAACCAATTAGCGGTATTCCTACATTGTATGACTCGGTTACCGTCTGTGGCGATTGTGATAATATTTATGCTGAAGCGGTAATGGATCAAGAAGTCTATGACCGGTATTACAGTGTATTCAGCAAATATGAGACGAATTATCAAGAAGCCGAATCGACTTTGGTATACGCTCAACATTTGGAGACAGCAAATTTGTTAAGTAACCACTGTCCAAAGCCGGAATCGGCTATTGCTGATTTGGGTGCGGGTCATGGTACAACACTTAAAATTCTAAAATCAATAGGATACGATAATCTTTGTGCCGTTGAATTGTCAGCGGATAATTGTCGACATATTACCGATGACCTTGGTATTGCATCCGTAAATAAAAGCATCTTTGCCTTGTCGGAAAGGGGTGGGGGATTTGGTGAATTCTGCCATCATGAGCTGGATGGTATTATTTTAGAAGGCGTTATGGAACACATAGTTGATTTGCACAGGCTGGTGGATACTATGTCGCTCCTGCTTAAAAGCGGAGGTATTGTCGTAGCTTGTGTCCCGGCATTTGGCATAAATCCCTTGGATAAGGTCAGTCCGTTTGAAGAATTTTCACCGGAGCACATAAATTTTTTTACGGAAGATTCCCTTACTTTACTGATGAATCTGCATGGTTTTACTGCACTTGAACATAGGTTCAGAGAGGGAATATTATATTCAGCCTTTGTTAAACACGATTCTGAAGATATTGCGGAAAAATATATTAATCACAGTTTTTCGCAGATAAGTGAAACCTTACGACTTATTGAAGGATATTCCATAGCAGGAAAACCAATTGCGATTAGGGGTACAGGATTGCTAACGCGTTATTTATTTGCAAATAGCGAACTTGGCAAGTGTAATATCGTAGCAGTTGCAGATAGTAATCGAAATTATCAAGGCTTAACGATTGCAGGACACACAATTTCCACACCGGAGGTTTTCAGAAAACTAACGTCAGATGTTGACATATTTGTAATTAGTTACTTTTATACCGAGGCGATACAGTGTGAATTACAAGCTGAGGGAATCGTAAACAATATTATATGTTTACCAATAAAGTTATTAGAGAAAAATTAACCGACATTTTGCAAATAACTAAGCAATTTGAGCGGGTTTCCCCTGTATGTTAGAAAAAATTTGGACTAAGGGTTGGAATTAATATGTCTAAAAATAATAACCGATCACTGATAGATCAAGTGCTTGATATTATTAATACTCTTATTGAAGCAGCCGGGTATATGTATGAATGTGCATTGGTCAGAAAGTCCTCACAGATTGAAGCAACAGCATCAGATATGGTAAATATGCTACAAATACTTTATCCAGTTGCTTGTCAAATAAAAGGACAAATTCCTTATATTTCAGCGCCTAACAGTTGTGAGAATCTATTATATTGCGTCAATACTATTCTTAGATATGTTCGAACAAGATCCGAGAGGATTAACTCGAAAATTGAGTTTGAACTGATACCAATCTTACAAGACTTTTACTATGATTTTTACTTCTTTACCTGTGTATTTGGTAGTAAAAGGATGGAAAAGAAGCACTATGAAGAAGAATTTAACAGAATGATTGGTAATCATTATATTGATCAAAGTATGAAAACAGGCGAATATAAATACGATGTTTCAATCTCAGTCCTTGCCTATAACAAAATTGAATATACCAAACAATGTGTTGAGAGTATAATCAAATTTACACCAAGTTATGTGAACTATGAATTAATACTGATTAATAATGGGTCTGAAGACGGCACTGCAGAATATTTTGAGTCTCTCTCACCAACTAAGATATTTTCATTGAGAAAAAATTCTTTAAACATTATGACAGGTGCGATTTCGAGAATTTATGAGGGGAGGTATCTATTGGCAATCTCCAACGATGTTATAGTTACAGAAAACTATTTAGAAAATTTGATGGAATGCATTGATTCTGATCCTCAAATAGCTATGGTAGTGCCTACAACGCCTAATATTTCGAATCTTCAAGCTATCCCAGCTCAATATTCGAATCTCGAAGAGATGCACGCATTCGCAAAGGCGAACAATGTTTCCAATCCAATGAAGTGGGAGGAAAGAACAAGGCTTTGCAATCCGCTTACCTTTTGCCGAAGTGATGTATTCTTTTCATCAACTGGTGTAGGCGCTATCGATAAATATTTTGTATATGGCGAATTCGGCGACGATGCTTTGGCATTGCGGCTAAGGCGAGCTGGGTGCAAAATGATCTTGGCAAAAGATTGCTATTGCTACCATTTTGGCAGTGTGACTCTAGGAGAAGCGCAAGTTAAAGAAAGTACTCTTGAAAAAAGTCGACAACTATTTCTCGACAGATATGGAGTAGATGCTTGGGGTACTGGATTTTGCTTTGATATGAGTTTAATTGAAGCATTAAATATTAAGTCAAAGGGACTAGTCAATGTTTTGGGTATCAACTCAGGGTTTGGATCAAATCCACTCAAAATAAAAACAATGCATAAAGAAGCAGGTAATCAAGAGGTCATCCTATATTATTTAACAGATGATGAACGGTATGTTCCAGATATGAAGGTTTACGGTGATTATGTTGAATGTGTTGATGATGTAATCGCTGATGTTTTCGGCCATACTTCTTTTGACTATATTTTACTAGAGGAAAATGCTGAAAGCACTTTAGAAATGCCTGATAGTCTAGGAAAGCTAAAGAGGAAGCTTAATAGTGGTGGAACCCTTGCCATATGTGTTAAAAGTGATAATGAAATTAAAATGCTTAATAACTCAAGCGCAGATAGGATCGTACAAGGATATAATTGCCATTGGTATTTATGGATGATTAAGTAGGAGATTAAGGCTTTGAAAAATAGTAATCAATTAAAACAAGAAATAATGAAACTAGCAGAGGAATACTATAAGGCCAAATATGATGAAGACAAGTTACGCCGTACAAATGAAAAGGTAAACTATGCGGGAAGAGTTTACGATGAAAAGGAGATTTTAAACCTAATTGATGCTAGTTTGGAGTTTTGGCTAACCTCCGGTAGATATACAAAGAGGTTTGAAGAAAGACTGGCCATTTTTTTGGGTATAAAATACTGTTACACTTGTAATTCTGGTTCAAGTGCTAATTTATTAGCCTTCATGGCACTTACTTCACCCTTATTAGGAGATAGGAGTATTCTGCCCGGCGATGAGGTCATAACTGTTGCGGCGGGATTTCCGACCACTGTAGCCCCTATTATTCAGTATGGGGCTATTCCTGTATTTGTTGATATAACGATACCCCAGTATAATATTGATAGCAATCAGGTAGAAAAAGCAATAACAGACAAGACAAAGGCTATAATGATTGCCCATACCTTAGGAAATCCTTTTGATTTATTCGAGATTAAGAGTATATGTGATAAGCATAACCTATGGCTTATTGAAGATAACTGTGATGCTTTAGGTTCAAAGTATCATGTTGACGGAAAGTGGCGCTATACGGGAACTATAGGTGATATTGGGACATCCAGCTTTTACCCGCCTCATCATATGACTATGGGGGAAGGCGGCGCTGTATATACAGATAATCCCTTATTGGCTAAGATAGTTTTATCGTTAAGAGACTGGGGACGCGATTGTTCCTGCCCATCGGGTGTTGATAACAAGTGCGGCAATAGGTTTGAGGGTCAACATGGGGAGCTTCCACATGGTTACGATCATAAATATGTCTATTCGCATTTTGGTTATAATCTTAAAATTACCGATCTACAAGCGGCTATAGGTTGCGCGCAGCTTGAAAAGCTGGAAGGCTTCATCCAAGCAAGAATAAAGAACTGGGATTATTTGAAAAAAGAACTTATAGAGCTTGGAGATGTGCTGATTTTTCCAGAAGCAAATGAAAATTCGCAACCAAGTTGGTTTGGTTTTTTAATAGGTGTTAAAGAAGAAGCAAGCTTTAGCAGAGATGAAATTGTAAAGTACTTAGAGGAAAGTAACATTCAAACCCGCATGTTGTTTGCTGGAAATCTCATCATGCATCCTTGTTTTGACAAGCTAAGGAAGCAGAAAAAAGGATATAGGCAAATGGGTAACTTATCCAATACAAATTATGTTATGAAGCATAGCTTTTGGATAGGAGTATATCCGGGAATGACGCAAGCGATGCTGGATTATATGATTGAATGCATCAAGAGCTTTGTTAAGTCTAATAATCAGATGAAGATTACGAATGTATAGATCATAGAAGGAGGCATCCAGATGGATATAGCAGCAATGTCGGTTGTTATGAATCAAGCGAAAATCCAACAGCAAGCATCAATATCAGTTATGAAAATGACCATGGATATGGCGAGCGAACAAAGTAACTCGCTGGCAACACTGATTGAGGGCATGTCAGCAGCGAACGAGCTATCAGTGAACCCGCATTTGGGGAGTAATATTGATATTCTAGCATGATAAGGAGTCATCAGACCGCTGAACCAATATCCACATTGGGTTCAGCGGTCTTTTGGTGGAACTCAAACAGAGTATTTGAAATTCGGCACTGGTGCCGAATTTCAAATACTCTGTTAAACATCCTTATAGAAAATTTGCCCGAAAGTCCTAAAGTATCTCAATGATTTATCCGATATAAACAATATAGAGTCTAATTTAAGAACTAAATATGATTATTATGATCTATAGATTTCAATAAGAAGAATCGACGATTACATCTGTCACTTGTAACAAGGGGGTATTTTAATGTCAATACGTACTTATGGGCTAAGCGGATCGGGCATGGATGTAGATCAATTGGTCAAGGACATTATGTCTGCACGCCGAGAGCAACATGATAAACTCTGGCAGAAGAAAACTCAGCTCGAGTGGAAAAAAGCTGATTATAATACCATGTATAATTCGATCCAGACCTTCCGCAATACCACAGCCTTTAACTATCGGCTTTCAAGTACAACGAACCCAAAGTCGGTTGTTTCATCTTCAGAAAGCATTATAACGGCTACTGCGAATTCTGACGCGGCTAATGTGAGCCATAGTGTTGATGTATCCCAATTAGCTCAGGGGGCAAAAGCGACCAGCACAGCTAAGATTACTGTTGGGGACAGCAAAGATACTCTAGTTTCCCAGTTTGGTTTAACTGCAGGAACTAAATTTAATATTGTGCTTAGTGACCGTAGTGATGGCACCGGAGCAAAGACCATCGAAGTTGATGCTGATAAGAGTATCTATGATTTTGTGAGCAGTATCAATAATTCTGGTTTGGGGATAAAAGCAACTTACGATGCGACTCTCGATCGCTTTAATATGAGCACCACGGGTTCTGGTGCTGATGTAGCTATTAATTTTACGGGCACGACAGATTCTATCGGAGTAGGATTCATTCAAGATAAATTGAAGCTAAATGTTTTCGATGCTGGTCAGAATGCTAAAGTCAAAATCGATGGTATTGATTTCGAGCAATCGAGCAATACCTTCACAGCCTTCGGCGTTACCTATAATCTGAAGTCGGAGGGAATTGCGAACCTGAACGTCTCCGCTGACAATGATAAAGCGATTTCGGCTGTAAAGGATTTCGTTGAAAAGTACAATAGCTTACTTGAATCAGTCGAAGGTGAACTTAAAGAAGCAAAAAACAAAAGTTATATGCCTTTAACAGATGCGATGAAGAGTGATTTAAGTGACTCAGAAATTACCAAGTGGGAAGACATGGCGAAAAGCGGGCTTTTGCGCAATGATTCCACCCTCCAATCCCTCCTTTATAAGTTGCGTAGTGATGTCTCGACTCCGGTCAGTGGAATTGCCGGCAAATATAATTCCTTGGCTTCTATCGGTGTGACCACAGGGAATTATACTGAAGGCGGCAAACTTAATATTAATGAAACAAAGTTGAAGGAAGCCTTGGAAGCTGATCCTGATATTATCAATAAACTATTCGGCTCAACCGGAGAAGATCGGAATTCTCAAGGGGTAGCAGTGCGTTTCTATGATACGCTGAAATTATCCTTGGATAGCATTAAGGAAACTGCCGGAATCGTTGGTACCACCAAAGGTGACACAGAAAGCACTCTGGCCAGACAAATCAAGGATTATGAAGATAGTTTGAACCGCATGAACGATCGTCTTAGTCAAATGGAAGAAAGATACTATAAGCAGTTCGATGCTATGGAAAAGGCCTTAAGCAATTTAAGTCAACAAAGCAGTTGGTTGGCGAATATGTTCACTCCTAGCAACTAGGTCTTAATCTAAGAGTGCGACATTAGGTTAATAACATAAGATGATTTTCTAACATAGTAATTGAAAGTGGAAGTGAAATAAATATGTTAAATTCCCAAATGGCTGCAGCCTATAAGAATCAACAGATTATGACCGCACCACCGGAGCAGCTGACCTTACTTCTATATAATGGAGCACTGCGATTCTTAGCTGAAAGCATTCTAGCATTAGAAAAAGGTGAAACAGAAAAGTCCCACAAGGCCAATTTGCGAGTGCAGGCTATCGTTCGTGAGTTCATGGTGACGCTAGATATGAATTATGAACTCTCACAGAATTGGGCAGCACTCTATGAATATATCGAGAATTGCTTAATAGAAGGCAATATTAAGAAGGATGTTCAGCAACTGAACAACGCCAAGACAATCTTAGAGGAAATGCGCAATACCTGGCAAGAGGCTATGAAGCTAGCTCAACAAAGCAAGCTGGCCGTACGATGAGGGTTGTAATCTGGAGGGAGAGAGGATAAAGGTATGATCAATAAAACAGCGCTTGAATTATGGCAAGACTACCTTTTCCTCACTAAGGAAATGCTTAAGTTCCTCGACCGCCAAGATATGGAGCTGTTTTATGAGCTGATGAATCAGCGGGAGCGGTTGCAGGCTCTTATCGAAGAGGCACCGGACGATGGTTATCTCTCTTCCCCTGACGGAAAGAAACTACAGACACAGATTTTGAGTGAGAATCAAGTCCTGATGAATCATTTTCAAGGGACGCATAGCAAGGTGAAACACCACCAACAAGTAGCGGATGCCTACTCGGGTGGAAATCAGTATTCTACAGCAAGCAGAAACTGGGAGCGCTAAAGGAGGAATTTGCGATGTTCACCATCGAGCCAATTCAACCCAATAATCAGAAGACCATCATGCCCGTGGATGCTTATGCTGGTCAAAAGTTGGAACGATCCCAAGATTTTGCGCGACCGGTTGTGGAACGGAAAAATGAGATCCCTGATGCTCGGGAAGACATTCCCAGAGAAGAAGTGGAGAAGGCTCTAGATAAGCTAAACCGCTTTATGAATCTAATCAACAAGGGAATGCGTTTTGATCTCCATGAAGAGGAGAATTCGGAAGAGATCCTCGTCCGAATTGTTGATCAGGATTCAGAAAAGGTCCTTAAGGAGACCTCGCCAAGATGGGTCTTAGAGCTCCTCCACAATCTTACCAATGAAGCCGGGTTATTTGTGGATCAACGAGTTTAGGATACATTCCATAAGCATTAAGGAAACACTTCAAGCTATTTGTTGAAGTGTTTTTTTGATGCTTCTTATTTTTTATATACCAAGGGCAGATAATATCAGAATCAAGAATGGATAAAAGATAGGACAAAAGTCCTGTAAAAAAAGGACTCGTAAATACAGAATTTGTCAGATTGTTGTATTTACACAGGGATTGCGAAGATGTTAGTATGATTAGGTAAAAGTAACTAGAAGCATCAAACTTATGTTAACAACTCTTTGCTTGGAGGAATTATAAAATAAATGGCGAATTACTCAAAGATACTATGAACTCAAGGGTTTCATCGATTACATAATAAAAGGTCTTTAATTTTTATAAATCTATCAAAAAGCAAAAGTTAGGGGTGGAACTGGATATGAGCCAAGAGGACAATCAAAATATGGGTGTCGATTTGGGAGAGTTTTTGGAATTCTATCTCCTCGACTCGCAGGAACAAGTCGAAAAGCTTGCTGCTGGATTGTTGCAACTAGAAAAGGAAGGCAATAATGTCGGTCTAATTAATGACTTATTTCGATCAGCACATAGTTTAAAAGGGGCATCCGGGACCATGGGTTTTACGTCCATTGTAGCCTTAACCCACTCAGCCGAGGATTTACTCGATCGGTTGCGTCAAGGGAAGATGGAAGTGTCTCTTCCCATGGTCGATATTTTATTAGCGGTTACTGATCGAGTGAAAGAAATGTTAAGACAAGTCGAGCAGCGAGTAGAAATAAACGTTGAATTTCAAGATGTGGTCGATGAAATGAATGCCCTCATGAGGGGTGAAGCTCCTGTACCGGCCAAGACTATTGAAGCTCCTGTACATAGTGAAGCGCCCTCTACACCTTCTGAATATACACCGATCGATTTCCAACTAACAGAAGAAGTTCGTGACCAAGTTCAAGATGCCCAGGGTTTAGGACATGGCATCTACCAAGCGGTCATAAAATTCGCTCCCAATACATTGATGAAGGCTGTGCGAGCAGTCATGGCTGTACAACGCATGGAGAATGTGGGAAAGGTCGTTAAAATGATCCCCAGTGTGGAAGACCTTGAAGTGGGCAACCAGGATGAGTTTGCCCTGCTGATCCTCTCCGATGATTCGCCTGAGGAGATTCGGGAAGAGCTATTAGCCGTATCGGAGATAGCTGAGGTTGTCATCCACCCCTATTCCGGTACTACAACCGGGACTCCACTCGTCACTAACCAAGTGGCAGCAGCAGTACATGCCGAAGTATTAGAAGGTGCAGAAGCACCTTTTGATACTGAGCAACTGAAGCAAGGAATCAAACCTGCACAACCAGTCGCGGTAAAGGCTGTACCTTCATCTCCCGCAAAGCCTGTGGCAGGGAATGCTAATAATGGTGCAAGTGAAGGAAGTAATCAAGTCCATACGATTCGAGTCGATACCGTTCGCATGGATAACTTGATTAATTTGGTCGGGGAGATGGTCATTACCCGGACTCGTTTAGTTCAAATTGGCCAGGATTTAAAAGAACAATATCACATGGATGCCATGGTCAATAACTTAAATGAGACGACGGTGTATTTAGGGCGTCTTATGAGTGATTTACAAGAAAGCGCCATGCGTTTGCGTATGGTTCCGATTGGCACTGTATTCAGCCGCTTTCCGCGCCTGGTGCGAGATCTATCACGCAAAACTGAAAAAGAAATCGAACTGGTCCTCAAGGGTGAAGATACAGAATTAGATAAGACGGTCGTGGAAGTGATTGGCGATCCTCTCATGCATCTAATCCGTAACTCTGTCGATCATGGCATTGAATCCCCCGAAGAGCGTCGTGCTGCAGGCAAGCCAGAGTTGGGAACCATTACCCTTGATGCGTATCATGAAGGAAACCATATCGCTATTCTCATCTCAGATGACGGCAAGGGCCTTGATCTCAATAGAATCTACGAAAAAGCACTGAGCAAAGGGCTGGTCGGAGAAAGAGAAGGCCTCTCGGATCGAGATATCGCTAATCTAATTTTCTTGCCAGGCTTTAGCACAGCGGACCAAGTCACGGATATCTCCGGACGGGGAGTGGGCATGGATGTTGTTAAGAAAGCCTTGAATAATCTGGGCGGTATGATTGACATTACCACACGAGCCGGCGAAGGGACAACCTTTACCATACGCCTACCCCTGACCTTGGCCATTATCCAAGCCCTACTGGTTGAAGCTGGTACAGAGATCTATGCTGTTCCACTCTCATCTGTGCTGGAGACCCTGCTGGTCGAGCAAAAGGAAATCAAGAATGTGGGCGGCATACCTATGGTACAGCTTCGTGGCAATACCTTACCCTTGATTTCTCTACGTGAAAAATTCGAGCTTCCCCCGGCAGAGGTTGAGCCGGAAGAAGTTTTTGTTGTTGTCGTAGGCTTAGGTGATAAGGCCTTGGGTCTGATCGTCGATGGATTGCGCGGACAACAAGAGGTAGTCATAAAATCTTTAGGAGAGTACCTTAATAATCTGCCCGGGATTGCCGGGGCTACTATCTTAGGTGATGGTAAAGTAACTCTGATTCTCGATATTGGTAGCTTAATTCAAGATATACTAGTGACCAGAAGAGGTTAATATAAAAGGAGGGCAAAAAAATGGCAGAAGAACAATTAGTTACTTTCGGTCTCGGCACTGAGGAATTTGGGGTGGACATCATGCTTGTCCAAGAAATTATCCGTATCCCTCCCATTACAAGGGTTCCTAAAGCTCCGGACTATGTAGAAGGTGTTATTAATCTGCGGGGTAATGTTATTCCTGTCGTCAGTCTGCGCACTCGTTTTGGTATGGAGCGTGTGGAAGAGAGTGATTTGAGCCGGATTATTGTGCTCCAAGTACAGAATAAAGTCTTTGGTATCCGGGTGGATGCAGTCACGGAAGTACTACGTTTGGATGCCGAATCGATTGAACCACCACCGCCAGTGGCCTTAGGGATGGATTCTCATTTTATCCGTGGTGTGGGCAAGATTGGAGAGCGTTTACTCATACTTCTCAATCTCGATAACATCATGGGTGGTGAGATGAACCATGAATCGGCCTAATTCCCCAATCACAGTTCTGATTGTGGATGACTCCCCCTTCATGCGTCTCACACTCCAGAAAATATTAAGCCAAGATCCAGAAATTAAGGTCTTAGATACAGCCAGAGACGGTCGCGAAGGTATTGAAAAGCTTCAAGCTCTCCGCCCTCAGGTGGTGACTATGGATATTGAGATGCCGGTCATCGACGGCCAACAAGCACTAGGGGAGATTATGCGTTGGCAACCGACACCGGTTATTATTCTAAGCGCTTTGACTACAGAGGGAGCCCAAGCCAGCCTGAAAGCTTTGGAGGCGGGAGCCTTTGAAGTGGTGACTAAGCCTTCCGGTGGACCCGGAGATGTGCAGGCATTGGCTCGGGATCTGATCGACAAAGTCAAAGCGGCAGCCCAAGTGGATCCTAATCGATTAGCTAAAAAAGGGGTAAGCCGATCAATAATAGGTACCGGAACTCGGCCGACTTCAACGGTAAATGCACCGGAGCCTGCTCTGCGGCCCGGCTCCGCTACCATAGCCAAGAAACATTCCTTAGAGCGGGGGGAATCCACGCCTAAGCACCCGATTGAGATCGTAGCGATTGGGACCTCTACTGGAGGACCCTCGGCCCTCCAAGCTGTTTTGACACAACTCCCGGCTAATTTTCCGGTTCCCGTACTCGTAGCTCAACATATGCCACCCGGCTTTACGGCGCCTTTGGCCCAACGCCTCAACGGCATGTCTCCGCTTCATATCCGCGAAGGAGTTCATGGTGAGGCTTTAAAGGCTGGAACTATCTATGTTGCCCCTGCCGGTAAACAGATGCAGGTTCAGAGACGGGGCACCCAGCTCCATCTCCATATCGGTGATGAATCTCCGATAACCACCCTTTACCATCCTTCGGTGGATGTTATGTTTTTATCCTTGGCTAAGGAAGTAGGTAAGGGGAGCTTAGGGGTGGTCATGACTGGCATGGGCAATGATGGACTTAAAGGGATGAAAGAGATTAAAGAACGAGAGGGCTTCGCCATTGCCGAGGCTGAAGAGACCTGTGTGGTTTATGGTATGCCGCGAGCGATTGTTGATGCGGGATTAGCCAATCGGGTTGTTCCCTTAGGGGAGATTGCTCGAACAATAGTTGAATGTGTGCAAAGGAGGTAACAACCATGAGTATTTTTGGATCAATGGATACCAGCGCCTCGGGCTTGACTGCTCAGCGGTTGCGCCTTGATGTCATATCCAATAATATTGCAAATATCAATACCACCCGGACAGGAGAGGTTACTCCAGGGGGGAACCCTATTCCATACCAACGCCAAGTCGTTGTATTTAAAGCGAGAGAACCTCAATTTAGCTTTGCTGAAACGCTAAATCAGGCCTTGCAGGGGAAACGAGTGAATTCCACAGCCCTAACAGCAGGACTTGCCACCCGTGGTAAAACAGGCAATGGGGTGGATGTTCAAGCCATTGCAGAAGATCCTGCTGCATTCCGTTTGGAGTACAACCCGGATTCTCCTGATGCAGCCCAGACTCCCGAAGCAGGGCTTCCTGCTGGTTATGTACGATTACCTAATGTCAATATCGTCACCGAAATGGTGGATATGATATCAGCCTCACGGGCTTATGAAGCGAATGTTACGGCGATGAATGCTTCTAAGTCGATGATGAGCAAAGCTTTGGAAATAGGGAGGTAATATATTAAATGGCAATTAATCCAATCGCTCCGTTGAACCCGATGCTTTTGACACCTAATCTGAATTCAATTCAGGGGATAAATACCCAGGGGAATCAAGAGAAGTTAGGTGATGTGGGAGCAGGCAAAGTCGGTGCAGATTTTGGTCAATTCTTGAATGATGCTTTACAGAAGGTCGATGCCCTTCAGAAGGAAGCGGATGTAGCTAGTTTCGGACTAGCCACAGGTCAGATCCAAGACCTCCACACAGCAGTCATTGCCATGGAAAAAGCCAGTCTTTCCTTATCCTTAACTGTAGAAATGCGTAACAAAGTGTTGGATGCTTATCATGAAGTCATGAGAATGCAGATTTAATTATGAGTACATAGGTAGATACGGTTTCTTGAATCAGTTTTAGGGGTTATCTTGTAAAAAATATGAGTAGATACAGAAAGAGGAGCGATACCTTTGAATTTTTCGTGGGCTGAAATTAAATCATCCGTACAAGCATTTTGGGGCAAACTCTCTCGCCTACAAAAGGTTGTTACTATCGCCGCTCCTCTGGCAGTTGCTATTGCGCTCATCTCCTTGCTCTATTGGGCAAGTAATCCTAATTATGTGCCAATCTTTACGGAACTGTCTGATGTAGAGGCCGGAGAGATTACGACTGAATTAAAGGCATTAAAAGCTGATTACAAATTAGGTAACAATGGTTCTTCTATCTTGGTCCCTGAAAAAGAGGCAGCAGCGATTCGACTGGAGCTGGCCAATTCTGGTTTGCCGAAAGGAAGTCAATTCAGTTGGAGTGAAAGCCTTAACGAGATGCGCGTCGGAGAGACAGAATCTGACCGCAGATTGCGTTATAATTTAGGGTTACAAACTGAGCTCGAGACAACTTTAAAGACCCTAAGTAGCGTCCAAGCTGCTCGAGTGCATTTAGCAATACCAGAGCCGACCCTTTTTGTAGAGCAGCAGGAGGAAACTACGGCAGCTGTTACTCTTACCCTTAAGGAAGGTGAGCCTATCACTGAGGAGCAGATTCGAGGGATTGCTAATCTATTATCTGCTTCAGTGGAAGGACTTAAGCTGGAGAACGTGACTATCGTGGATTCTAATGGGAATGTCCTTTCTGACGTGCTAAGTGAAGATAAATTACCAGGAAAAATGACAGCTACCCAGATTCAGTTGAAGCAGCTTACTGAAGAGAATATTCGCAAATCCGTGCAAAGCATGTTAGATAAGGTGTTTAGCCCCGGGAAGACGGTAGTCCGAGCCAATGCGACCTTAGATTTCGATGAAGTTAAGACGGACTCAGTGGTCCATGGACCGGGTGCAGTGCTCAGTGAGGCACATACAACGGAGAACACGACGAATACTTCTGCGGGTGGAACAGCCCCAGGGGTTAATACAAATGTCCCGGGTTATATCGCTCCGGATGGACAGGGTGCAACCTCAACATCGGAAAGCACCAGTGACACCATTAACCACCAGGTCGACAGCACCCAAGAACAACGGGTTAAGAATCAAGGGGATATTAAGCGTCTTTCTGTCTCAGTAATGCTGGATGCCGACACCATAAGTGAAGATCAGGTAGATCAAATTAAGGCTATCGTAGGTTCAGCAGCCGGAATCGTTCTAGAACGAGGAGATGAAATTCAGGTAGCGGCTTTACCTTTTGATAAAACAGGTGCCTTAGAACAAGAACAAGCCATGGCAGAAGCAGCCCGTAAAGAGCAGATGCGTACTTATATCGAATGGGGAGTAGGTGCCCTATTAGCACTAGCTTTCTTATTTGTTCTTTTCCGTATGCGATCCAAACGCAAGCAAGACGCAGGAACTTTGGGCCTCGGTCAAGAGCTTCAGCCTGTGCCACTAGCGGCAGCTGAAGAGCTTCTGCTTTCCCAACAGGAGGCTGAGCGGGAAGCCGAGCTTAAGCTTGCACAGTCAAAACAAAAAACTGCCGAAGAAATTGAGCGCCAAAAGATTAAAGAAGCTGTGGATACCTATGCCCAGAGCAATCCCGATGAAGTGGCGCGTCTTGTTAAAACATGGCTAGCGGAGGAAAAGTAACATGAGCCAGCAGCTTACCGGAATTCAGAAGACAGCTATATTGATGATTTCCTTAGGGTCTGAACGGTCTGCGAAGGTCGTTCAGCACTTAACTGAGGCGGAGATTGAGCAATTGACCTTAGAGATGGCTAATGTGCGCAAGATTTCTTCGGAACAGCGGGATGCGGTTGTCGATGAATTTTACCAGATGTGTGTGGCTAATGATTATATTTCTCAGGGGGGTATCGATTACGCACGGGATGTTTTAGAGAGAGCGCTAGGTGAACAACGGGCTTTTGAGATTATCACCCGTCTTTCTACTTCTTTGAAAATGCGCCCCTTTGATCTAGTGCGACGTACTGACCCAAAACAATTGCTTTCTTTTATTCAAGGGGAGCATCCTCAAACTATTGCCTTAATCATGACCCACTTGCCTGCAGATAAAGCGGCTATTCTCCTCTCGAGCTTGCCTCAGGAACGACAAGCTGATGTGACGAAACGGATTGCATTAATGGGTAGAACAAGCCCTGATGTTTTAAAAGAGATTGAGAAGATACTAGAAAGAAAAATCTCCAGCTTGGCTCCCGCGGATTACACCTCATCTGGAGGCATCCAAAGTGTGGTCGATATTCTTAACCGCAGTGATCCAGGCACCTTAAAAGTTGTCATGGAGACCTTAGAAGTGGATGATCCGGAATTGGCTGAACAGGTTAAACGGCAGATGTTTGTTTTCGAAGATATCGTTATGCTGGATGACCGAGGCATACAGCTGGTGCTGCGTGAAGTAGATATGAAGGATATGGCCCTCTCACTCAAAGGCTCTAATCCGGAAGTGGCTCAAAAAATCATGGCCAACATGTCTGCCCGAGCATCACAAAACTTACGCGAAGATATGGAGTTCATGGGGCCTGTCCGCTTGAGAGATGTCGAAGAAGCACAGCAACGTATTGTTAAAGTAATTCGTCGACTGGAAGAAACTGGTGCAATCGTCATTTCGAGAGGTGGCAGTGATGAGATCATATATTAGGGCTCGAGTGGTTAAATGCAATGCCGTAGCATTCAGTGACCCCTGTGTGGTTGAACAAACTGAGGAATTGCAATTACTAGGTAAGAATCTATCCCTACTCAAGAACCAAAAAAATAGCTTTACCCAAGAAGAACACTTTCAGCCTCTATCGATCAATAGGGTTGAAGAAGTTGAGCAAACTGAAGAAATTGAAGAGGGTGCAAACCGTCAACTTCAAGAGGCTCAGGCGCAAGCCGAGAAAATCATCGCTGAGGCTGAACAAAAGCATGCTGAGGCCTTGTTAGCTCTAGAGCAAGCTAAAAAGGAAGCTGCTGATCTCCTAGAAAAAGCTCGTGTTGAAGCAGAAGATTTTGCTAAAAAGCTTCATGAGGAAGTCTCCCAAGAAGCGTACCAAGAAGGACATGCCCAAGGTTTAGCTCAAGGACTAGAGGAAGGCAGAGTTCAGGGGACAAGTGAAGCTGAGTTAATCAAGTCCGAAGCCCAAAAGATTCTTGGCCTTGCTCAAAAGGCTGCCCAAGAGGAATGGAGTAAAGTGGATGAAACTATGCTTCAGCTAGCCTTGAGGGTTGCGGAGCGGATTCTGAGGGTCCAAATCCAAGCGCATCCCGAGTACTTATTACAACGAATTCGTGCCCTATCCTTACTCCCTGAAGAGCGCGAGGGATGGAAGCTTCATGTTTCCTTGGCAGACTACGCATGGCTTACTCAATCAGCAGAAGATATTAGTATCCCCTTGTTAGAAGACCAAACCCTGGCCGCCGGGGATTGTTTCCTCGAATGCTCGGAAGGTATTTTTGATGCTCGTGTGGAGGCACAGCTAGATCGCTGTGAACAACTCCTAAGAGAGGAGCTCAGGCATGACCGATTGGCCTAACCTGGTTGACAAGATTGGCGATTTGGATTTGATTGTATCACATGGTCGAGTGGCTAAAATCGTTGGACTCATGATTGAATCCGATGGTCCTCGAGCAAGTGTGGGAGAATACTGCAAGATCCATACCCAGCACGGCCAAGAAATTCCGGCTGAGGTGGTGGGATTTCGCAATTCTACGACCTTGCTGATGCCCTTGGCCGAGCTGGAGGGAATTTCTCCAGGTGATCGAGTCGTCCCTCAACAGCATAAGCTTAAAGTCGGGGTCGGGTCGGCACTTCTTGGCCGCATCATTGATGGTCTCGGACAGCCCTTGGACGGTCGACCCTTATTTACCAACCGAGATTATCCTTTGCAAAATGCTCCACCCAATGCTTTTCAGCGCCCCCGCATCCGTGACTATCTAAGCGTAGGGGTGAGAACAGTAGATGGTCTTTTGACCCTCGGTAGAGGACAGAGGTTAGGGATTTTTGCCGGGTCCGGAGTTGGAAAAAGCACCTTACTGGGGATGATGGCTCGAAATACTACCGCCAGTGTGAATGTAATTGCTCTGGTTGGGGAACGTGGCCGGGAGCTTCGCGACTTTATCGAGAAGGATCTGGGCGAAGCAGGCTTAGAGCGTTCGGTGCTGGTGGTAGCGACCTCAGATCAACCGGCTTTGGTACGCTTAAAAGCAGCCTTCACCGCGACTGCCATCGCCGAATACTTTCGTGATCAAGGGCAGGACGTACTCTTAATGATGGATTCCGTGACGCGTTTCGCCATGGCTCAACGGGAAGTGGGGCTAACCACCGGTGAACCACCGGCAACTCGTGGCTACCCACCATCGGTTTTTGCGCTCTTACCCAAGCTATTGGAACGCTCGGGGATGAGCGAGCGTGGCAGTATCACAGGAATCTACACAGTACTTGTGGATGGGGATGATCACAACGAACCCATCGCCGACTCTGTCCGAGGGATCCTCGATGGACACATTGTCTTAACCCGAGAATTAGCGATGCAAAACCATTATCCGGCCATAGACACTCTACAATCCGTCAGCCGGGTGATGAATGATATTGTTTCACCAGAGCATAAAGACCTTGCTGGAAAACTCCGGGAGCATCTGGCCGTCTACAATGACGCCAAAGATTTGATCGACATCGGAGCCTACGTGACCGGGAGCAATCCTCGCATTGATGACGCTATCCAACATATCGAAGGTATCAATCGCTTCCTCCGCCAAGATGTAGAAGAGATGGCCACCTTCGACGAAATGATTGAACAGCTCAAGTTGGCTTTGCAGTGATGACTTGCAGAAAAGGAGGGTACCTGAGTGCCCAGATTCAAATTCCGTCTCGAAGCAGCCTTAAGTCTTTCTAAACGTAGCCTCGAAGAGCAGCAAAGACGTTTGGCTCATGAAACTCAAAAGCTCTTCCAGCTTCAAGAGGCTTCCCAAGAGCAAGAACGAGTTTGGCAGTTTGCCCTAGAAGGTCAGAAAGATGCCTGCCAAAGCTCCCCACAGGATCTGGGGCTGTGGCAGACCTTTACGCAGAAGCAACTGGAACTCCTACGGCAACGGGAGAAGGAGGCTCTCCAACAGGAGGGTGTTGTAGAAAGACAACGGGTAAGGCTTCTGGAAGCTCATCAAGATAGGGAAAAGCTAAAAAAGCTAAAAGAAAAGAAAAGATTAGTATTTAACCTTAAGGAACAACGCCGTGAGCAAGCCGTCCTTGACGAAGCAGGCCAAATCATTTTTGGACGGAGGAACAGCTCATGATTGAAGTCACGCGCCTTAATGGTAAAAAGCTAGTTATTAATTCGGATCTTATCGAAACTATGGAAGCAACCCCGGATACGGTTATTACCTTAACGGGAGGAAATAAATATGTGGTTGTTGAATCTACTGATGAACTGATTCGCAAAGTTGCGGAATATAAGAGATTTTGTCATCCGCTATTTCGGGAAGGGGAGATACCAAAAGAATGAACCAGCGAACACTGATTACACTTTTCCTGGCGGGATTCCTAGGCTCAACGATAGGAGTTATAGGAACCATAGGGGTCCAAAAGATATTTTTTGATGAAGGCCCCACTCAACAAGTGGTAGAGATGAAGGAAGGTCCAGTGATACCTATCGGGGAGTTTACTGTGAATCTCCGCGGCGGGGCTTTTTTGAAGACGACTATTGCTATCGAAGGTATGAATGCAAAATCGGAAGAGCCGATTTTGGCCAAGGATGCCTTTATCAGGGATCGCATTAATACCGTGCTTTCCAGCAAGTCCTTACAGGATATGCAACCTGAGGTGCGCGAGGACCTGAAGAGCGAACTCGTGACCCAATTAAATGAAGTCACGGGCAATCAAGTGCAGAGCATCTTTTTCTTATCCTTTGTTTATCACCTAGATTCTACGTCAGTACTTCAAAAAGCATAATCAAAGCCTTGATAAATATGCGTTCCTTCGAAATTCAGCTTTCACCCATTGGGTGAAAGAAAAGTGCTCAAAAATATGTTAAATTATCAGCTTTTATGACTCGAT